>CAYTNJ010000095.1:269-5103 GCA_964439155.1 uncultured Candidatus Peribacteria bacterium | reverse complement strand
GCCGTCTTTCCACTTATCGCGCTCGGCTTGGGCAGCCTTGAGATCTTCCTCGATAACGGCGAACTTGGCGCGCAGTTCTTCGAGCTCCTGGAAAGAAGCATCGTCCTGGCCGGTCGTTTTAGGCTCGGTCATGGTTCAAGTGTAGCATAAGCCAAAAGCTTGAAAACAAGAGAGGTCATGACGACAACGTGATGGCCGGGGAATTATCCAATACTCTTCCTCAACACCGCCGCCTCGGTGATGTCTTTGCTTAGCGCCGCAGCATCCACGGTAGCGGCATGCAGGCGATGGAAGATGGTCGACGAGAGATTGCGATGCAGGATGTGGGGCACTTCGATCGGACCCAACCGGATATCCAAGAGAGTTTCGATCGCTTGAAGATCTTCTTCGATGAGCGCGAAGGCTTTGTTCTTTTTCGCCAGCAAGCCGACGTTCTCCCGGTTTAAGTAATAGCCCGCTTCCAGCATGTCTTCGCGCAGCGTGGGGTAATGTTTTTCGATCAACGGCATATCTCCGCTCTGCTTAGCGGCCTTGAGTCCTCTGCCCGTGGCGATGAGTTCCGGCGGAACACCGAGCGAATAGAGGGCGGCGGTAAAGCCGATGGCGCGGGGTAGTTTGACGGCGCCCACTCCGCGGCTGTAGCCAAACAGACCGATGTGCTGCAGACGCTCGCGGCGCGGGGGCGTGTGGGCGGCGGCTGCATTGATCGTGTCCGCGATGGCCTCGATCGTGGGCTTCCAATGCGAAGCGAACTTGGCGCAGAGGGCGGCCATCTTTTTGCGCTCGTCTTCGGACACTTTCACGGCTTCGCGTTTGGGGGCTTCGCGCTTGAGATACGTGAGCGCCTCCGTGACTTCTTGCTTCGGATAGTCATAGCGAAAAGCCGACTGGATGGAGTAGGTGCGCACGCCGGCATAAGCTTGGACGATGGATTCGATGCGCCTGGGGTTTACGCCTCCGCGAAACGGTAATGAGCCCGTGCCGATGATCGGGTGCACGGGAAAGCCCAACCGTTCGCCCACGTCATTCGCCGAAGAGAGCGCTGCTCGCACGGCGAGAATGGCGGGCACGAGGCCGGCATTCAAAGCGGGATCGGAGCGCGCCAAAAACAGGCGTTGGCCCCGAGAGAGATCGTGCTTATCCTTCTTCAACTGTTCCCAGTACGGCCCCACGATGTCGGCGATGTTGAACAGCGATTCACTGTCCTCCACGAGCGGCGTCACCTCGAACTGCTGCAGCACGCTTTCCTCCTGCTCTTTGGATTGATGAAACACCGCGCGGTGATAGTCGGCAATTTCACGAAACGCCTTGCGCACGGCGATCGGCTGGTCGGCAGAGGTGGTAAGCGGGAGAAACATCTCCGTCACGGGCGGGCGAGGCAAATGCAGCTCGCGGCCCAGGTCGGCAAGGGAGAGCACGTTCATGAACGCGCGCGCCATGCGGTGCATTTTTCCTTCCGAAAAAGCGGGAATGCGATACGTGAGATGCAGGTCGTCTCCCAAGGTCTTCTGTGAAAAGAACTCGTGCGCGCGGGAGAACAGTTTTTCGCCCACGGCTTCGTCGACGTACTTTCCCTCCCAGTCCCACATGTACTCATCGATGGGCAGTTCTTTAAACAAGATGAGCAACTCATCGATCTCCTCGGGAGTCGACACGAAGGCACCTTCCTTCCACCACGGCGAACAAGCATTATCCGGATGCTGCGTGGCCATGGTGATGGGCGGCCAGATCATGGGTGGAGTATAAGCGGAAAGAATGGTACAAAGAAAGAGCATGCCCGAGCACTTCCCAGGCCTCTCGCCCTTGATACCCGACCCCGTCTTCGCGCTCATGCGCCAGGCGAAGGAAGCCGGTCCCCGGGCCATCAACGCCACGGTCGGCATGATTTTAAACGAGGAAGGCGTACCGGAGCTTTTCGGGAGCGTAAGGCAAGCCTGCACCGATTGGCAGCAGTCACTCTCGCCCTGGAGCCTGGCCTATCCCCCGCTGCTCGGCATCGATGCCTTCCGATCGATCGTGAAAAAGATGATCTTCGGCGACGGCGCCGAGAACATCGCGACCCTCGCCACGACAGGCGGCACGGGGGCGCTCGCGATCAACCTGCAATTGGTGCGCCACCTCGACAAAAAGACGACCGTAATCATACCCACCCCCACTTGGAGCAACCACGCGCACCTGTGCACGAGCGCCGGCCTGCAGGTAGTGACGGTGCCGTACTTGGCACACGATAAACCGAGCATCGACGGCATTTTGGAGGCGCTGCAGTCCGCCACGGGAAGCACCGCCGTACTGCTGCACGCCGCCTGCCACAACCCGACGGGACGCGATTTTACGGAACACCAGTGGACGACGCTCGCGAAAGCCATGAAGCAAAAACAGTCCATCGCCGTCATGGACATGGCCTACCAGGGATTTCAGGCTACCGAGGACGAAGACACCCTGGCCATTCGCATCCTGCGCAAGCACGAGGTGCCGCAGCTCATTGCCTGGTCCGCGGCCAAGAATCACTCCATGTACGGTCTGAGAGTGGGCGCCGCCTGCGCGACTGCTGGCACGGCGGAAGAAACCAAACTCCTCGAAGGCCAATACGCCTCGCTCACCCGCGGCATCCACTCGGCATCAGCCGTCGCAGGCCAAGAAATCGTGGTGCTCACGCAGGAAAAGTATCGCGACCAATGGCTTGACGATCTCCAGCGCACCCGCGACTCGCTCGACCGCAAGCGCGCGGCATTGCAGTCGCTCCTGACCGGCGATTTGCACAAAGCCTTGGAAGGCAAAGGCCTCTACGCACTCCTGCCGCTCTCCCGGGAACAAGTGAAAAACCTACGCGACGATCATAAAATATTCCTCACCAACGAAGGCCGCATCAACTTGGGCGGCATCCCCGAAAGCAGGGTGGAGGAATGTGCGAGGGCAATCAATAATGTGACAGCCTGAGCGGAGCCGAAGGCTACTCCATGCAAGGCACCGCCGGATCGGCGATGCAGTTTTCCGCTGGCGGCGCGCCTTTCCAGGGGCAGGTCTTGGAGTAGCGACAGGCATCGTCCGACAAAGAATCTTCCATGCGCTTGTATTGCTCGGGCGTCGTTTCCTTTCCGTCTTCAAAGAAGAGCAAAATCTTATCGCCGTCCTTGAACACGTACGCCGTATCCAAAAACGATTGCGGCTGATCGTTGATCTTCATTACCCAATTGCGATGCATCACCTCATCCTGACAAACCTCCTCGATCTGCGGGAAATCGATGCAGAGATTATTGTTCTCGATGACGCGGAATGTGGTGCCGATCGATGCAAAGAATTCGCGCAGCGTCAGCCCCGGCTTGTGACGATGAATGACTGTGCCCATGCCATCGTGCAAATGCAGATACTTCTTCAACCCATCCGTGGGATGCGTCGTTTCATCCGTGGAAACGCCGGACATGAACTCCGGACCCGAGAAGTCGAGCATCTTGCCGCCGATCCACACAGCAAAGTCGGCATGCGTGTGATTGGGATCGGGATTGGCCTGCGGCAGATAGCGTGTGCCGGCTGCGAGAGCGATCGCGACGAACGTGAGTAAAACCGGCAGCAAGCGAAGGAAGCGCGACATGCTAGTCCTCGATGATGATCGTGCTCTTCATGCTCTTGTGGCCGGAGCCGCACGGGATGGAGCAAAAGACGTCGAAGGTGCCCGTCTTATCGGTGGGAATCGTCACGCTCACCGTGTTATCGGCCTCCACGCGGGCGTTGATGCCCAGGCCCGGAACGGCATAACCGTGAATACCGGTCTTGCCCTCAAGGGCGAGCGTCACCTTCTCCCCTTTCTTCACCTTGATGACCGAAGGCGTAAAGGCGAAGTCCTCGACGACCACGTTGACGACGCGCGCCTGCGCGGTGGGCTTGGCGGAAGAGGCGGCGGAAGCGGGCAATTGCACTTGGGAAGCCGCGGCAGAGGCGCCGACGGAAGTGCCGGCCATTGACCCGGCTGCGTCTGCGGACTGCGCCGAGGCAAGTGAGACAGACGAAGCCTTGGCCGAAGAAGCCGAGCTGCCGGTGGAAGTCCCGCCGTTCTGCGGAGTGCAGGCAACGAGGGCAAGGCCAAGAGCGACAGCGGGAAGGATGTGTTTCATTAGAGGAAAGGCGGAAGGAAAAACTGACAACGGCAAAATGCTACGGTACGCTTTGGCCCTATGCAACGAAACACTTGGGCAATGTTGATCCTCACGGCTTCCCTCGTCTTGGTCTTCGGCTACTTCGGCATCGATAAATTCTTGAACCCCACAATTTGGATCGGCTGGATCCCCGCATGGATGGACGGCCTCCTGGGTCTTTCAGTCTACACCTGGCTCAATATCATCGGAGTAACGGAGCTGCTCCTGGCCTTCCTGCTGGTGATTCCGGTGCGCAGAGTACGCCAAGCGGGCGTGATCCTCATTTGCCTGCACTTGATCGGCATTCTCACGCAGGTAGGGTGGAACGACATAGGCGTACGAGACCTGGGGCTGTTGGGGGCGGCGTTGGGGTTGTTGTTTTTGATTTGAGGTGGTCACACAGGCTCCAAAACATCATACTTGGTTGTGATGGAGGTGAACATGGCTTCAGTAAGAGCCCTTACGCTTATTCAGCGCGTATCGCTGTCACTGCCCGTACGGTAGAATATCCGTGAAATACGTAGTGAACTATGCAGTCGTACATCCAATTCACCGATGCAGATTTTGCCCATTACGATCCGGCCACGGCCTACGTGGTGGGGTGTGTCGTGAACACGCGTGATTTTCAGAGCGCTGTGGCAGCACTTCGCAAAAAATACGGTGAGAGAAAGGTGGATCGAAAGAAATTGGCAGCGCACCTGAAG
>CAYTNJ010000095.1:0-259 GCA_964439155.1 uncultured Candidatus Peribacteria bacterium | reverse complement strand
CAACGCTCCCCGCTGTTATTCCATTCGTAAATGCCTATATTTATAAGTTGGTGATTGATACGGTGATCGCAGGAATTGATAGTGGAACGGTAGACATGCGGCACTTGGTGGTCTTGTTCGGGAGCCGCATCATCACCTACTTCCTGCAAGATGCCCTATACAGCACACAGTCGTTCATCGAACAGATGCTTTGGACGCGGTTTCCGATGCTTATTCAGAAAATGCTTTACGACAGAGTGGCAGAGTTGGACATGGCACA
>CAYTNJ010000094.1:0-5215 GCA_964439155.1 uncultured Candidatus Peribacteria bacterium | reverse complement strand
ACCCACCGCACAAACTCCTCCCACGCCATCCCATACGGATAGTCGCTGCCTTCGCGGCGAATGTCGGACACAACCTTCTGTTCCAGATCAAAGGTGAAGCTGACGATGGCATCACCGCTCTTGCCCGAGAACACCACGTCGCTCACGCGGGCCAAAGAGCCACCCTCCGCTTCGACTTTGGTGCGGATGGTAAACAGGGCGCCTGCGACGGCCAGCGCCTCTTGTGTGCGGCTTTCGAGGACGGCTGCGGGAATCACCACGGAGACCGACGGCGCAGAAGCCGCGGAGGGCGAAGACTGCTGCTCGGGCTTGGCCTCCGGGGCCGGGGGTTCCATGGTTTGCCAGGCGGCGATGAGCGTGCGCTGGCTATCCGTGAGTTGCTCGGCATAGGGCAGGGCGACGGCCGCTGCGGCTTGGGCGTAGGCTTGTACGCGCTGGGGCAACTGCTTGGCGCGCAGGCTGCCAATGGTGCGCGTCATCGAAGCGAGGAAGGCGGACACCAAGGGGGCGGGGTCATCGTTCGCTGCCAGCAAGGCGCTGGCCTCCTGGCGCCATCTCTCAACGACGAACGGGCCCGCGGGTTCCGCCTGAACATCGGCCATGGGGAGCAGGAACAAACGTAAAAGCGCGACATCCTCACTGGCCTCTTCCGGACCCGTCACGGCCCAGGCCTGCTGCCAGAGCGCGGGATGGAACGAGGCAAGCATCCAGGCGTCTTCTTGGGTGGCAAACGAAGGGAGAATATCGAGCAGGGCATCCGTGCCGGCGAGGGCGTGTACCAGCAACGAAAGATCGCTCGGAGAAATGGAAGTCAGCATGGCCGATACATCCTGCGTGACCAGAAGATCGCGGACGGTTTCCGGATCATTCTTGGCGCCTTCCAGTAACCCCAAGAACGCTTCCCTGTCGGCCCGGCGCTCGGCGCGCAGGCGGGAGGCTTGTAGCTGCAAAACCGGGAGCGCCAATGCCGATGCATCGACGGTTTCCACTTGAGCCTCCACCTTCAATGATGCGAGGAGCTTGAGCCGTTCTTCCAGGTAAGCAGAAGGCAACGGCTTGAGCGTGCGAGCTTTGAGCCAGCCATCCAAGCCTTCTGCGGCGCCGTCTAACGATTTCCCTTTCCATTGATAGCCGACAGGCACGAGCATCGCCTGATTCTCAAAGCGCACATAAACGGGCGTCGAAATAGCGGCCACGGTGATGGAGGCATCGTTCTTCACGATTTCCATACCACCGGCTAATCCCGACAAGCGAAACATGCCGACTGTTACGGCGAAGAGACCATCGCGGGCGATGAGCGCAGTGCCGCTTTCAAGAGTCATGGCCGCTCCATCCACTTTCACGCTGGAGGCCGGAGAGACGACAATACCCATGCCGGCATCGGTGAGAAGCGTGCGAGAGTCAGCTGCCGTCACGATCGCCTCTGCGGTCACGCCGGGAAGAACGCGACCGAGACATCCTTCCTTTTTACATCCCTCGCGAACGGAGAGCGTAAGCAGCAACGCGAACAGCGGCATCGCCACCCATGCGCGGTGCGAACGTTTCGTGGCCTGGAAGAGCGAAGAAAGGTGCATGTGGGTTTCCCCTTATGATAGCAGAAAAGCGTATTTTTCTCAATGGAGTGGTAGAGTGGAAGGCATGCGTATTTTGGGCATCGACCCCGGCTTGGCAACCATTGGCTTGGGGCTTATCGAAGCCTCCTCGTCCCAAACGATGGAAGCGATCGAATGGCTGACGATCGAAACGCCCTCGGGGCTGGCCTTTCCCGATCGCTTGCTGGAAATTCAAAAAGACCTGACGGCCTTCCTGGACGAAGCCAAGCCCGAGCTCTGCGTGATCGAGCGCTTGTTCTTCGAGACCAACGTCAAAACCGCGCTCGACGTGGCCCATGCGCGCGGCGTGATCGTGGTCACGGTCGCGGCGCGGGGCATTCCCATCATCGATCCGACTCCGCTCCAATTGAAACTGGCCATCACAGGCGACGGCAAGGCGGACAAACTGCAGATGCAAACGATGATCAAGCACCTCTTCAAACTCACCGAAATTCCCAAACCCGCAGATGCGGCGGACGCGCTTGCGCTGGCTGCGTACGGAGCCTTGCGATCAGCCATGCCCGTATCGTAATTTTCAATTTTTCATTCATCAATCCCGCTGTCCCCGCGGCTTATCCACGAACGGCTTTACCGTGTCCGTCTGATTTTTCCTCACCGCGCTATCCACCTTGTCGAGGTAGTGCTTGATGTCCGTTGCGTTGCGGATGGCCGGAAAGCAGATCAACTGCTCGCCGTCGCTGCTGCCGTAACGAATGCACAGCGGCCTTGAGCGCAGGAGGATGGAAAAGATACCCGCCTTGCCGACGTAACTTTCCTGGTACTGGTTCCACTTGAGCGTCTTTTGAAAGTGCGAGAAGAACGACCCCGGAAACTGCAGCAAAATGCGCTCGGTGGTGATGCGCAGCAGAGCCTTTTGCCAGTGATGCCTGCGGCGATAGGCCGCCAACGCATAAGCGGGAACGGCTACGAGCGGCACTACCCACCACGGCGAAAAGGTCTCGCTCGTAAACCACAGTACGGCACCGATGAGCACGTAAAGCAGTAAAGACACGATCGCTGCATCCACCACGGCCCATACGAATCCCCAGGCGACGGCCGCCGCGGAGGGGCGCCTCGCGCAGAGGAGCATCTCGCCGTCGTGCAAATTGCGCCTTTCGTCCATGAAACCAGTGTACCAGGCCGTTTAGACCGGGGATACGGTGCCGCCGCCCACTCTCCATAGCCGGGCTTCGCCGATATTGGGCGGCACGCGGGTGGAAGTGAGGATCACCTGTCGCCCTTTGAGCGCATCCATCAATCGCTCCTGGTGCCGGTCGTCCAGCTCGGAAAAGGCGTCGTCCAGCAGCACCATCGGCCGCTCGCCCCTGCGCAGTTCCAAGTACGCGACTTCGAGCAGCAAGATCGCCAGCACCGCCGTGCGCTCCTGCCCGCGAGAGGCGAACGTGGGCAACTCCCGCTCGCCGACCATCACCTGCCAGTCCTCGCGGTGCGGACCCACCGACGTGGAAACCAAAGCGAGATCGCGCTGGCGATGTTTTTCCAATAGACGCACCACTTCTTCTTCCAAAGCCGCCGGATCACGCTCGACCGACTTGCGAGTATAGGTCAGGCGCACGGCTTCCCACCGGTCTTCGCCAAGTTCTTTCAACTCTTCGGCAAAGGATAAATTGAGCGTCTCGATCAGCTCCAAACGGGCGATAGTCAGCCTGCAACCGTGGTGTGCGAGTGCTCTGTCCCACACTTGGATCCCCTCTTCCGTTTGCCGCCCGTCGGCGATGTTTCGCAGGAGCGCGTTACGCTGCTGCAAAATTTTCTGATAGGCCGAAAAGTCGGCCAGGTAATCGGGCGATACTTGCGAAAGCAGTTGATCCAAAAATCGCCTGCGCTCCGCGGGCGGGCCGCTGAAAAGCAGCAAGTCTTGCGGCAAAAAGATCACCGTCGGCAGAAACCCCACCATGGCGCCAAGGCCCGTTTTTACGTCGTTGATGAAACAGGCTTTGCGCTGCCTGGGGCTTACTTCGGTCACCACTTCCATGGTCGACTTTTTGCCGTCGTCGGCCAGCACCTCTGCGCGCACGCGGTAGTGGGTGGCGCCCCATTGGGCCAGCTCTTGCTCATCTCTCCCGCGGCAGGATTTGGTCAAAGAAAGAACGGAGACCGCTTCCAGCAAATTCGTCTTCCCGCTGCCGTTTTCGCCCACGAACAACTGCGTATCGGCACCTGCAAAATCCACGGTCGTCGCCGTGTGGTTGCGGAAGTGCTCGAGGGTGAGGGTTAGCAGGTGCACCGCAGCAGCCTAGCAAACTCTTCAGCCCTCGGCTTTCAGTTTATCGGCGGCCTCGCGGTACAGGCGTTCCACCAGGCGCAGGTACTCCGGACGCTTCACGTAGCGGCGCACGGTCGTGATATCGACCCACTGGTACCGGTCGATCTCCTTGCCGTCCACGTTCACCTGCATGTCAGACGCCACGAGCGCGTAGAGAAAATAAATCCGCTGCCCGCAGACGTTGTCGGGCCGGAACTTCCGGAACGACGGAGGAAAGTCGTACTTGTACACCTCGGGGCTGGTGCCAAGGATGCGCACGTCGGTGATTCCCGCCTCCTCGCCAAGCTCGCGTACGGCGGCTTGCTCGATGGTCTCCCCCGCTTCCACTCCGCCCTGGGGTAACTGCCAGGCATCGCGGCGCCGCGGCTTATGCAGCAGCAACACTTCCAACCCGTCGGGCGACTTTGCGTCCGCGGACCGGCGAATCACCAGTAGAGAAGCCGCATCTCGATACACGTCAGGCACGGTAAGAGTGTACGCTCAAAAGCCAAGACGGGGAATCTCGGCGGAACGAAGTGGAGACGGATTAGCTGGAGTGCTTTTCTTCCTTCAATTTGACCGTCACGCGGCGGCGGATGGAAGGGCAATACTTGCTCAGCTTGGCGGCGTGCTCCTTCCAGGAGACGCCTTCTTTATCCTGCTTATGGAACCGGACGGTGCCGATGCGGCTTCCCACATGCTTGCACTCCGCATCGGAGCAGTAAATGCCGAAAACTGTGCGCTTTCCACGGGGCATAGTGGAGGGAGTATAGAGAAGGAAAAGGGTCGTGCAAGGGGAAATAGCGCCACAAGCTTGTTAGCTTATTGGCTTCTTAGCTTTTTAGGAAAAATCGCAATACCCCCAAATAAAAGCCTGCTAATAAGCTAACAAGCTAAACAGCTAATCAGCTCCATCAATGCCCCGCCTGCAGGTAATGGAACGCACTATTGGCCGCCACCGTCCCCTCCCCTGCCGCGGTGGTGAACTGGGCGAAGTGGTTGCTTCCGCTGGTCAAATCCCCGGCGCCGAACACGCCCGGAACGGACGTTTTCATCGCCTGATCCACTTGCAGGTGGCCTTTCTCGTCAACGGCGCAACCGAGTGAGACGGGCAAAGACACAGCAGGATTGGCGCCGATTTCGATGAACACCCCGTCGACCGTGAGTACGTCTTGTCCTTCGAAGGGGGTATCCAGTTTGATGCCCGTCACTTTCGCATCTCCCAAGATGTCCGTGACATGGCGCTCGAGCACAAAGGTGATGTTCTGCTTCTCTTTCACCTTATCCACCCAGTAGGGCTCGGCGCGAAACTCCGTGCGGCGGTGTACCAAGTAGACTTTCGCGGCCACCTGGGCGG
>CAYTNJ010000093.1:0-5300 GCA_964439155.1 uncultured Candidatus Peribacteria bacterium | reverse complement strand
TGGAATGCAGAAAGGGCGTGGCGTTTGCGATGCTACGGTCCACGTGCGTCTCGGCGGCAAAGTTCACGATGCAATCGATGCCGTACCGCTTGATCGTTTCCGCGACGAGCGGGGCATCGACGATGTCGCCCTGGATGAAGCGGATGCGATTGATGACCGGGTCGAGGAAGGCTTTGCTCCCGGCATACGTCAGAGCATCGAGCACGACCACCGTGTCGTCGGGAAAATTCTCCCTGTGCCGTAAGACGAAGTGCGAGCCTATGAAGCCGGCGCCGCCCGTTACTAAGAGGTTCATGAGCCGAGCATAGCAAAGACACGGGCAAAAGAGGTACAGTAGATCCCATGAAAGGCGTCCTTATTTGCGGCGGCACCGGTTCTCGGCTTCGGCCGCTCACCGATATCGTGAACAAAAGCCTCCTTCCGGTGTACGACAAACCGCTCATTCTTTATCCCCTGCAGGTGCTTTTGGACGCAGGGATCAAAGATATCGCCGTCGTCACGGGCACCGAGCACTTCGACCAGATCGCGGCGTTTTTGGGTTCGGGGTCCAGGTTCGGCTGCACCTTTTCCTTTAAAGTGCAGGAAAAACCGGGCGGTATCGCGCAAGCGTTGGGCCTTGCCGAGGAATTCGCCGACGGCGATAAAGTATGCGCCATTTTGGGGGATAACGTGTTCGTCGATCCTTTGGCGCAAACCATCAAGGCATTTCAAAGCGGCGGCAACGTCTTCCTCAAAAAAGTTCCCGATCCTGAGCGTTTCGGAGTGGCGGAGCTTAAAGACGGCAAAGTCGTCTCCCTGGAAGAAAAGCCCAAAGCCCCCAAAAGCGACTACGCCCTCACCGGCTGCTACCTCTTTGATGAGCGCTGCTTCGAGATCATCCGCAACCTCCAACCCTCCGCCCGGGGCGAATATGAAATCACCGATATCTGCAAATGGTACGCGGAAAAAGGCGAATTGGGGGCGACTATCGTGGAGAATGAATGGATCGACGCGGGGACATTCGAAAGCCTGTTCAAAGCCGCAAGCATGGTGCGTGACCTAAAAATGAAGAAGTAAGCTTGCTAGCTTTTTAGCTAATTAGCTTATTAGGACCAAAAAAGCTAAGAAGCTAACGAGCTAAGGAGCTAAAAAGCTAGCTATTGACCGCCTCCCAAAGCCCGGCTAATCTGCACGCCTCATGTCACGCATGTGCGCTAAAACCGGCAAGAAGACGGCTTTCGGCAACACCCGAAGCCACTCGCTGCGTGCCTCGCGCCGCGTGTATCGCCCGAACATTCAGAAAAAGCGCATTTTCGACCCCGCCACGGGAACGTTCAAAACGATGAAGGTTTCCACCTCTTACCTGCGCACCATGGCCAAGAGGATGCAGGAAGGAAAGAAAGTCTAAAGGAGATGATGGGTAGGCCGGCCGTTTTGCTGTATCGTTTTCCCGATACCCTTCGTTCATGAACGCCGATTTCGCCGACATCTTCATCCGCATCATCGCCATCTTGATCGCGCTCAGCGTGCACGAATGGGCGCATGCCATCACGGCAACCCGCTTGGGAGACCCCACCCCGGCTAACGAAGGACGCCTTACCCTCAACCCCGTGGCGCACTTGGACCCCATGGGAGCGCTGGTGTTTTTCATCAGTCGCGGTAGTTTCGGTTGGGCCAAACCTGTGCCGGTGAACCCGCGCTACTTCGCGCATCCCAAGCGCGACATGGCGCTGGTGGCCATCGCGGGCCCGGTTTCCAACCTGATCCTCGCCACCATCACCGTGCTCTGCATGGCGCTGCTTACCAAGAGCAATCTCCTCGACTCCCCTTCCGCAGCCGTCTTGTTGATCGCAAAATTATTGAACGCCTCGCTCGGCATGAACCTGGGGCTCATGGCCTTTAACCTGCTCCCCATCGCCCCGCTCGACGGCTCGAAGGTGCTGCAGCTGTTCATCCCCTGGCAGTACGAACACAAGTACGAAGATTTTCTCCGCATCGGCCCGTTCATCCTCCTCTTCCTGATCTTCTTCGGGTCGTTCCTCCCGATCGACATCATCTCCTGGTGGGTGGGTACAATCGCAGGATTAGTGCTGAAGGTGTTTGAGGTGGTGTTGGGGATGTTGTAAAAATGTGCATTGTGCAATTTTGGGTGGTGACATCGTTTCATGGGTCACCGGGCACAACGATGAGGATTAAGGCTGCACCCCACCACCCTCAACCGGAGCTTCGCCTCCACCTGCGGATTCATCGACAGGAGCTGGGTCGGATGGCGCTTCATCAACTGGAACTTCTTCCCCTGGCTCTTCCTCTGCAGGAACTTCTTCTACGGGAACTTCTTCCTCGGGCGCCGGCTCAACGGGAGCCTCTTCAATCGGAGTCGGATCGGCTACTTCCTCATCGGGCACCGTCGCTCCAGTCGAACCTTCGGGTTCCACGATGGCGCCGGTTTCGGCAGCGGGCTCTTCCTCGATCAAGGGCTCATCAATCGGTTCCAATTCTTGTTCCTCCAAAGGCTGTTGTTCCTCAACCAAGTACCCGTCCGGCAGCACGAGCAGCGGCGGCGTGAGCGAGGTGATCCATTGGAAGGTGATGTTCAAGTCGGGGTGCGTCCAGGTGTACCTGTCGTGGTAGCGGGCGCAGCTGTAGGGCTGGCCGGATTCATCGAGCAGGGTTTGGTTGCGGATGCAGGCGTTCCAGGCGTCGTTGGAGGAGAGCGGTACGCCGTGAGCGTCGATCGTGAACTGCGTGGGTTCGATGCCGGTTTCACCGTCGGCGGTGGAGGTGATCGGGTTTTCGGTGGAGAGGGCCAACCAGGAGAAGGTAACCTTTTCCGTAGCCGGGGCGCCAAGGCGGATAGTGAAGCCCGTGGCGGTCGCCTTGGAGACGGCGTAGAGAACAGGCACATCCGGCGAGGCGCTCACGATCGGGGTGGCGATGAAGCCCGTGGAGAACTTGACCAGCACCGAGGTGGCGCCGGGGGCGACCACCGCATAGCCGGCCTGGCGGTTACTCACGATCAGTTCGCCCTTCACGTTCACGGTCTGCAGGAACATCGCCATGCCCTCGATGGTCACGTTGCCGATGACCGCGAGGGAACCCTTCACGCCCAGGTCGTTTACCGCCATCACCGCGCCCGAGGCGAAGGTGAGCTTGTCGCGGATGAGCAACTCGCCGCTCATGGTGGTGAGGCCGGTGAACACGGAACCGGAACCCGCTTCCACCTTGGAGGCCGACAGCGTGCCGTCGAGCGTGAGGGCGCCCGGCACGAAGAGCGAGTTGGCGACCAAGGCGCCTTCCAGGTACAAGTCGCCGCCCACGCGCGCGTCGGAGGAAACGGTGAGGGTGTCGTCGACGGTGATGCTCTGCGCCGTGAGAGCGCCAAGCAGGGCAGAGCCGCTCATGTTGGCGGGCTGGCCGGAGAGTTCTTCGATGCGAGCCTCGAGAGCGGCAATGCGTTCTTCAAGAGCCGAGCCGGTGGCCGTTTGCGCGCCGCTTCCCGTTTGCTCGATCGCCGCCAGCTTCTGATCGACGATCATGCCGATCTTCTGTTCCAAGTTGAGCCCCGCGATGCCCGCCGTGACTCCTGCCATCACCTGCTCATCGACATCAAGTTGCTCGACGGCGTCGCGCACCATGATGTCCACTTCGTCTTCGATCTCCATGCCGGCGATGGTCTTGAGCACGCGCTCTTCCACGGCCTCAGCGGTAAGAGAACCGTTCTTGCGTGCGATAAGAACGTTCACGACGCCTTCGCCGCTCGCGAGACCTTCGAGCGCAACACCCACCGTGGGTTCGCCGGCCCTGGCCTTGCGGACGTAACCGGGCTTCCAAGCGGGCGTGAGGGAGTCGCCGGGGCGAATGGACGTCTCCTCTGAGTCCTCTGAATCTTCTGTTTCCTCTGAATCCTCAACAATCGCCTTGGCGGGCACTTGGCCGATCAAGCCCACGAGCACGTAGCCCGGCGGGATGAGGCCTTCGTTGGCGCCGAAGAGATTGTTACCGATGAACGCGGGGTTGGTGGACACAATACCCATCACGTTATTGTCGGCCTCGCGGTCGCAACGCCTGACGGTGTTGGAGCGGGTGACGTCGATACACACGGCCTCGCCCATCATGGGCTTGTCGCCGGAGTAGGCGAACCACTCTGCGTAGTCGGCGCCGTCGGAGTTGAAGGTGGCGTCGGTGTACACGGCGCCGTCGGCCTGCACGCGGAACACGGTGTTGTCCTGGCTGCCCACATCACTCTGGATGGTGAGCAGCGATTCAGAGGCATTGGTCGTCTGGGACTCTATCGCCACGTTCCCGCCGAACACGGCGCCCTTGTCGACGATAAGCGCGCCGGAGAGATGCAGGAGGCTGGCATCCACCGTGAGTGTTGCACCGGAAGAGGAGAAGAAGCTGTCCATCGCGGGGTTACCGATGTGGCTGTTATCAATGAAGGTGAGCACTTGGCCGATATCCGGGCTTACGTAATCTTCCAACGCATAACCGAGGATCTTGCCGCCCTGAGTCGCCTTCATGGCAACGCCCGGCAGAGAGGAAGAGGTCAGCGGATCGCCGGCATGGATGACGCCGTTTTCCGTGCTCACGTTCACGGGCACGCGGCCCGCGAGCGCGAGGAGAACTCTATTGCCCTCATACTCGCCGGGCACGAGGGAACCACCCATCACCATACTCGGATGCGTAGAGAGCACGCCAAGCATCCCGGCATCATATGCGCCCGCGGACTTGCGCACGCCGGCTTTCAAAGTGGGATCGATGCTCACCACATCGCCGGCCGAGAGGGAATCGTCGTTCGTATAGTAGACTTCCGCCAAGTCGGCGCCTGGGGCGATGCTGAGTTCAATGACAGACATTTTCGGCTGCTTATCAATACTGGTATTCGTATTACGCGCAGTCGTCGCGCTGTTCTGCTGGTGTACATAGAACTCGATGTAATCGCCTGCCTGCAATTCGAGAACGGCGGAAACGCTGGCATCCACCTCACCTACGAGACCATTGTCTTCCTGATGATATTGGACCTGCACTCCGTTTTTGTAGATGCGCGAGTCGGCAAAGTAGCCTTGGGTGCCGCCGAGTGATACATACCAGCTCGCTTGAATGAAATATTTGCCGGCCTTCTTAATGTCGAAACGATCGTTGGTAACGGAATCCGCGATACTGCCGACGTCAAATTCCTCTGTGTCGAAGGCAACCTTTGTGGTTTCATTGTAGTTGATGCTTTGAGCCGCGGCCCTCGTCATTTTCGCCATATGCAGGCTCGTCGCACCGGAGCCGACCGTCACTTCTTCCCAACCGATCGCATCGGCCCTGCGCTGCTT
>CAYTNJ010000092.1:0-5427 GCA_964439155.1 uncultured Candidatus Peribacteria bacterium | reverse complement strand
TCGCCGCTTTTTCCCAGCAATCCTTCGCGCGGCCACAGTACGTCCAACTTTAATCCATCTCCCATATCAATGTCCCCCGCCGGATCGGCCAGTGTCACCTCCGCGTTCTCTCTGCGCACCAGCGACAAAAAGGATTCGTACGCGTTCGAGTCGTAGCGCGCGCCCGTGATCAGCACGCGCTCCACTTTGTATCGCTTCAAGATCTCCGGGAACGCCGCCAAGTGGTCGTAGTGCGGATGGCTCAAGACCATCAGCTCGATCGTGCGATCGAAAAATGGCATCTCCTTTCCCAAGTGTTGGAGCATCGATAAATCCGGCCCACCATCCAAAACGATCTGTTTGCCGCTCGGGCTCACGAGCAGGAGTCCGTCGCCCTGCCCCACGTCGAACATGTACGCGCGCAGCGTGCCGTCGCCGCCATGGATGCGTTCATGCCAAAGCAGCAGCCCGCCCGCGACCATGCAAACAAGAATGACGATGAGGAACAAACGCGGAGCCTTCATGCCCCGAGTGTGATCCTTACGCCTTCTTGCGCCTATAGATTCGCATCCAAGTCGTGCCGGCGCCTGCCAAACCGATGGCTGCGGCAAGCCCGATTCCGCTGTTCGGCAGCGTCGTGGAACGGGGGGGTGTCAGGATGTTTCCCTGCACGGGCGCGGTATTCCGGGAGCTGCTGCTCCCGGCTGCGGGTACCGCGGGGTTGAGCGGAATCGGGCCCAACGTGGCGATGGCGCCGCGCGAGGCCGTGGCGTCTTTGGCGACGGAGCGGATGCGCACGGCGAATCCCGCCTGGGGCACTTTGTTCACGGTCAGGATACGAGTGGTGGCGGGCACCGCTTGCTCGGGGCCGAACGTGCGGCCGCCGTCATTGGAGCGCGAGATCAGGTACGACACTTCGCCTTTGCCCGAAGGCTCCCAGCTCATCTCCACGCGGAGTAAGCCGTCGTCCGACGGGAAGCTCTGCAGGCGCAGGTTCGCAGGCTCGCCGATATCCATCGCGGGCGTGGGAGCTTCCAAGCCGTCTTTATGTCCCGAGAAGAGCGTGGGGCCCTGCGAGGCGTCGAACAAAAGCACGCGATTGTCGGCGGTTTTGCCGGTGATACCGTCGCCCACCGTGAGCAGATACACCTTGCCGCGCACCTGGGGCTCGGTGTGAATGGTCACTTTGCTCTCTTCGATGATCAGGCGCGTAAAGCGCAAAATGGTGCCGCTCGCGTCCTTTGCCACGAACGCGTCTTGGGCCTTGGCCTTATCCACGATCACCGCATGGGAGAACTGCAGCACGATGCCGGTGGCCGAAATGGGTTCGGCGGAGAGCAGGTGTAATTTGCCGTCATCGATCGATACTTTCGAAGACGTCGTGGCGGCTGCGGATGACGCGATCACCGCGGCAGCGCTGGAGGCGGCCACGGAAGAAGGCACGATGGCCGAAGAGGACGCGGATATCGCGGAGAGTTTCACCGAGGCTTCCTCCACGAAGAGCGGGCTTTCCTCTCCCTGGGCATTCACCGCGAGCACGGACACATAGAGCGTATCCACCGGCGGAACGGTTTGCAGCACGTGCGCCGTATCCTGCGCGTCGGCCACGTCGAAGTCGTCGTAGAGGCCGCTGTTTTGCAAAATGGATGCATGGCTGAAAAACACCCTGTAGTACGCCACTTCACCCTGGGGCTTGGTCCAACTCACCTGCACTTTCTTTTCCGCGGTGAGTGAGGCCTTGATCCCGGTCACATTCGGCATGGCGCCAAACGCGATCACGGGCAGAAGAACGAACATGCCGGCCAGGAAAAGCTTGGAGCGGTAGCTCATGGGGTGTGGGTGTAGGTTTCTGTTTATTGTAGCAGAAAACGCCCTTTCGGACAAGGTTCCCATGGTAGCAAACCATCCTAGCGCACCTTCATAAGCCCCTTAATACCGATTACGTGCGCAATCAAAACCATCACTCCGGCGGCGAGAGCCAGGCCTCCCACGGTCTTCCAGGGGTCATCCAGGAACGGGCGGACGACAAAGAGGAAGCTGCCGAGTAGCGCCGTGTAGGCCGCCCACTTGCCGATCTGCGTCCAGGTCACCTTCATCGGCATCGTGCGCAGGCTGAAGGTGAACAGGATCACCGCGAGCAGCGCGTGCGTCATCACCGAGGTATAGCTGGCGCCGATAAAACCGAGCGGCGGGATCAGGAAAAAGTTCGACGTCAGCGCGAAGATGCCGCCGAAGGCGAGTGTCGCGAGCAGCGGTTTCCACGCGTGGCGGTTGAGCAGGCAGTAGTAGCTGAACAGCACGATCGAATTAAGCAGCATCGAAAACGCGAGCAAGTGCAGCGACGTATCCGATCCCGGCTCTGTCGCGGTGCTCAAGTAGGAATCCTTCGTCATCAGCGCCATCAGCGGCCGTGCCCACACGAAGGCGAACAGGAACGTGGTCGAGCCGAGCAGCAAAATCGCCGTGAAGATCGTACCTACGAATCCGCGCACGTCCTTGCCCGCCTTGTCGCGCGCGGCGAGGAGCGGGAGCGTGGAGTTCAGCACGAAGGTCGGCAACAAGTACGCCACGTCCATCATCCGCTGCACGAAGCCGTAATAGGCATTTTGCTTTTCGTAGTCCGGGCGCAAAAGCGCAATCATCGTCACGTCGAATTGGCGGTACAGCGCGGTGCACAAAAACGCGAGACCGTAGGGCAGCGCCTGCAAGAACGTCGCGGCCAAAGTTTTTCTGTCCCAATGAAAGCGAATGCGAATCAATCTTTCCGCGAAAATAAACGAGAGCACGCACAGCAGCAGCGCCCCGAACCCGCCGATGCCGAGGAACGCGTAGAGCACGCGTAGGTCCGTGGTGTCGCGGAAGCCCATGGCGACTATGGCGCCGATGAGCGTGACCGTGAGCACACGTTGCAATACCTCCGCGACGAACACGAAGTGCATGCGGTAGTGCACCTGGAAAGCCGTGCGGAAAATGCCCGCGATCAGCGTGAACGTGGGCACGAACGATGCGATCGTCACGGCGAGCGGCAGGGGCGAGCCTCGCCACGTGGGCATGATCCACACGCTGCCGAGCGCGAGACCCATGGAGCACGCGAGGATGATGCAACGCAGCGATAAAAGCGTGCCGAGCACTCTCTCTTTCTCCTCCTCCGTCTCCGCCCGGCTTACTTCGCGCACGGCGACGGCGTATAAACTGAAATCCGCCAAGATGCCGAACAGCTGCAGGTACCCGTAAGCGGTGTTGTACGTCCCGGCCAATTCCTGGGAGAGACCCACCGCCACGAACTTGGTGGTCACGATCGATAATCCCGCCATCACCACCTGGCTGGCGACCTGCCACAACGTGGAGCCGGCGATGGCGCGCGCTTCGGAGATGGGCTCAAGTGTACGCCACGCGCGGCGCATTGCCCAAAAAACCGCTTTTTGCTATAATAAGGAGATTTCTATGCACACCCACTTCCCCATCGATTCCAAAGGTCTTTGGCGCGAGGCGCGGCTACTTTGTATGAGTGGCGAGGCGCGCGATCGTATTCTCGAAGAGGAGTCCGACGAGAAAACCGCGTTCGAGACCTCCATGGATCAGGCGAAAGCCAAGGAGGCCGCAGCGCTCCAGCGTGTGCGCGACATCCGCGAGAAGGGAAAGATGCTCAACTGGGGCGATCTCACCTGGAGCCAGATGCTTCGCAAATTGAAGGGCGAAGGTGACGTGATCGCCCAGGAAAATACGCAGCAGAAAGTCGACGCGTTCATCAACGGCGAAGCGGAGAAGCAAGTCCGCAGCACCTTCGCGGCTGCCGAGAGCGCCATAGACAAGACGACCACCGAAGCGCAAAAGGAGATCGCCCGACAGGCACGCGCCTTCGGTCGCGATGTGGAGCTGGCCAAAGCCCGCATTTCCGTTTGCGAAGACATGATCGTCGGTCTCGACGCCCAGATCGCCGTGCTTGAAAGTCGCAAGAAGGATTTTGAGGACATGGCCAAGCTCATTGGCGCCGGAGGCCTGCGCGATGAATTTGCGGCGGATAAAAGATGGGGAGTGCTGCAGCAAGAAAAGGAGTACGTCATGACATTGCAAAACACGTACAAAGCGGAACAGGACGCTCTCACTGAAGCGGAAAAGCAGAAGCGCAACCTTGAGCCTGTCCAAGTGCTCGACGGCAAGATCCGTACGCTGCTCGAATCGGCTGACCCGACCGCGATCGTCGAACTCGACGACATGATCGAGGAGGCCGTGGTCGGCAACCCTATCACGCCGGATGCTCCCGTGAACGCGATCAATCGCCTCGAACAGAAAATGGTCGCCATGCTCGCCAATAAATCGCTCTCTGCAAGCCAGGCGCAAATTCTGCGCTACGCCGCCCAGAGTCTGCGCACCATGGATCGCCGCAATGTGATCGAGTACTTCGAGCAGAAGCGGAAAGAAAAGGAGAAAGCGCGCGAGGGGCAGGAGCTCAACAAGCCCGTTCTCCGCGATCGCGTGGGCATGCTCAAGTACATGAAGAAAGGCGACACGGTCGATATCAAAGGCATGCGATGGGCCGTGGAGAAACCGAGCGTCAAAGACGACTTCACGACCCTCATCGCCGCCGACGGCCGTAGAGCAGTCGTGGAACGCAAAGAGGAAGACGATGGCAATTTGTATATCACCATCAAAGAAGCGGGCCTCCCCAACGTCAATGCCGCTCTCGGTGTTCCCGCCGCCAGGCCCGACATGCGCAAGGACGTCCTCTACCTTTCCATCGCCTGACCATGACCTCCACCCCCATCCGCGAAAAGGCCGTCCAGCTTGTGCTGCTTTCGACTTCCCTCACGCAGGAGCAGCGCGACTCGTATGTCACCGCACTGCGCGAAGGCAACATTACGCCGGAATTGGAAGCAACGCTCGTTACTCTCTTCCGCGGCGAGGCCAAGTTGCTCGATAACGAAATCGCCGCCTGCAAGGAGGCGCTCATGACGCAGCAGGCTCGCATGAAGGAATACAAGAGCGAACAGACCCAAGAAGAAGGTGCATTGGTCGCAACCTACTCCGCCACTCTCGATCAAGCCGTTGCCGGCTGCCAAACCGAGTGCAACCGCATCGAGCGCGACGCCTTCGCCTTTGCCGAAGGATCGATCAAAACCCAGGAAGACGCCGAAGCGGACGCCATTCGCGCCATGCTGCGCAAGAAGACGTGAGACACGAGACTCGAGCTTCGAGTGCGAAAATTTCTCGTGTCTCATGTCTCTAGTCTCGTGTCTGTTCTCGGCCTTTTAGCCACATTGTCCGGTTCTTGGCTTTTCGCTATGCTCCCCAGGACATGCCCTTAAGCTTCCGCCACTTGGTCTCCGTCGCCGACCTCACAAACGAGGACGTGGGCGTCATTTTTGCGGTGGCCGAGCAGATGGAAGGCGTGCTCGCGCAGGGCGGCAACGATCTGCTGAAGGGAAAAATTCTCGCCAGCCTCTTTTA
>CAYTNJ010000091.1:0-5446 GCA_964439155.1 uncultured Candidatus Peribacteria bacterium | reverse complement strand
GCCCTTGCCGATGAGCAGCAGCGCGGTGGCCGCGTAAATGCCATAAAGGCCGTAGGACTTATACTCCGCGGGAATGACAAGGAAGTACGCCGCGATCGTGGCGAATAGCACGAGAGCAGTCCAATCGTTCATGAAGGCGGCGACTCTCTCGCCCACTCTCCATTTCATGACGCCGGCCATGAAGATACCGAACGACAAGTGAATCACGCCGAGTACGAGGGCCAAATTCTGGAAGAACGTGATGCCCTTGGTCTCGCCCAAGTTCCAGAGCTGCCCCTTGAACCAATGGATGGGCGTGCCGTCGGCCGCCGTGCCGACTACTTTCACGAACGGCGCGGCCCATTCCTCCTTGCCGATGACATTGGGATCCATGCCGAACCAGCCGCCGAAGGGAATGGAGATGAGCACGGTCATGAGGCCGCCGATGAACAGCAGCCACCAGAGGGGCGCTTGGTCGATGGAGAGCTTCTTCTTCCATAAATACAGCGCCATCACCGCGGCAAGCACGAGACCGTAACCGGCATCGGTGAGACACAAGCCGAAAAACAGAATGAAGAACGGAGCCAAGAGCGGCGTGGGGTCGATTTCCGAGGACTGCGGCAAGCCGTAAAGCGTAGTCACGCTTTCGAAGGGCTTGAGCCAGAAAGGGTTTTTAAGAAGGACGGGCGCCTGTTCATCGGCTTTCGGTTCCACTTTCACCACCGCCGTCGCCGGGGAAATATCGGCCAACCGGCGCTCGATCGGCTCAAAGGTATGCGCGGCGATCCAGCCGAACAGCGTAACCGTCGACTTGGTGTGCTTCATCGATTCGCGGGCCGCGGCTTTCTCATCGAGCCAGGCCACGAAGCGACGGGCATTCACGAGCGTGGGCAGTTCCTTCGAAAGCTCCATGAGCGTCGCCTGATGGTCCGCATGGTTCTTTTGCGCCGTGGCCAGCTCGATTTTCACATGCTCTTCCATTTGGGAGGGCGATAGGCCCGCCTCGGCACCGCCGAAGTGCGACAGGTCTTCCCGTACTTTGGATGACGTGAAATACGCGCCTTCCTCCGCCGCGTTCATGTCGGCCGACGGGCGCAGCGACGGCAAACGACCATGCTCCAGATCATGGATCGCACGCTTGATCTCCGTCTCCTCCTGCTCCATGGCATGTACCTGGTCGATAATACCGCGAATGTCGTGCTCCAGCGCCGCTTTGCGGCACGCATCGTCGCTGACTTTCTTGCCGAGCATGGAAAGGGTGTCTTTCGAGGCGAACTCGGTCAGCCGGAGGATCACGTGGTCCAACTCCGCAGTGCGGAAATGTACTTCGGGATGGTCGATATTGGTCACTTCCCGCGCGTCGCTGATCTCCATCACGCCTTCCTTATGAAGGAACTCGAGCACTTTCTCGCGCTCGGAGCGATGGGCTACGACGGCCACTTTTTGCATGGGGACGACAGCCATAAAAGGAAACGGAAGAGAGTAAGACTGCTAGATGGAAGAATGAAGCATGGTCTCCGCGAGACGTTCGATCGTGCCGGGGGAGGACTGCTTATAGGCCGCGTCCAGCTCCTTGAGCGCCTTCTCGCGGTCGGCCTCGCCGCGCGCGACGATGTCGCTCAGCTCTTTCACCCTGAAGGCCTCGATTTCGGCTTCAGATTGCACTTTGGCATCATTTTCGGCCGTCTGGGCTTCTTCCTCCTGCTTATGGCGGAGAAGCGTTTCCTCCTCTGTCATTTTCTCCTGAGCTGAGCGGGCGCGGGCTTCCTCCGATGCCTCCAAATCGAGGATCTCGGGAATGCTCTCGGGGTTCTGAATGTGCTGGGCCTGTGGGGCGATCTCGGTGGCCATACGGGAGAGGAAGAAAGAGGAAAAGCTGCCTTAGCTATTAAGAAAACAGGCCGGGCGCGTCACCCGTCCTTCGGAGGCAGTAGTAGCAGAGCTTCCGAAAAAAATCAAGACCCTAAGAGGTCACTTTGCCAGGGGAACTGGCGCCCCTGCCGCTTCCTGAGCGCAAGAGAAAAGGAGCCCTCCGCATAGCCTTCTGACAGCGTTCAGGAAAGCGTTCCTTCGTCGATCGCCGCTTCCTCACTGACTTTGAGCTGCATCCGCTCGTCTTCCACCAATGTTTTCTTCTTCCAGTCGCTCTTTTGGAACCAATAGAGCACGAGCGCCGTGGAGATGACGTTGGAAATACTGAACGACCACCAGATGCCGTTGAGGCCGACGGTGGTGAATTGCGAGAGCACGAGGGCCAGCGGGAATTGAATGACCCACTGCGAGATGAGGGTTAAATTCATGGAAGCTTTCGTGTCACCCGCGCCGCGCAGCGTGCCCAGTACGATCATCTGCAAACCGATGAAGCCGAAGGTGGGGGCCATGATGCGCACGAAGACGGCGCTCATGGGGATGGCTTCGCCGCCCTCAGGCACGAAGAACTGCGCTAAAGGCTGCGCCACCAAGAAGAGGGCCGCGCCCATCACGCACAAAATAATGAAGCCCAAAATGGAGCCGATGCGGTTGGTCTCCGAAGCGCGGTCGATTTTACCGGCGCCGATATTCTGGCCGACGAGCGCCGAGGTGGCGATGGAAAGACCCATGGCCGGAATGAACACGAGCATGAGCAGGCGCATGCCGATGCCGTACGCCGCAAGAGCCAACGTGCCGAACCCGGCGACCAAGATAGTCATGGCCGTCATGCCGAGCGCGCGCGTGGACTGCTCTATGGACGAAGGCAGGCCGATCTTGAATGCTTTGCGGATGAACGCGGGGTCAGGTTTGAAATCTTTCAAGTGCAGATGAATGCCGCTATGCCCGCGCATGAGGATTCCCACACCGATGACGGTCGCGATCGCTTGCGTGATCATCGTCGCCATGGCCGCACCCGATACGCCCATCGCCGGAATCGGTCCCCAGCCAAAGATGAAGAGGGGATCGAGCAAGAAGTTGAGGATGACGGTGAGCAGCACGATGTACATGGGCATCTTGGCTTCGCCGAGGCCGCGCATGAGCGATTCAAATGCGAAGAATCCGAAGACGAACACGAAGCCGATGAACGTGACGCGCAAAAAACTGACGGCTTCCGGCAGCACGTCGGGCCCGGCGCCCATGGCTTGCATGATGGGCGTGGCGAACAGGTAGCCCGCGCCCGAGAGGATGAGCGACACGATGAACACCATGAGCAGCGTCTGTGCCGACACGTGGTTCATCATCTTCGTGTCACCTTTGCCTTTGTACTGCGCGATCAGCACCGTGCCTGCGATGGGCAGCCCGCCGCCGAGGGCGATCAGCAAAAAGGTGATGGGAAAGCTGAGCGACACCGCGGCCACGGCTTGCGCGCTGAGTCGTCCCACCCAAAACGTATCCGTAATTTGGTACGCGGTCTGCAGCAGGTTCGACAGGATGATGGGGATGGAGATGGTGACGAGAGCCCGGAGGATGGAGCCTTCGGTGAGGGAGGGACGTTGCTTCATAAGCTAATAGTGAGAGAGTCTAACAATAGAGCAGGGAGTGTAGCAGTACTTCATGGCTTCTGGCCAACGAAAAAACGGCCCTTTTTTTAGGGCCAAAAGGAGCACTGTAGCGACTTGTGCTATGCTTCTCCCATGACCACTCCATCCAAAATCGGCCTCGGTTTTCTCGCCGTCATTATCATCATGGTTGCCGGATTCTTTGCTTTGAACAGCTACATCTACAACGAGAAGCAGGGCGATCCTCAAGATATCGTCTCCTACCGCGGTACGCTGACGGGAGAATACGTCTGCTTGCCAAAAATCGACACCGGCGGCCCCACCACCATGGAATGCGCGCTGGGGATCAAAACGGATGCGGGCGAGTACTACGCCGTCGATTTCTCCACGATGTCGCAGCTGTCCGCAGGCCTGGAAACGGGCGATCGCTTCACCGCCAACGGGCTCATCACGCCCATCGAACTACTCAGCAGTGATCGCTGGAGCACCTTCGACATCGAGGGCATTTTCTCCGTGACGGATTCGGTGCAAAAACTCTGAGCGTCATTTTTTCGTCCATGCGCATTCGCCGTTTTTTCCGACGTTCTTCTATTGTTTCGCGAAAAAGGCGCGTAGCATGAATTTCATGGACGCCACCAACTCTTCTCGCACCAAACCCCTCTACCGCGGCACGCAAGCCGTGTGGTACATCTTCAGTCTCATCGAAGCGCTGCTGGCGCTGCGCTTCGTGCTCAAGCTCCTCGGCGCCAATCCCGCCGCAGGATTCACCAGCTTCATCTACGGCATCACGGCGCCCTTCGCGGCACCGTTCCTCAACGTGTTCCAAATCTCCCGCGTGGAAGGCAGCGTGCTCGAATGGACGACGCTCCTGGCCATGGCCGTGTATTGGCTCGTCGCCATGGGCATCGTCAAGCTGCTCGTGATGGGCAAGCCCGTCTCCACGCCCGAAGCCGCGGTAAAATTGGACAGGCAGGGCGAGTAAGAAGACAGGAAAAGCGCTTGCGTTAAGCCGGTCTCCAATCCGCCCGATCCAACCAAAACTCCGCCGATCGCACAGGCTTGCCGCGCTTCATGGTCCTTCCCTCGGAAAACCCCGTGTGCCTCATGCCGATTTGCGTGAGTACCTTACCGCTCGCGTCGTTCCAGTCGTGGTGCGAAGACACGATTGCGTCGGCTTTCATCTCCTCAAAGGCGAAGCGAATGGCTTCCCGGGAAGCTTCGGTGGCATAGCCCTTGCGCTGTTGCGTAGGATGAATCCAATAGCCAAGCCCCCAGACATTGCCGGGCAACTCGGGTGCTCTTCCCACTTCGATGCGTCCTATAAAAGTGCCGTCGTCCTTTGTTTCGATAGTCCAAACAAACTTTTCTCCTTTCTCCCAAAGTGAAAGCGCGTAATCAGTAAAGATGTGTGTCTCTTCAATCGTTGCCATCGGTTCCCACGTCATGCCGTCGGTAAAGCCGGGCGTTTGCGCGGCGGATAACACATGCGGCGCATCGTCGCGAGAGAGGCGGCGAAGGCGGAGGCGCTCGGTGAGGAGGGTGGGATCCAACATTAGCCGTAGAGTATAGCAAATCTTCTTTTTGAACTGAAATACTTCACAGAAACCCTTCTTAATCGGATGTTAACCCCGTGTGCATAGAGTGGGCAGTGTCGCGACTGGCACTCTACTTTTTTCACCACCACGCTCTATGAAGAACAAATTCACCGTCGGCGTCCTCTCCGGCATCGCCGGCTTGGCCGTCGCCGTCCCCGTGCTCGCGCAGATCTCGAGCGCGCAGGAAGCCTCTTCCTCCGCCGCCACGCAAACCGAAGGCACGCAGGATGACAGTGCCGAGGACCGACAGATCGATCCCGACCGAGGCGGTCACGTGGGTGCCAACGGCGACAGGGAAGAAATCCTCACCGGCGACACTGCTTCACAAGTAACCGCCGCGGCCCTCGCGGCCGTACCCGGAGGCACCATCGACCGCGTGGAAACCGATACCGAAGGCGACGT
>CAYTNJ010000090.1:0-5695 GCA_964439155.1 uncultured Candidatus Peribacteria bacterium | reverse complement strand
AACACTCGCCATAAAGCTCGCGTGGTTCAAGCCGCAGACCAAAGCCGACGTCGCCGTACATGGCGGCGAAAAAGACGTGTGGAACGGCAAGCTCGCGTGTACCGAACACTCCGAGGCTTACACCGCGCAATTCCGCCAAAACGCGAATGCGTACCTGCTCGACCATCGCCAGCTTTTGCATTTTTTGCCGGACCCGACGCTGCACACGCAGGGCATGCTCACGCCCGGCGCGCACGTGATCATCGACGATGCGTCGATGCTGGAAGATACCGCGACGAAGGCGTACGGCCACTTCGTGTCGCTCGATGACTTGCGCGCGGCTTCCCAGGGCAACGACACGCTGATGCGCCTGGTGGACGTGATCACGCTGTGGACGGAGAAGGCACGGGGGGAGTTGGACGTGTACTACGTCAAGCAAGCCGACCTGCAGGCGCCGGAGACCACGGGCATGCGCAAGCAGATCGCGGAGTACGCGGCGGACACAACGCTCTCCGGCCGCATGCGTCAGCAGCTCGAAGAACTCGCGGCGCTGCTTGATCCCGCACCGAATGACGACCTCACGTGGATCGAAAAGCGCATCAACGGCTCACTCTTTTTGCAGTCGGCGCCGGAGCACGTGGACCGCCGCTTGGCCGCACTGCTATTCGACGCGTTCCCGACGACATTGCTGGTACCCGGCGGCGAAAAGGACTTCCCCGAAACGCTGCCGCCCAAGTACGCGGTCAAACCGCATGCATTGGAAAACCCGCAGCCGGAGGGGCTCACGATCACCTGCATGGAAGGCTTCCTGCAGCAATTCGTGAAAGACCCCCTGCCGGGCAAAACGATCATCCTGGCACCGAGCAAGCACCTGATCGAGAAGATCTTCATCGAGCACACGGAGGCCCTCGAGGCGCGCGGCGTCACGCTCATTTGCCAGGGCTTGAGCGGCGGCATGAACCGCATGGAAGCCGAGTTCCTGGCGGCAGAGGGCACTACGATCATGGTGCTCACGTGCTGGATGTACGAAGGGAGCGAGCTGCCCGAAGGCGTGGTGGATCACCTGATCATCGATGCCCTCCCCTTCGACAACCCCGCCAACCCCATCTTCGCCAAGCGCAAAGACCATCACGGCGACAGCTTCGCCCAGTACTCTCTCCCGCGCCTGAGGCACCGCATGTTCCGCCTGGTCCGTACGTTCTGCAGGCACAGGACGACGAGCGGCGATATCCGCATTCTCGATAAACGCGTTAGGGAGAAATCGTACGGGGCGAAGGTGTGTGCGTACTTGAAGAGGTTTGGGCCGGAAGCGGATGCCGAGCTTCAGCCCGTGAAAGAGAAGGGCGGGGAGGAGAAGCCTCAGTTGAAGTTGTTTTAACTAAAGCAAAAAGAAGTGTGTCACCCTTCGACAAGCTCACCATGACACCTTTGGAGTTCAGCTCTTAGGCGTAATGGGCGTCTTCGTCGGCGGCGTGCAAGTAATGCCGCGATCCTCGCCGTAATCCAAACAGCCCGGCACGCGCTCGCAGGGAGTGGCTTTGCCGTTCGTGTAGAGGATGTAGCGCTGCTTGCCGTCTTCGCACTGCACTTTGCAGGTATGCGGATCCACGGACATGCCTTCGTACGGGTAGTCGATGGCGATCGGCTCGCCCACGCAGGCCTCCACGGGAGCATCCGGCTGGGGCCGCGCGGCGCCCGGCGCCCTCGCGGGAATGAACGCCTGCACCACCATGGCGACAAGCACGATGCCGAGGAAGCCGAGGACGAGGGTTTCAGAGCTTTGGCGGTCCATCAACGTGGAGTATAGCGAAAAAGCCCGCGCGAGTGCAGGGGGTTCCTCTCTCCTCCGTGACAATGCACGGAGGAGAGAGGAGGGAGTCAGTTGCTGTCTGCTCTGTCTTTCTGTTGCTGCTTGCCCATCACCGCCGTTTGGATGCTCAGCAGCGCCAGATTCCAGGACAGGTCCCGCCATCCTTGCAAATTGACCAGTGCTACCTGCAGAGCACCCTCGTCCTCTTTGAGCAACCTGACGAGATTGGCTCTGAGCTTCTCCTCGAATCGCCTGATGTCGTTGATTGGGTAATTGATCAACGCCAAGGCGTAGCTACTGTGGAACACCATGGCCAGCGCCATGAAGAACTCATGGCCTTTCGCAGAGACGAATTGCCGGAACACGGGGGTCTCCTGGTCGGGAACAGTCATGACCAGCGTCACCGTCAGTTCGGTGTTTTGGTCTTTGTGCGACTGCTGAATCTTCTGTCCCGCCTCCTGCCAGGTCATGTCCCGTTCGGATTGCCAATACGAGGCTTTGGGTCCCGACGGACCTCGCGTCAAATAAAGGAACAGCATGTATCCTCCTTCGTTTCTCGGACCTTGTGATAGAACTACAACTGACTTAATATATAAATAATACTAATTTTAACTTTAGTCAAACTAATCCGCACCCTTACGCCCAAACACGATGAACGCCGTGCGCCAGAGGATCCACAAATCCAGCAGCATCGACCATTCTTCGATGTATTGCAGGTCGAGTCGTACTTCGTCGTCGAACTTTAAATCGGAGCGGCCGGAGACTTGGGCCAGGCCCGTCATGCCCGGGCGCACGGCGAAGACGCGGCGCTGGTAGCTGGTGTACAAACTCACTTCGTCGGGAAGATGCGGGCGCGGGCCCACGAGCGACATTTGGCCGACGAGCACGTTGAGCAGCTGCGGGAGTTCATCGAGGGAGAAACGCCTGAGCAAGCGGCCGATGCGGGTGACGCGCGGGTCGTTTTTTAATTTGAAGAGCGGGCCATCGCGGCGTTGGTTTTTTTCCAGCAGTTCGTTTTTGCGCTTGTCGGCATCGGGCACCATGGAGCGGAATTTGAGCGTGGAAATTCTTCTCCTTCCCTGGTCGCCCACTCTGCGCGAGCTATAGAAAATCGGGCGGCCGGAATCGACGAGAATGAGAAGAGAGAGGATTAGGAATATCGGCGATAGCAAAGCCAAAAGGGCTAAGCTGCCGATGACGTCGAACATCCGCTTGAAGACTCTGCCCCAGCCGTCCAAGGGCGTGGGATTGAAGCGGACCATCGGGAGTAAACCTAAGCGATCGACCGTGAGCAGGTGCGGCGTATCGGCGAACACCGGCGGCAAAAACGCGTAGCCCACGTGCTCGCTGCGGCAGTACTCGATGAGGGAGAGGGTTTGCTCACTCGAGGGATCGGGATCGGTTTGAATCGCCAGATCGAGGGAGAGCTTGTTCTGCATTTTTTTAAGCTCTTCGAGCCCCTTGGCATGGCCGAGATAGCGGTAGCGGTTGTCGGCATCCAACGTGCGCTTGGCTACTGCCGAAAGCGTTCTGCCGCCTACCGATGCCACTGTGCGTACGCCGTACCCGAGCGAGAGGAACCCGCGATACACCATGGTGAGTGACCCGCGCCCCAGCATGACGAACACGCTCATGAAGAACACCGAATGCGCGAGCAGGATGCGGGAGTAAAAGAACTCGCGGCGCACGAGGAAGTACCACGCCATCACGCACACGATCCAGAGCAGGGAAGCCTCGATCACCCGCCCCACTTCGCTCCAGGCACTGGCGGTGACGTTGAAGGCATAGAGCCGGAGCAGGAACGCGAGCACGAGAAAGAGCAAAATCCCCGGCACCGCGAAGTCCCACAGGTAGTCGTGCAGGAAAGGAAGCGTCACCGGCGGATCGAGCAGCTGGGTGCCGGGAATAAGGTCGATGCTCGCCTGGCGCAGGCGATAACTCAGCAGCAGCGCCGCGAACACGGCTAATGCGTCCAGGGGAACGCGAAGGAGACCGAAGAGGATCTCGAGCTTTTTCACGGGGGTAGTGTACTCCGAAAAGGCTAGAAAATTATGTATGTAATTCTAGGTGTAAGGGGTTAATGGCGCTGAATAGTGCTAAAACATTGTAAGCTGCTCAGAGGCCTCTTGATACTTATCCTGTGTTCTATGCACAGATTTTTGAAGTTCTTTCTCTGAATATAGAGGTGCAAATTCAGGCCTCAGTTTCCACTTCCTTTTTGCTGGTGCTTGCTCATCAGCGTATTCTTCAATGATTCCTTTATCGAGGAATTCTTTGAAATAAAAACCTGATATGTTTGAGGGGCTTTTTCCGGTCGCAATGGCCACCTCTTTTTGGCTTACTCCTTCTGGATGGGCAATTAACTGTGACAATACTGTGCGTTTTTCTCCGACTATTCCTTTCCTTTCTAACTCTTCAGATTTTATTCGATACAACAAAGTGAGCGCACTATCAGCATCAAGCGGACTAGAATTTGTACTTCTTAAAGCATTAATCACCTGAGAACAGGCTCTCAAAATTGATCGAATATCCCCTTGGTAAATATCGTGAAATCTGTGAATTGCTTGCTCTGTTAGTGGCTCTATAACATTAATATCGCCATCTATTCTTAACAATTCATACCGCTTCTCAAGTGCCTCAACTAATTCGCGCTTCTTAAGTGAATCAAGAAAAAGAGGTTCATGATAGCAAACTGACTGCAAGCGAGGGTTGCCAACTACGGTTTTTCGATAAAAGTCTTGTGGACCTAAAAATGAAAAAAAGATGTGTGGAGTCTGTAATATGTCTCTAATTTCATTTAGAAATGATTTCACTCTTGCCTCTTCTTCTTGCAAGACCACATCAAAATTATTCACATGAATTAACACTTTTTTATACTCTTTTCCTCCGATTGAGTGTTCACATATCCATGAAATAAAATCTCTAAAATATTGTTGAACATATGTATCCGTAAGTTGGTTTGGTAATTCTTTCCCACTTTGCTCTACGTTTGTACCTGCGCTGACAAGGCCGATGTTAAAATTCCATCCATCATTAATGGCTATTTTGCTTGTAAAATCCACTAACATAGCTGTTTTTTTCATAAAATCGTCACTGTGTACGATGTCTTGATCAAGTAATTTTACTTCCCCATAAAGTGAACTAATAAGTTCTAATAGAAACATTTTTCTATTAAGCAAATCGACATGCATATCTATTTCTTTTCTTGCTGAGAAGACAGGGTCTTTTTTTTGTTTACACCTATGCTTATGCAAATTAAGTAACGATGTCTTTCCAACACCAACGTTACCGCATACAAATAAGCATCCTTGCTCATCATCCATAAATTTTAAAAGTGTCACTTTTTCTTGTTCCCTTCCTACGAATGCCTCTTCGATAGGAAGAAACCCTCCTTCTTTCAATAAAGGATTTGTGGAGTATGGATTGCCCTTTAATCCATAGACTTCCCATAACGATGTTTGCATGCCTTCTTCGATCATATGAGTAGTATATATATAGTGAGTTATATAAAACACTATAACGTACTTTTACTCTTATTAATGAGGAAAACTCTAATATACGTTTAATGGGAAAAAATAGGATTTTTCTAAAACTCTTTATAATTTCTATTATTCTATGCCCTGGAGCCGCCTCGGGGAATCGAACCCCGGATCAGCCTACGCTCTGCGGAGCTACGGCCGACAAGCCTACTTAGTGGTACTTCATGGAGCCACCGGGGAGAATTGAACTCCCGACCTTCTCATTACAAGTGAGTTGCTCTACCGCTGAGCTACGGTGGCATGAAGAGATTTTAGGATAACCAAGGAACGAAGGCAGACCAACCGCTGCTTGCCCCGCGAAGCTCCGCAGAGCGTAGTGGGGAGCTACGGTGGCATTTTCCTACCCCCAACCCTAACCCCAACCCCC
>CAYTNJ010000089.1:0-5701 GCA_964439155.1 uncultured Candidatus Peribacteria bacterium | reverse complement strand
CGGCTCACAGTCTGCGGCTAACTGAGGTCGGCGGCGGGACGTGGGTGGCGGCGGTGGCCTACAAGGTTGGCAGCGGGGCCACCGGGTACGGGTTCGGCTCGCCGACCAGCCTGGCGCCGGGTACGCCCGGCCCGCCCGGCCCGCCGCCACACCCGGAAGCGGGGACGGCACTCGGGCCGGAGTGGAGTTTCGACACGGCGGGGGCCACGCAGCACGTCAAGTTGAGCCGCAAGACCAGGCACCGGTCGGCAAAGGACACGCTGCCGACGGGGAGCGCCCCCAACTTCGGGCGGGCGGTCAACGTGACTAAGGACGGCGTCGAGGGCGTTGACATTATCGTGCCGAAGCTGGAACTGACGCTCAATCTGCGGCCGAACTACATTACTCGCGAGTGGATTAATCTGCTGTACTGGTACACGGGACGGGTAAACGACCGCACGTTTTTGGGCTACCGCAAGGGCGAGGTGCTGTGCCTGGGGGCCAGTGGGCAGAGTCAGACGCCGACCGACGGGACAACCCCGGCGTGGACGGTCACGATCAAATGGGCGGTGGCGCCGACTCGCGGCACACCGAGCGGGACGGACGCCACGCCGGTTGAGCAAAAGTTGCAACTGTCGGAAGACCCGCTGTTGTACGTGCCGGGCGCGGAGGGGTGGGATTACGTTTGGGTCAGTTACACGCAGACGGTGGACGGCGGGCGAACGGTGTCGCAACCGTGCTACGCCTACGTTGAACGGATGTACCCATACGCCAACTTCGACGACCTGGGGTTGTACGAGCCGCCGCTGACCACCAGTTCCCCGCCGCCGCCCGCGTGGGCCGAGCCGTAACATGCCTGACTTCGCACGCGTCACGCCGGGCCAGGCACTGACCATCCCGGCGGCCGATTACAACGGGGCGATGGACGCCGCGAAGGCGTTCCGCAAGCTCGGGGCCGAGTCGTCGCGTGATGCAACGGCCGGCCCGCTGGTGCCGGGGCTGGACGTGTTCGTCCGCAACGACACCGGCGACGATCTGCCCGCGTTCGTCCCGATCCTGCTAGGCGAGACGCTGACGGGGATCGTTGCCACGCCGGACGCGCTGCCGTATGAGACGCGGGATAAGCCGCTGTTTTCCGGGCTGGAATGCGACGGCGCGGGCGTCCACGCGGTCACGCAAGAGGCGATCCCTGACGGGGAGATCGGCCGCGCGGTGGTGATGGGTGTCACCGTGGCGAGGGTCGCGTCGGGGCTGGTGGCGGGTGATATGTGCCAGGCTCCGACGAGCGGCAATGTGGAACTGATCGCGGGGGGCAGTTACGCGAAGCTGCTGACGGACGCGGTTGGGAGCGGGGATCGGGTCACGCTGGTGCTGATCGGCTCAGGCCCGCTGCGCAAGATGGTCGTGATGGCCACGGCACCGAATGACGGCCAGCAGTGGACGACGGGGTTGGTGCAGCGGTTCACCAGCACCGGCGATCTGACCGCCGCCAGCCCGTTTGAGGTGGTGGAACTGAAGCCTCTGCACGAGTCGGAGCGGCTGGTGAGTGGCCAGCCGTACCTGTGCGTGGTCACCGGGGTTCGGGGTAGCGGTGGTAGTCGTCGCTTGCGGGCCGAGCGGCTGGGTGGTGCTGGATCGCCGGGCGGCTTCCGGGAGATCACTGTGGTCACGTCCGTTAGCTGCATCGGGGACGCTGTCCACGCCACCATCGACCGGGCCTATGCTCCACCCGCTACACCATGAGCTTCGCCTTCGACCCCCCGCCGAAGCCTGACTCGGTTCCGGTGCCACCACCGGTGTTGGCTGAGCCGTGCCCGACCTGCTGCGAGTGCTGCATGGGGGGCAACACCGGCGATTGCTCGGGCAGCGGGCACCTGACCGCCGAGTTCCCGGACAGTTACTGCGTGTACTTCGACGCGGGCCGGGTGCTGCGGCTGTGGTATCGGTCCATGCCGAACCCGGTGATCGGCGGCGAACGGCTGGTGCCGGTGGAGTGCGGGTACGTCCCCCGAGACGAGTCGGCGACCGAGTCCTTGTACGGCCCGCCGGCCGTCCTCGCACGGCGGTACGTCGGGTGTGCCCCAGGACCGCACTACCCAGGCTGGCATCCCATCAGGATATACCGGGTCAAGCCCACTCGGTGGGAGGGACAGGGGGTGGTCGGCGGGGTGTCGGTGTGCGTGCGGATGGTCTGCACCGGCGAAGCTGGCGACCCCATGCTTCGGGTGTACGGGCCGGGGTGGACCGGGGTGATGCTGGACAGGATGTGGCTGGTGGACCCGAACGCCTGGCCGCCGGCCGGTCCGGTGCCGTCGCCGGGCCAGCGGGTGCTGTCGTTCCAGCCCGATCGACCGTTCGCCACTCTGGTTGAGCAGTGGGCCTACGCCGTCCCGCTCGGCTACAGTCGGGGCGAGTATGGGGCCACCCACGAGGGGTGCGAGGTGTTGGAGCCGAGGCGGTGTTCCCGCTGGTGGGCCGATCCACCACCGTGTCTGGAGGTGGAGGTCGGCGACCTGCTCACCCCGGCCGAGATGGCGGCGGTATTCGGCGCCCCTCAGTGTGCCTTCCCGGAGTTCGGAAGCCTGGGGTACTACCACGACGGGTCGCGGACGTGTGACCCCATGAGTCGCGCGTTCGGCGGGGTGACGTGCCAGGCGATCTTGGGGGCCGAGCCGGGTGCCGATTGCGGCACTACGGCCGCGTTGCGGACCGGTGAGGGGGCGTGGTACGGGGAGTTCACGACTGCCTCCGGGGCCGTCTATGGACTGACCGTCACCGCCCCAGGCGGGGTGACGCGGCACGTTCCGCTCGGGTTCGGTGGGTGCGATACGGCCACCCTCTGGCGGCGGGCCGGGCGGTTCCGGGTCGGTATCCGCCACCTTCGCGGTGGGCGGACGACCGGGATAAATGCCTGCTGTCTGACCGGGCCGGCTGCCGAGACGGACACCTTCGGCGGGTCGCTGGGCGATCAGCCCAACCCGTCCGGGGCGACCAGTGAGGGGGCTGAGGTGACCGCCTCAGGTGGCCAAGTGGAGCCGCTGCCCGATTGCGATGCTGACCAGTGGGACGGTGTCCTGGTGAGCAAGTCGTTCGACTGCAACCTAGGCGGCAATCGCTCCCACGCGATCCACGGCCGTCGGCTGACCGTCCGCGTGTGCGGTTCGGTACTGGTCGGTCCAGTCCAACTGCCCGCTGTCCCGCCGGCCGTCGAACCGGTGGTCCTGCTACCACCGACCGGGACGTGGGCATCCCCGGTCGGTGACTGCCTCTCGTGTGGCCAGCAGGTGATGGCCGCGATGGAGGCTGCCCGGCAAGCGGCAGCTAGTCCCGAGCGAATCCCGCTGACTCGGTGCCAATATCTGGGCGGACGGAAGGAGTTCCGGGCCGACTGCCTGTCCGGGTTCGGGTGTCGGCACGTCTGCCGCAGCGACCGACCGGATGTGGCTGCCCATCTGGCCCCGCATCTGGGCGAGACGACGCCGAGCGAGGACTGCGGCTCGGACTGTCCTGGGTACGCGGCTTCCCCGCTGGCCTGGGACTGGCGAAACCCGACCACCATCGACCCCACGGAGTAGACATGGCGACCAAGACATGGGTTGGGCGAGCCGCTCCGACCCGCCACCGGTACGAATTCACGATCAGCGCGACCGGAGCGGCCGGAACCAAGTGGTGGGTGTCGGTGTCCGGCCGGACCGGGCCGACCGTACTCGTGGCCTCCGGCGAGACAACCGCCACCCTGGCGACCAAGGTCGCTGCCGCCTACTCAGCGGCCTCAGCCGAATTCTCGCAGATGACATGGGACGCCGCCGCTGGGGTCGTCACCGTGGACGGTCCGGCCGACGGACATGATCCGGGTCTGGTGATGGCCAACGACGCGGCTGCCGCGTTCACTGCCGCCGAGCCGATCGTTGGGACGGGTCCGTCTCACTGGGACGACGCGGAAAATTGGCTGGAAGGGTCCGTGCCCGCGTCCACCGACGATCTCGTCTTCCGTGGCGGTGCTGCGGTCAAGTACGGACTGCCCGGCACCGGCACCGGGTTCGGCACGGCTACGTTCACCGCCGAGAGCGCCGGAGCCGGTCTGCCGGAGCAGAACCCGGCCGGATACGTCGAGTATCTGAGTGATCGTCGTGTCTTGCTCAACTGTGGCAACGTCGTGGTGCAGACGGCCGCCCTCGTCCGGCTGGGGCTGGAGCCGTCGGGCGACACCACCCGCACCGTCACCGTTGCCAGCGCGTACACGCTGACGGGCGGGCTGGACCTGACCACCGACGCGCCGACGACTGGGCACGGTCTGAGCGTCACCAGCGGGCGGGTGGTGGTCGCGGTCGGCAACAGCGAGACGGCCAAGCTGGACGCGGTGACGGTGTCCAGTGACCCGGCGTGCGTCGTCGTTCTGGGATCAGGGGTGACGCTTGGCACCCTCACCCAGAACGGGGGCGTAACGGACTTGCGGTGTGCGGTGGCCGGAACACTGAGCCACACCGCCGGTGATCTGACCCGAAGCGGGTCGGGCACGGTGGCGACCTGGAACGACGGCGGCGGGCGGGTGGCCGACCAGGGCACCGGCACTGTCACCGCGATGACGGCAGCCGGGAACTACTCGTACACGGGCAGCCAGGGCTGCACCATCACCACCCTGACCGGCAAGCCGGGGGGCAAGGTGATCGACCGTGGGGGCAAGCTCACCTTCACCAACGCGGTCGTGTTCGACCGGTGCCATTTACCCGGCCCGCCCGGCGACGTGGGATCAGCTCCGTTCTACCTGTCCGTCGGCACCGGTCGGGCCGTTACGGTCTGACGGCCTCGACCAGCGGGCAACCCTGACAGGTACAGTTCGGGTGCCATCCGCCGACTTGGCTGGGGTCAGCGATCGGACGGCCGGTAGGGTGGTCGTGTTCCCGGTATTATGCTCGGCGGTCCACCCCTTCTCCCCGACGGCGAACTGTCTGGGGCGAAGCGGAGCCGGTCCCCTGGCGATGGCCACTGCCGGGCAGTTCACCGCCGCTGGGGAGGCTGAATGGACTGGTCAGCACTCGTCGGGGCCATCTCCGCAGCGGTGGTGCTGGCCATCGGTGCGGCCGTCAAGGCCGCTCTCGACATGCGAAAGGGTCAGGTCGAAGTACGGGTCGCTGAGCATGCCGCCATCCGAGCCAGGCGGGCCGACGCGGTTGCCGAATGGAAGGCCCTTCTCGACGAGCGAGATGATCGGATCGACCGCCTGGACGTGAAGGTCGGCCAGCTGGAACAGGAGCTGGCGGACGAACGGATCCGTTCGAGCGAGTGCGAACGGCGAGCGGCCCTCCTCAATGATCGACTCTGTACTGTGGTTCATGCCTGCCGGGATGCCGGCTTGCGCATCCCGGAATGGGATGACTCGTCTGACCCGGCCCGAGGTGCTTGATGCGTGCGATGCCGCTCCTTCTTTCGCTGCTGGCCGTGTCGCTAGCTCAGTCGGCGCGGGCTGGCACGCCCGCCCCGCCGGCGATTCGGCCGGCCCTCATCGTGATCGACCCGGTCGTGCCTCCCTCGCCCATGCCCGGCCCGGCCACGGTCGTGACCCTGGAACCAGGTCGATTCGAGCTGATTCGACTCACCGGCTATCAGGGGAAGGCGAGCTGGCGTGTCCTGCCCGCCAATGGTCCCGTGCAGTGCAGCCGACTCAAGCCGGGCAGCCAGGTGCTCGCGGTCCCGCCCGAGGCGGGGGATACCCCCGCCATCG
>CAYTNJ010000088.1:0-5745 GCA_964439155.1 uncultured Candidatus Peribacteria bacterium | reverse complement strand
GAAAAACCCCTGGGAAAACTCTACTCGCCTAGTCGTTTTCGGCTGAAGACGGCCAAAAATTTCGCGGAGGAAAATGCCGATAACATGGCGTGCTTCTTCGGCGATCGCTTGAAAAAAAGCGATGTGAAAAACGAAAAGGACATCAAGCCCGGCACCGGCGCCGTGATGAGCAAAGGCCTCAAACGCATCGCCATCTACCGCGATGAAAAAGGAGCATGCCACCGCTTGTCGGCAACCTGCACGCACGCGGGCTGCATCGTGCACTGGAACGATTTGGAGAAATCCTGGGACTGCCCCTGCCACGGCTCGCGGTTTGCAACCGACGGCAAGGTGCTGACCGGGCCGGCGAAGAAACCGCTGAAGAAGGCATAACGTCCATCTCCCTGTCATGACGGGTGAGGTTGTCCGTCTTCATAGGCACAAGCATTCCTGTCCCCTTCTTTCCCCTCATCTTTTTATGAGCCTCCTTTGGTTTCTCATCATCGGCGTACTTGCCGGCTGGATTGCCGGTGAACTATACAAGGGCAGCGGTTTCGGCCTTCTCGGCAACCTGATCGTAGGCGTCATCGGCGCCGTGATCGGCGGCTTCCTGTTCGACGCCCTCAACGTTGGGCCCGGATACGGCCTGGTCGGATCACTCATTACCGCCGTGGTCGGCGCGGTCGTTCTCTTGTTCCTCATCAACGCTTTCAGGGGCAGAACGGCCTAAGGTATCAAGAATTTTTACCTCTTTTTCCTCCTTTTTATGACACGCTTACTCGATGACGACAAAGAAGCCAAGGCAGCCGAAAGAGCGGCTGACGCACAGGAAGAAATGACCCAGGAATCCAAGGATAGTAGCCAAGTGCAGCAGAACAAAGACGCCATGATGCTCTAGACAAAAAAAGCTTTCATTCTCTGTTGCACTAAACGGTCTCCCACTACCCCGGGAGGCCGTTTTCTGGTATACTTATTCGATTGGCATAAAGCCAAAAAACCCACATCCAAACACGCAAAACATGCCCCTCCATAGCCTCATGTTCGGCTGGGAATATCCTCCACTCCACTCGGGTGGATTGGGCGTGGCATGCCAAGGTCTCGTGCGCGGACTTTTGCAAAACGGCATCGGCGTGACGCTGGTGTTGCCCATGGAAGGAACGAGCGAGGAATCGGTGCGCACGCTGCACCCGACTGGCCCCCTGCCGGACATTCGCATCGTGCAAAGCAACCTGCAACCCTACGAAGGCCCCGCCGATTACGTGCGGCGCCTGGCGGCGAGCGGCGGCATAGGCCCCGATAAGGGGCCCCTCCGGGGCAAGCCCGACGATCTGTACGGCCCCGACCTGGAGGCCGCGGTGGAACGTTACACCGCGCAGAGCGTGATGCTCACGCGCGACGTACGCGCCGACGTGACGCACTGCCACGACTGGATGACGTTCGAAGCCGGCATGCACGCGAGCAAGCACCACGACATCCCGCTCATCACGCACGTGCACGCCACAGAATTGGACCGCACCGACTTTCAACCCAACACCTGGATCTCGCGCATCGAGCGCCTCGGCATGCTGGCCGCCGACAAAGTGATCGCCGTGAGCCGCTACACGAAAAGCATGCTGGTGGATCACTACGGCATTCCGGCGGACAAGATTTCGGTGGTGCATAACGGCCACACCGTCACGGCGGCATCCAGACAGCCCAAAGCCGCGCCGCAAGCAGGCAAACAGAAAGACCCGCTCATCTTGTTCCTCGGCAGACTGACCGTGCAAAAAAATCCCTGGCAATTCCTGGAAGTGGCCAAGCACATCCACGACGTACGCCCTGAGGCGAAATTCGTGATGGCAGGCGACGGCCCCATGCTGGGCGAGCTGATGGAACGGGCCTGCGCACTCGGCATCGGCGACAGTGTGCTCTTCACGGGCAAAGTGCCAACTACGGATATTTCCGCCCTCTATCGCAAGGCCGACTGCTTCGTGATGCCGTCTCTCTCCGAGCCGTTCGGACTTGTGGCCCTCGAGGCGATCGCACATGGCGTACCCGTTGTGCTGTCTAAACAATCGGGCGCGGCGGAAGTGATTGAGCACGCGTTCAAGGTCGACTTCTGGGACACCGAAAAAATGGCCGACTGCATTCTCACGATCCTTCGGGAGGCTCCTCTCTCCCGTCAACTCTCCAATGAAGCCCCGCACATTTTGCAAAAGCTCACCTGGGGCAACCAGGCAAACATGGTGCGCTCGGTGTACGAGAATCTTCTCCGCGACTTCGCCCGATGACCACCCTTCCGCCCTCAGCGTGCTTGTACTTTCAGGTCCACCAGCCCTACCGGCTCGGGGATCTGCGCTACGTCGACATGGGCGCCGACGGGGTGATGCATTTTGACGAGGAGAAAAACCGGCAGGTATTCCGCAAGGTGGCGGAGAAATGCTACCTGCCGACCAATGCTTTGATGCTCAAGCTGCTGCTTGAGCACTCCGATTTTCATATCTCCTATTCGCTCTCCGGCGTATTTCTGGACCAGTGCGAGGAGTACGGACCCGACGTGCTCGAATCGTTTAAAAAACTGGCCGCCACCGGCCGCGTCGAATTCCTCTCCGAGACGTACTACCACTCGCTCTCCTCTCTCAAGTCGATTCCCGAATTCTGCGCCCAGGTGAGCAAACACATGAAGGCGATCGAAAAGCATTTCGGGCAAACGCCCAAGATCTTCCGCAACACCGAACTCATCTTCAGTAACGAGCTCGCGCACGTGGTGCGACTCATGGGCTTCGAAGGCATGATCGCCGAAGGCGTCGATCACCTGCTCGCGGGCCGCAGTCCGAACACGCCGTTCATGCCGCCCAGCTTCCGCCTGCCGCGCAAGACCGAAGCCCAAATCGCCAAGCACCGCCCGCATCCTGCTCGCAGTGACGGCATCCGACTGCTGCTCAAAAACTACAAACTCTCCGACGACATCGCCTTTCGTTTCGGCGATGCGTCTCGCTCGGCCTATCCCCTCACCGCCGACACTTTCGCCGAATGGACGCGTGCCTCCGGCGGGCACACGGTGAACCTGTTCATGGACTACGAAACCTTCGGCGAACACCAGTGGGCCGATACCGGCATCTTCGACTTTTTGGCGGCGCTGCCGAAAGCCTGGAAGGACCGCGGCATCCAAGCGCGCACGCCCTCCCAAACGCTCGCCACCTGGACCGGCCCCGTGCACGTGTATGACGCGCACCGTCACATCTCCTGGGCCGATACCGAGCGCGACCTTTCCGCCTGGCTCGGCAACGACATGCAGCGCGCCGCACTCGACGCGCTCTTCCTCCTCGAAGCCGAAGTAAAGTCTTCGAAGAATACAAAGCTCCTCGAACTCTGGCGCCGCCTCCAAACCTCCGACCACTTCTACTACATGTGCACCAAATACTGGAGCGACGGTGACGTGCACAAATACTTCAGCCCCTACGACTCCCCCTACGAAGCCTACCGCCGTTTCAGCCACGCGCTGGAAGACTTGCGACTGAGATTGGTTTCATCTTCTTCTAACAAGCTAAAAAGCTAACCAGCTAATAATCTCCTCTATGCCCCGCTCCCTCATCCTCGGCAACGGCTCGCTCCTCGCCACGTTCGACGAGTCGCTGTTCATGCGCGATCTCTATTTCCCCTACGTGGGCATGGAGGACCACACGACCTTCGGCAAGATGCACCGGGTGGGCGTGTGGGTGGATGGGAAGGGATTCTCCTGGCTGAACGACGGCACGTGGGACATCAAAGCGCTCTACAAGACCGAAACCCTGGTCGGCGATTCCTACGCCAAAAACACGCACCTCGGCATCGAAATTTCCTTCGAGGACTGCGTGCATCCCGTGCAGAACATTCTCCTGCGCACGCTGCGCATCCGTTCCTTGGACGGACAGGACAAAATGGTGAAGCTCTTCTTCCATCATGACTTTTACATCTACGGCGACAAGCAAAAAGACACCGCGTTCTACGAGCCTTACACCAACTCCGTCATCCACTACCGCGAGAAGCGCTACTTCCTCGTGGGCGGCGAAACCGATAATCCGCAGGAGTGTTTCGTGGGGCACACGGGCAACGCCTACGCCTCGGTATTGCACAGTGTAAAAAAGCTAACGAGCTGCGGCATCTCCTCGTATTCCATCGGCAAGACCAACTACCGCGGATTGGAGGGCACTTGGAAAGACGCCGAAGACGGCGAACTGGGACGCAACCCCATCGAGCAAGGATCGGTGGATTCCACCGTCGCCATCCACTCGCTCGTGCCCGCCGGCAAGGAGACGACGCTGACCATGTGGCTGTGCGTGGGCAAATCCCTCGACGAAGTGGTCGCACTGCAGCAGCTCGTCCACGAGGAAACGCCCGAGCGCCTCACCCGCAACTGCCGCAATTACTGGCGCAGCTGGGTGAATAAAAGCAACCGTGCCTTTGGCTCGCTCTCGTCGGCCATCGTGGATTTGTACAAGAGAAGCTTGCTCCTCATCCGCATGCACGCCGATAACCACGGCGGCATTCTGGCCGCGGCCGACGCCGACATCATGGCCTTCAACCGCGACACCTACACCTACGTATGGCCGCGCGACGGCGCCTTCGTCTCGATGGCGCTGGACGGCGCGGGCTACGGCGAAGTGACACACCGCTTCTTCGAGTTCTGCTGCCGCGTGCAAGCACCCGACGGCTACATGCTCCACAAGTACAACCCCGACGGCTCGCTCGGCTCCTCGTGGCACCCGTGGTTCCGAGACGCAACCGCCCAGTTGCCGATTCAGGAAGACGAAACCGCGCTCGTGATCGTGGCCATCCTCAAGCACTTTGAAGAAGTGCAGGACTTCGAATTCCTGCAAAACATGTTCGAGAAATTCGTGAAGAAAGCCGCGCGCTTCCTCTGCGATTTCCGCGAAGAAGAAACCGGACTCCCGCTCGCCAGCTATGACCCATGGGAAGAGCACCGCGGCATTTTCACCTACACCACCGGCTGTACCATCGCCGGCCTGCACGCGGCCGCCCGCATCGCCCACTCGCTCGGCCACCACAAGCACTCGGAAAAATACCAGAACGCGGCAGACGAGATGAAGCAGGCGATGTTCTTTCATCTGTATGACGAAAAGGAAAAATGCTTCTTGAAAAAAATCAAACGCAAAGACGGCCACACGACCGAGCGCGACAAAACACCCGACGCTTCCCTCTCCATTCTCTGGAAACTCGGCGTCCTGTCACCCGACGACCCCCGCATGGTGTCGACGATGCACTGCCTGCAAGACAAGCTGACCGTGCGCACCCCCATCGGCGGCATGGCCCGGTACACCAACGATTACTATCAAACATCGGTGCCGCCCTCGGCCGACATCCCGGGTAACCCCTGGATCATCACCACGCTCTGGAACGCACAGTGGCAAATCGCCATGGCCAAGACGACGAAGGACTTGGAAGAACCGAGGAAAATCCTCGACTGGGTGAAAGCCTACGCTTCGCCTTCGGGCATCCTCGCGGAGCAGTTGCACCCGCTCACGGGAGCGCCGCTGTCGGTGGCCCCGCTCACCTGGAGCCACGCCACCTTCGTGGACACCGTGTTGGAATTCACGGAAAAAGAACGGCAACTCGGAGGCAACGCTGCTTGAAGTGATGCTTGGTGGTAGAATCATTTCCATCACCCCGCATCATTTCTCCCTCCGGCTGCTTCTGATGACCATGGCCTTCGCCCTGCCGGCTTTCACAAGCGCGCAGGAAACGACGACGGAGCAAACCGGCAGCGGCACGATCGTCGTGCCGACC
>CAYTNJ010000087.1:0-5931 GCA_964439155.1 uncultured Candidatus Peribacteria bacterium | reverse complement strand
TTCAGATGTTCATAAGCCTCTTTGTCGCCGCCCGGCATCATGCTCGGACCTTTCAGCGCGCCTTCTTCGCCGCCGCTCACGCCCATGCCGAGAAAATGCATGCCTTTGGCCTTCAATTCCTTGCTCCTTCTCTCCGTATCGCGGTAGTGGCTGTTGCCGCCGTCGATGATGATGTCGCCGGCGTCGAGGTGCGGCAGTAATTCTTCGATCACGTCATCGACGGGCTTTCCCGCTTTCACCATCAGCACCAGCGCCCGCGGATGCGTGAGCGAGGCGCGCAGTTCGGCGAAGGACTTGCAGGGCAAGAACTTGCCTTCGTCTTTGTGCGCCTTCATGAACGCATCGGTACGCTCCGGCGTGCGGTTGTACACGGCGACGGTTAATCCGCGACTCGCGGCATTGCGGGCGAGGTTGCCGCCCATGGTGGAAAGGCCGATGACACCGAAGGAAGGCATGAGACGGGGTTGAAACGAAATCAAGCTTTGGACACTTTTTTCCAGTCCTCCTGGAATTTGACGATGCCCGTATCCGTGAGTGGATGCTTGGGCAATTTCAAGAAGACGTCGTAAGGGATGGTACAAATATGAGCGCCGAGTCTCGACGCATCCACCACTTGGCGCGGCAGGCGGATGGAAGCCACGAGCACTTCCGTCTCGAATCCGTAATTGTCCCACGCCTCCATAATCTCCGCGATTAGCGCCATGCCGTCTTCTCCCGCGTCATCCAAACGGCCGATAAACGGGCTGATGATGGTCGCACCGGCTTTTGCAGCGAGAATGGCTTGAGACACAGAGAATATCAGCGTCGTGTTCGTGCGGATCTTCTTCTTTTTGCAGTACGCGAGCGTCTTCAAACCTTCCACGGTCATCGGCACCTTTACATACACGTTCTTATGCCAGGACGAATAGTCGTCGGCCTGCTTCTTCATGCCGGCAAAATCCGTGGCGGTGACTTGGGCGCTCACACAGGGAACATGCTTACACATTTCCAGCACAGTCTTCTTAAAGTCCTTTCCTTCTTTGGCAACCAAACTCGGATTCGTGGTCACGCCATCCAGCACGCCCCACCCGGCGATCTCGGCAACCTGGTCGACATTCGCGGTATCAAGGAAGAGTTTCATAAAGTGATGTGGGAAGATCGCTTGTCATCATAGCAGGATTGTTCACAAGAGAAACCAAGGGAATCGCTTTGCCCGGCGCACACATCCGACTACGCTGCACCCATGACACAACGACTCTCCTTCATCGGCATGGCAGGCGCGGTCTCTTTGGCTCTCATCGGCTGCGCGGGCCCGACCGAAGTCACGTTTGACGAATCATCTTCTTCATCCGCGCGCACATCGCTTGCCCCGCGGAGCTCGGAGAGCGTAGTGGGGTCCGCCATAGCCGTATCTTCGGTCGCAGCGCAGAGCTCGAAACAAGCAGCTTCGCAAGCCGCGGTGCAATCGTCGAAGCCCGCAGCAGTCACCCAGATTCCCGCAACCGTCGCCCTCGCCGTGCCCTTCGCTCCGCAAGCCCCTTTCGGCAACTGGGACCCGCCGTACGATGAAGCCTGCGAGGAAGCATCCTTGATCCTCGCCGATGCCTTCTTAAAAGGAAAAACGTCTGTCAGCCTCGAGGATATGGACAAGGGCATCAATGCCACGGTCGCCTGGGAAACCCAGAACGGCATGCCGATCGACATCACCATGGCGCAGCTGAAAACCGTGGCCGAACAGAAGTACGGCCTGAAAGCCCGCTTGATCGACAATCCCACCGTCGACGACATCAAGAAAGAACTGGCCGCGGGCAACCCCGTCATCCTCCCGCTCGCCGGCCGCGACATCGGCAACCCCTACTTCAGCGGCGAAGGCCCCTGGTACCACGTGCTCGTGGTCTCGGGCTACGACGGCAAGAACTTCATCACCCAGGACGTGGGCACCAAGCGCGGCGCGAACTACAAGTACCGCTACGACGTCCTCATGAGCGCCATCCACGACTGGACGGGTATCAAGGAGGAGATTCATACCGGGAAGAGGGTGGTGTTGGTGGTAGAATCTTGATATGTCCGAAGAACAGCAGAAATGGGAAGGCCTGTTTCGCGGGTCGATCCTCTCCACGGCAATCACCAAGCATGTGCAATATCTCACGTCCGCAGACGCGCGTGCTCAGGGATTGATCCTCTTGAATTCGGCGCTGATTCCGCTGGCGCTGAACACGATATCTAAAACACCATTCCAATCTGCAGCCTTCCTTTGTCTCTTCACGTCCATCGTGACGATTTGCCTCTGCATCTTTTCGCTCTACCCAAAGCGCTTGAAGCTCGGAACAAAAAACCTTTTGCACTACGCGGAATTTTCGCAAATGTCAGAAAATGAATTCTTACTGGAGATGAAAGCGCAATTCGCGGACAAGGAAAAACTGGCGGAGACGGCGGCGCGCGATTTGTATCATCTCGGCAGCAAAATCATCGCGCCGAAGTATTTCTTCCTGCGGTTGGCGTACGGAGTTTTTTTGATCGGACAACTGAGCGCTATTTTGGCTGCAGTTCTTGCTACTCGCTGATTTCATGCAACGCCTCATCCTAATCAGCGGCTTCGGCGGCTCAGGCAAGAGCACCTGCGCGCAGAAGCTGTGGGACAAATTGGATCACGTCGCAATGATCGAAGCCGATCATCTGTTCCGCATTAAACCGTTCGAAATGCAGACACCCGAAGGTCGGGAACAAATCGGACGCATAAAATTGAGAAACAGCCTGTCGGTTACGAGAACATTCATCGAAGAAGGTTTTTCGTACATCATCGTGGAAGGTCTCGTTTGGAGTCAGGCGGAATTGGATGCGATCAGAATTTTGGCAAATGAAAAATCCTGCGACGTCTGGTGCTTCTGGTTAAAGACAACCAAGGAGATTCGCCATCGACGAGCAATCGGACGTGGACTGGAAGGAGACACGCAGGAATTTCTCGACATCGTGGAACAAAAGATCGTCGATCCCACGCCGTTGTCGCTACCCGATGGGCATTATCACGAAATCGAGACGGATACGAAAAATCCGGAGCAGGTGGTGGAGGAGATATTCAGACATCTGGCCCGGTGACCGCGGGTTTCAAACCCGCGACCCATGGAGCAAAACCATCGCCTAAGACGTTGCAATTGCCGCGGGCCGAACGCCCGCTCTAATAGTGTATTTTTCGTCGTAATTTCTCGCCCGGCGTAGCCCAGAAGGCGAAGTCGGGTCAATTCTCAATTTTCAATTATCAATTCGTGCCGTTTACGCTTTATACTGGGCACATGACCTCCCACCGCCCCGATCTTAAGAGCCTCGTCGGCAAGGACATCAAGGAAGTTCCCATGGCCGTGCAACGCATGTTCCCCGCGTTTTCGCCGGGACCCATGGAGTGGATCGGACCGAAGGAAGCTGAAGTCGTTTCGAAAGAGAAGGAACAGGCCTACGGACTGGCGCACGACATTATGAAATATCTCTGCATCGAGGCACCCCGCAAACATGCCTCCGGTCATCCCGGCGGTCCGCTTTCCGCGTTCACGTTCGCCTACGGCTTGCTGCTGCGTCGCGATTCCAAGAAAGACGCCGCACTGCGCATGGGCGCCGGCCATCTCTCGCTGCTCGCTTATGGTCTGCAATATCTCGGCGGTCACGAAGGCAATGATAAGCGCATCGCTTCACCCCAGGCCATCATCGATACCTTCCGCACGCCGTCCGGTCTGCCCGGTCATGCCGAAGCCGGTATCGGCGATATTCCCTTCGGTGCGGGTCCGCTCGGCAAAGGACTCAGCAACGCGGTCGGCTTGGCTCTCGGCTATAAGAAATTGAAGAAAGACGGCTTCGTCGACGTGCTTGAGAGCGACGGCTCCTTGCAGGAAGGACAGGAGATGGAAGCGGCGCGCTTGGCTGTAACGCTCGAACTCGACAACCTCGTGATGCACGGCGACATCAACGACATCCAGCTCACATCGATTCCTTCGAAGACCGTTTCTTGTGATCTCGCCTCCATCCTCGCCACGATCGGCTGGCACGTGATCGAAGTGCAGAACGGCAACGACCCCGCACAGGTGGAAGTGGCGCTCGATCGCGCTGACGAACTCAAAGGCAAAGGCCGCCCGGTGTTCGTCTGCTACTACACGACTATGGGGCATGGAGTGGAAGCGATGGAAGAAGCCTCAAATAAAGGATCACCCGCTTATCACGGCTCGCCGATGAAAGATGACATCGCGGAGAAGGAATTGGCGAAACTGCCCAAGCTTGAGGATTTGGTGAAGAAGTACGAACCGCATCGTAAAGCCTTGAAAGCGAAGTACGTGCGCCATGAGCATCAAAGCATTCCGGTTCCCAAAAACGTGAAGCGCACGATCACGACCGAAAAAGGCGCTGCTCGCAAAGATTTCGGCGCGACGCACGTGAAGAACATGATGACCGCCGATCCACGCGTGATCGTGCTGCACGCCGACCTCGGCTCCTCCGGCGGCTTCGATTCGCTCGGCAAAGATTTCCCCGACCGCGTGATCAACGTGGGTGTTGCCGAAGCGAACATGTACATGATGGCCGCGGGCCTGCGCCAGGCCGGTATGCTGCCCGTCACCTACACCTTCGCGGCTTTTGGAACGAACGAAGCGCGCGCGAACGCCCGCCTCATCGACATCAACTCCGGTCACACCGCGTGCGCCGCGATCCACGATTGCACGCACACGGGCCTCAGCGTGGGCGAGGACGGCGAGACGCACCAGGAGCGCAACTACTTCAACATTCCGTTCGATCACACGCAGGTGTGGATGCCTGCCGATTCCAACCAAGCCGCAGCCATGGCGGAGCGCGCATTCGAGCACATCGCGGAAGGTCACCAAAGCGTGTACGTGTTTTCCCCGCGCATGGGTCATCCGCAGCTGTTAGCCAAAGACGGCAAACCGATCTACGACGAGAAGTACAAGTACGACGGACAAATCGATTTGGTCTACGGCAGCGGCGACTCCAGTGATCGCGCGACGATTCTTGCAGTCGGCATTTGCGTGCACGACGCGATTGAAGCGGCGAAACAATTGGCCGAACGGAAAGACGGCTACCAAGTACGGGTGCTCAACGTCTCCTGCGTTCGCCCGATAGACGCAGCCATGGTCATCGAAGCCGCCATGGAAACGCAGCACTTGATCGTCGTCGAGGATCACCACAGTGAAGGCGGCCTCGCCACGCAAGTGGCCGATATCATCGCCGACTTCCAACTCCCCTGCTCTCTGCGTCGCCTGGGCGTGAACCATTACTTCCCCTCGGGCTCCGCAGATGACCTCAAGTTCCTCGCGGGCTTGGACGTGGACAGCATCATCGACGCCGTGGAAGATGAAATCCGCATGGAAGTCACCGGCGGCGAAGACGCGTTCGTGACCGCTCTGCACACGTTCGCCCAACACCTCTCCCACAGCCGCTTCCGCGCGAAGGCGCTCCCCTTCCTGGAAAAATTGATGGAGAAAGAAGGCTATATGGATAACCTGCGAGAGATCTCGAAAAAGCGCTACCTGTCGCCCGAAAAACTGCCGAAGAACAAAGACCTGCGCTTAGCCCTCGGCGAAGCGATGCAGATTTCGGCGGCCGCGGCGTTAGATGCGCTAAAAGAGGAAGACTAGACCACGCTGTCTTTTGATTCGATTGCTCAGCCCGAATGGTTTACGATAGGAGAGGTGGGATGGCCGAGTGGTCGAAGGCGACCGACTTGAAATCGGTTAAGCCTCAAAAAGGCTTCGTGGGTTCGAATCCCACTCCCACCGCCACCCGTCTACGTCCGCTCTGGCGGACTACGCCGAGGTTGGCTTTCTTGACTGAGAGTTTACCGGGCTCGGCGGAGTGAAGCGGAGACGGCCCACTCCCACCGCCATTCGACTCGCGACCTGCGGGTCCTTGACTCACCATTCGATGCGCTACGCTTACTTATAGTCCTTCGACCAGGCT
>CAYTNJ010000086.1:0-6045 GCA_964439155.1 uncultured Candidatus Peribacteria bacterium | reverse complement strand
CCGACGCAGGACGCGCCGAAGGAACCGGGGAATTATCATACCGACTCCGACGTGCTGCCGATTCCAGGCGAAAGCGACGCGCTGCCGAAGGCGCAGCAGTAAAGTCGTTTACTTGCAAAGAGGATATCCCGCTTGTTCGAGCAACCGCCCGAGCAAGAAAACCGGCAGGCCCACGACACTCGTCCAATCGCCTTCCAATTTTTCGATCATCAGTTGCCCGGGGCCGTCTATTTGAAATGCGCCCGATCTTCCTTGCCAGAGATTCGTGGAGATCCACCAGTCGATTTGTTCGGATGAAAGCTCGGTAAAATGCACCGTCGAGGATGACACATCGCTGTAGGCGCCGCTCGGACCGATGACGCATAAACCCGAATGCACGACGCACGCTCTGCCGCTCTGTTTGCCGATCATCCTGCGCGCTTCATCCGCGTTCGCGGGTTTTTCATGCAGATCGCCATCCGCAGTTACCACGAGCGTATCGCAGCCGATCACGAAGGCACCCGGATGCTTGGCGGCAACCTCCTGTGCTTTCATTTGGGCAAGGACCAACGCCCTGTCTCGGGGGCTGCGCTCGGGATGCCCGTCTTCATCGACCGTGCTGACCGCCACCGTGAACGGCAATCCCAATCCTTCCAGTAAAGCTTTGCGCTGCGGGCTTGCCGATGCGAGGATCACGGATTCCATGTGGAACGCACTGTAGAACACAGAATCACCGGATGAAAGAGCGGAGCGATTCATCCGTCATCTATGGCGCTTACCCCTTTTCCCCTTATTTCCATGAGCACAGCAGCAGATCAGGCAGCAGCAGCTAAAAAAGCAGCAAATGACGCCGCATACGCAAAACAGGCGGCTGAAGCACAAAGCGCGCAAGAAAACGCCGAGAAAAAGGCAGCGGCAGCTGAAGCACGAGCGTCCAGTGACGCCAAAAACGCCGCAGCTTACCAAAAGAAAGGCCTCAGCTTCCCGAACTAAATCCTCTAGCGCAGTCCCACGGCCTTACGCACCCGGCCCATCGTCGCCTCGGCGACCTGGGCCGCTTTCATTTTTCCGGCCAGCATGACCTCTTCGACGTACCCGGGTTTGGCCGCCAGCTCTTCACGCCTGGCGCGCATGGGAGAAAGCACGTCCATGTAGGTCTCCAACAATTTCTTCTTGGCGTCACCGTAGCCGATACCAGCACGATATTCGTCAGCCAGCGCCTTCGCCTGCTTATCGTCTAAGAATAATTTGTGAATCTGATAGACGATGCACGTGTCCGGGTCCTTGGGTTCCTCGGGTGTCTTGGAATCGGTGGTGATACCCATGATCGCCTTCTTGATCGCTTTCTCATCGCCGAACAGCGGGATCGTGTTGCCGTAGCTCTTGCTCATCTTCTGGCCGTCCACGCCCGGCACCACGGCAACTTCTTCGCGGATCATCGGCTCTGGGATGACGAAGGTGTCGCCGTAGAGGTTGTTGAATTTTATCGCGATGTCGCGCGTCATCTCCAAGTGCTGCTTCTGATCTTTGCCGACGGGAACGAGATTGGCGTCGTACAGCAGGATATCCGCGGCCATCAGCACGGGGTACGTGAAGAGGCCGACCGTGGCCGAAATCCCCTTCTCCACTTTTTCTTTATAGCTCACCGCGCGCTCCAAAAGCCCCATGGGCGTGATGGTCGAAAGAATCCACATCAACTCCGCATGCTCGGGAATAGCCGATTGAAAATAGAGCACCGCCTTATCGGGATCGAATCCGCAGGCAAGATAATCGAGCACGATGTCCCGACGAAGGCTTTGCAATTCCTTCGCATCTTGAACCGTCGTGAGGGCGTGAAGATCCGCGATGAAGTACAAGCTCTGCTCCGCTTTCCCCACGTACGACAAATTCGGCAGCATCGACCCGAAGTAGTTGCCCAGGTGCAGTTGGCCGGAGGGTTGCATGCCCGATAAAACTCTCATGAACGCAGTGTAGACGATTACTGGCGATGACGCAGCTTATCGATCGCCTCCAAAAAGGCCTTGGGCAACTGCGCTACCAGATTGATCTTCTCGCCCGTGATGGGGTGCGGCAACTGCAGCGAGAACGCGTGCAGGAAGAACTTCTGGAATTTGAGCGCCTTGGCGAAGGCTTTGTCTTTTTTAGCGTCGCCGTACAAGGGATCCATAGCCAGCGGATGCCCGATGCTGGCGAAGTGTTTGCGAATCTGATGCTTGCGTCCGGTCTCGATGGTGGCCTCCACGTAGCTCGCGATCTTGAACGACTGGATGACGCGGTAGTGCGTGATCGCCTCCACGTTGCCGTCATGCTCGCGCGCGGGCAGGGGCTTTTTGATGGTGCCGTTCTTGGTCTCCATGTAACCGGCCGCGATGAGGCGGTAGGTTTTTTTCCATCCGGCGAACTTGCTCTTTTTCACCTGCTCGGCGGCCTCGGCCGTTTTAGCGAACACCACGATGCCAGAAGTCCCGAAGTCGAGACGATGCAGCACGCGTAAACCCGGATGGGTTTTATGCAAAAAATCGAACAGCGGCAGCTTGCCCTTTCCGCCGGCCATCACGGTCAGTTCTCCCGCCAGCTTGTTTACGGCAAGCAGGTGGTCGTCTTCGTAAAGGATGCGTTCGGGGCTGATGGCCATGCGGGCAGTATAGCGGCTTGCCAGAATTCCGGCGCCCATCCGTCATAGCTACTGAACAAAGGGCGACGTTTGTCCCTTTGCTTGCATTGAGCCCGTTTAACGGGTCTATTTTCTGCCTTTGCTCCCCTTTATGCCGCTCCACAAATCCACGCGCTTTCTGGCTCTGGCTACCGACTTCGACGGCACCATCGCCCACGAAGGAAAAGTATCCGCCGATACCATCGCGGCCATGAAAAGGCTCACCGCGAGCGGCAGAAAATTGATCCTCGTCACCGGGCGCGAATTGACCGAATTCCTCGGCATCTTCCCCGAACCCGCACTCTTCGATTGGATCGTCGCCGAAAACGGGGCGCTGCTCTATAACCCGCATACCAAGGAAGAAAAACTGCTCGGCAAATTGCCGCCGTCGGATTTTTTTGCGTCGCATCAAGGAAAAGGGGGTCGAGCCCGTGAACCTGGGCAAGGTGATCGTAGCCACGTGGGAGCCGCACGAAACCGCCATCCTCGAAACCATCCGCGAGCTGGGGCTGGAGCTGCAAGTGATCTTTAACAAAGGCGCCGTCATGGTGTTGCCGGCAGGAGTGAACAAGGCGACTGGACTTACGGCGGCGCTCAAAGAAATGGGCCTGTCGCCGCACAACGTGGTGGGAGTCGGAGACGCCGAAAACGATCACGCGTTTTTGAAAATGTGCGAGTGCTCGGCGGCGGTGAGTAACGCGCTGCCCAAAGTGAAGGAGCGCGTGGACATCACGCTCAAGCAAGACCACGGCGAAGGCGTCACGGAACTGATCGACGCCATGCTGGCAGACGACCTGCAGAGTTTCGAACATCGCCTGGAGCGCTACCACGTGCTCCTCGGCACGGACAAAGACGGCCAAAAGCTGCGCATCCGTCCGCACGGCATGAGCATTCTCGTGGCTGGCAGTTCGGGCGCCGGAAAATCCACGCTCACGACCGGCCTCCTCGAGCGCATCAGTGAACTCACCTACCAGCTCTGCATCATCGACCCCGAGGGCGACTACGACAATTTTTCGCAGGCCGTTTCCATCGGCAATCAAAAGCACGCGCCGGCCACCGACGAAGTGTTGCAATTGGTGCGTAACGTCGACGGCAACGCGAATATCAATCTCATAGGCCAAAAGCTGCAGGAACGCCCGGGATTTTTCCTGGAGCTGCTGCCGCGCCTCCTAGAAATGCGCCACCAAACCGCCCGCCCGCACTGGATCGTGGTCGACGAAGCCCATCACATGCTGCCCGGCCCGTGGGACTTTGACGCCCTTCGCTACATGGAAGAACTCGAACGCATGATCTACATCACCCTCATGCCGAGCGCCATGCCGCCGGTGATTTTGGAGACGATCGACATCGTAGTGGCGGTAGGCAACAAGCCGGAGGAAACCATCCGCAACTTCTGCGACACCATCGGCATCGTGCCCCCGCGCATGAACGCGACAAAGCTGGAACGCGGGCAAGCGCTGGTATGGGAACGTGAATCGGACGAAGGCCCGCGCGTGATCACGCCCCCCGAAACCAAAACCGTCCGCAAGCGCCATAGCCGCAAGTACGCCGAAGGAGAATTGATACCGGAGCGCAGCTTCTACTTCCGCGGCCCCGAGGAAAAACTCAATCTGCGCGCGCAAAACCTCATCCTATTCACCCAAATCGGCGACGGCGTAGACGAAGCCACGTGGATGTTTCACTTGAAAAAGCACGACTACTCCAAGTGGTTCAAGGAGCAGATCAAAGACGGCGACTTAGGCGACAAAGCTCACGCGATCGAAAGCGACGAAACCATCGACGCCGCCGAAAGCCGCAAGCGCATCCGCGAAGCCATCGAAGAGCACTACACCCTGCCCGGCATCCCGCTCACGATGAGCAGTTCGGGGGAGAGGAAACGCAAGGAAGAGCCGGGTACCGCATAGGATACCCGACTGGCTTCTCGGCGACTGTGGGCGATGACGAATGCTCTTCCCGCGATCAATTGATGCCGAGGCGCTTCCATATGCGAAGTTCGGCGCCGGTATAGTCCTCCAGAAAGCGTCCATCCTCGGACAAGAAGATCGCGTTGCTCGCCTCCTGTTCACACTCGAGTTCCATGACGGGTTTCTCGAAGAGCGAAAGCCCATCGAGCGCCATGCGCAGCTCCTGCGACGAAAGGCCATAGTCTGCGATATCCTGAGCATTCACCCACTTGCAGCAGTCCCACTGAGACTTCGGCACATTTTCGTAGACGCAGATGTAAGGCGCGACAATGCCGGTGGCCATATCCTGCTGCGCCTCAAGTTGCTCGCGGACCTCGACGAGGATCCCGGTCGTCTCGCCAACGTGATCCCGCAGAATATTCTCGACTATCTGGCCGGCAAGCAGCTTGATGCACGGCAACCCCCACCTCTTGTCCGCACCCTGCAGAAGCAGAATCGTTTTCGTCTGCCCCTCTCCCAGAATCACGGCATAAGCGATGCTTACCATCCTCTCTCCTCCTTTGAAAAGTAGTGCTTCTTGTTGCGCCCATCTCCCGCAGCCGGTGATGAGAAGCCTCGCCGTACGGTACGGCGAATAAAATAGTAATAACAGAAATACATATATTCGTCAAAAATTAAGGATCCTCTTGAAGAACCAGTTCTTAATATCGCCGGCCATGCTGGCGAGTTTCCCTGCTTTCCTCCGCTCCGCCTCAAGCTGCTCCTTCGCTCGCTCGGGAGAGATGGAAGTGCCATGTTCATCATTCTGCCCCGCCAGCCATTCTTCAAACGTCAGGTCATATCCGTACCGCTGCAACTGCGCGATGCACTCCTTCGCCCGAGCGACAAAACCCTCCATCGCCTCCGGAGATGCACAGTACATGAAAGTGAACAACCCCTCGAGCTCCCACCACAATTCTTGGTGGCTCCGATACTCCAAAGAAAAATCATCGTCATCACCGCGATTCGGATCATAGATGCGCAGCATTGGAGAAGAGAGGAACCGAAACTACCGTAATCAGAGAAGGCTGTTTGGGCAAGATCGGCGGCGCAAGAATGCTACACTGCCCCCATGACTAATTGGACCCTCGTCGGCTCGTTCCAGAACCAAATCGAAGCCCTCATCGCCAAAGGCCAGCTGGAAGCCGCGGGCATCGACTGCAGGGTGAACCTCAATGCCATGGGTGACACGCTGCTGGGCAGCTTCGGCGTGCAAAACGGACCGACGGAGATTTCGGTGCAGGAAAAGGATCTGCAAAAAGCGAAGGAGGTGTTGGGGGGGAAGTGAGGGTGGATGTGTGAACTGAGCAAGGCCCCACTCCGCTAAAGCTCCGCGGGGCACACTTCGCGTACTTACCTTGAACAGTTGCGAAAGTGGCTTGCCACGCGAAGCTCGGTCGCAACCGAGCGAAGTGTGGTGGACGATCTCGGATTCGAACCGAGGACCTTTCGAATGTGAATCGAACGCTC
>CAYTNJ010000085.1:0-6086 GCA_964439155.1 uncultured Candidatus Peribacteria bacterium | reverse complement strand
GAGATCGACGAAGCCGACTCGGTGCCCATCGCCGCGAGCGATCTAAGAGTGGACACCTACCGCTCGGGCGGCGCCGGCGGCCAGCACGTGAACAAAACGGAGAGCGCCATTCGCATCACGCACTTGCCCACGAACATCGTGGTGAGCTGCCAAACCGAACGGAGCCAGTTGCAAAACCGCGCGCGTGCCATGGCCATGCTCCAGGCAAAACTGATCGAAGTGCAGCGCGCCCAGGAGATGGAACAGAAACAGGAACTGAAGGGTGCGTCTCAGAGCGCCGACTTCGGGCAGCAGATCCGCAGCTACGTCTTGCACCCGTATCAGATGGTAAAAGATCTGCGCACCGATACCGAGACGAGCAATACGCAGGGCGTGCTGGATGGAGACATCCAGGCGTTCATCGACGCGGAGCTGAAACGCGAAGCGCGCGAGAAGCGTTAAAAAAAGTGCCCCGTTTTACGGAGGCACTCTTCTTGGAACAACCAGGAGGACTTATTTACAGATCCTCTCCGCGAACGGTCTTGCGGCCGTTAGCCTTGGCGCGCTCGACGGCCATGTGAAGCGACTGCTCCACGAAGGCGCTGACGAACTCGGACAGGTCACCGGAGGACATCATGCCCTTGCCGTTGACGTACTGCTTCACAGCGGAAGCGACGACGTATGCCGTGTTCGACGGCGAGAAGACCAACAGGTCCGAACCGCGGACCGTCTTGCGGTCGTTGGCCTGAGCGGACTGGACCGACTTGGCCAGCCAACCCTCGGTGTACTTGCTGACGGCCTCGGCGAGATCGCCGGAGGACATCATGCCTTTACCGTTGACGTACTCCTTGATCTTGGAGGCGACTACGTAGCTCATGAGATGGAGGGGAGAAACTAAAGCGATGGATTCTAGGCAGGTTTATAGGCTATCCGCAAGGGTTCTCTGAAAATTCGTTTGAGGAAAGTGCGAGAACATGCAATTGACGATAAGGGATTTGAGTTGGGGTTTGCGTTAAGAAAAGCTGACTTTTGGGCTATTTGAAGCGTTTTTCTTCACAAGTGGCGGTGGGAGAGGGATTCGAACCCTCGAGGCCCTTTTGGGGCCTACGCGATTTCGAGTCGCGCGCCTTCGACCACTCGGCCATCCCACCGAAAACAGTATTCCATAGCCGCAACGGATTTACGAGGGTTTGTAAAATCGCCCGACCGGCAAATCGGCTGCGCTGTTTTAGGAAGAATTCAGAGCGTCGGCACCAACTCCGCCGGCAAGGCATCGGCGGGGATCCTCTTCCGGAGCATCGCCTCCGTATCTTTGGACGAAACGGCGGATGTGACGGACGAAGACGATGCATCTTCAAAGATGCCACCAGGGAGTGGCTCCAAGAGATCGATCTTGAGTTCGCCCTCGGCGCGGACGATCAGTTTTGCTTCCTGCGCGAGCAGGCTCGCTTTCTTCGCGAGACCCAACGCCTCATGGAAGTGTCCTCCCGCAAGCTTGGCGTTCGCCTGGGCCAGCGTGATGCTGGAAAGGTTGAGACGGTCTTGAGCGGCGGCCATGGTCTCGGGGCGCACGCTGTTTTTTTGATCGAGCAGATAAATGCGCGACTGTTCGATGCGGCGATGAGCGGCGTCGATCTGATGCTGTGCATCATCACGAGTTTCCGCGGTCGGCGAAGTAGCATCTCCGTTGGACGGAGAGGACGGCGACGGTTGCACGGCCTGGCGCTTGGCCTGCTCCACGCGATCCAGAATCACACGCAGTTGTGCTTCGCCTTCTCCGCGGGTTTCGACCAAGCGACGAAGGACGGTTTCATGTTGAGCAAGGGATTCTTCCAATTCCATCGCGGCACCGGAATCCTCCGAACTTTGAGACTTATAGGCTCTGGCGCGTTCGGCATGGAGAGCGAAATCCTCCGCGAGAGCGTCGTGTGTTTCCACGGTCAGCTGTCCGCGCGCGGCGAGCGTTTCGGCTTCTTCCAGGCGACGTTCGGCGCGCGTCGCTTCCCAATCGGCAAGGGCGGCGGGGGCGAAGCGCAGGTGCAGGTAGGCGTTCTCCGCGATGTACAGCTTTACCGGATACAGCGCATCACCGGGCAGCGCGGATTCAGATGCCGACGCGGCGAAGGCCGTACCGCCGGCGCAACAAAGCACCACACCGGCCATGGCTGGAATTTTGCGAAGCGAGAAGAACGACGCGACTTGAAAAATGCGGGAAGCGGAATGAGCGTCTTCTTCCGGCATTGCAATCACCCGGTCTTCCAAGGGAACGGCAGACACATAAGAACCGATGCGCGCGCCGACGGCTTCTTTCTCCTCGGCCGAAAGCGTCACCGCGGCCACGGCTTCCTTTAGCAAGCTCACCAAGGCATGTTCAGGCGCGGTTTTTTCGGTCATGAACGCCTGCAAAAACTCCCTGCCCTCCGTCCTCTCCTCGGGGGAAAGGCTCATGGCACGGGCCAGATGAAAAAATTCGTCTGTTTGGCGATGCATGGCGATCCGGGATTTACCACATCCAAACGCGGCGAAAGGCAAAATCCCAGAATGCCACTGTAGCAGAAATGGGCGATTTTGGGAAGAAATCGTCGAGATTTTGGCGGGAGATATAGACGCTATATGGCGGTAAGCGTGCAATGAAGTATTAGCAAATGAAGGAAAAAGGGTAAAAAACACCCTTACAACTTCTTACTGTCCACTGTCATCTGTCCGTTGTCCTCTTCTCAAGTCCCCTCTTCCCAGCCGTTCAAGTATTTCTCCTGCTCGGACGTAAGCGTGTCGATCTGCAAGCCAGTGGCCGTAAGTTGCAGGAGGGAAATTTCCTGGTCGACCTCGGGCGGCAGCGTGATGACGCCGGGTTTGAGCGAGCCTCGGTGCTTCACCAAATGTGCGCAGGCGAGCGCCTGTCCGCAGAAAGAAAGACTCATCACTTCACTCGGGTGACCTTCGGCCGCCGCAAGGTTGGCGAGACGTCCTTCGCCGACGACGAAGATGACGCGGCCGTCCGGGAAGGCATGCTCATCCAATTGCGGGCGCACTCTGCGCTTGGTGGTGTGCTGCTCAAGCGTGGCCAGATCGATTTCCAAATCGAAGTGCCCGGCGTTCGCGAGCAGCGCGCTGTCGCGCATTTGTTCCATGTGCTCGTACGAAATCACGTGCCGGTTGCCGGTGACGGTAACAAACACGTCGCCGACTTTCGTGGCCTGGTTCATCGGGAGCACGCGGTGCCCATCCATCACCGCCTGCAACGCGCGGAAAGGGTCGACCTCGGTGACGATCACCTGGGCGCCCATGCCTTGTGCACGCAGAGCAACGCCCTTGCCGCAGCTGCCGTAGCCGATTACCACCACCGTCTTTCCGGCGATCAAAATATTCGACGCGCGGAGAATGCCGTCGAACGTGGACTGGCCCGTGCCGTAGTAGTTGTCGAACAAGTGCTTGGTCTTGTTATCGTTCACCGCGATCACCGGCATTTTTAAGGCACCATCCCGCTCCATCGCGCGAAGACGTAATACACCGGTCGTGGTCTCCTCGCAGCCGCCGACGAGCGTTGCAAGTAAGCCCGTGTGATTGCGATGGATTTCGGTGACTAAATCGCAGCCGTCGTCGATGGTGAGGTCGGGTTTGGCGTTCAACACTTCCGTCAGATACTTGTAGTAATCCTCTTTGGTTTCGCCTTTGTAGGCCCACACGCGAACGTCCTTTTCCTCGGCCAACGCGGCCGCCACGTCGTCTTGCGTGCTCAAGGGATTACACCCGGCGATGGCCACTTTGGCGCCGCCGTCCCGGAGGGTGCGTACCAAAATGCCGGTTTCTTTGGTGACATGAAGCGCCATGCCGATGGTCATGCCGGCGAAAGGCTGTTCGCGCCTAAAGCGCTCGCGGACGGCTAAAAGCGCGCCCATGCGGCGTTCGGCCAATTCCAATTGCAGGCGGCCCTGGGGGGCGAGGGAGGGATCTTTGATGGAGGACATGGGGGGAGTATACGGAAAGGAGAAAGTGGCACAAATCCAACGGAATTCCCTCTACAATCCACCCCTTTCTGCTCCTATACTCCCCACCAATGCGAATCGCCGTTGTCGGCACCGGCTATGTAGGTCTCGTCTCCGCTGCATGCTTCGCGGAGCTGGGGCACGTGGTATGCGGCGTGGATATCGATGCGGCAAAAGTGGAGAAGCTCAAGCGTGGCGAGTGCCCGATTTATGAACCGGGGTTGGAAGAGCTGATCAAGAAAGGCATGGCCGAAGGACGTTTGTCGTTCACGACGGACTTGGCCTCGGTATTGCCCGATACGCAGATCGTGTTCAGCGCGGTGGCCACACCTCCGGGCGAAGGATTTAAAGCGGACTTGAGAGCCGTGTTCAAAGTCGCGGAAACCGTGGCGACGCACGCGGACCATGACGTGGTGTTCGTGAACAAATCGACCGTGCCCGCGGGGACCGGTAAGCAGTGCGCGGAGAAGATCAATGCAGTACTCAAAGAACGCGGCGTGAGCTTCAGCATTCCCGTAGTCAGCAATCCGGAATTTTTGCGCGAAGGCATGGCCGTGCCGGACACCATGGAACCCGAACGCATCGTCGTCGGAATAAACGGCGACCCCAGGGTACGCGAATTGATGGAAGAGATTTATCGCCCCATCACCCGCACGGGTCGTCCGATCGTGTTCATGAGCCGCGAGAGCGCGGAGATCGTGAAGTACGCGAGCAACGCTTTCCTGGCGACGAAGATCAGCTTCATCAACATGTTGAGCGTGCTCGCCGAAAGAACGGGCGGCGACATCCGGCACATCGCGCAGGGCATGGGATTGGACTCGCGCATTGGATCAAAATTCCTCCAAGCCGGCCTCGGCTACGGCGGCAGCTGCTTCCCCAAAGACGTGAAAGCTTTGCTCGCAACCGCGGAGGAGTACGGCATCGATCTGTCGATCGTGCAGGCAACCGACGCCATCAACGCCAAGCAGCGCATTCGATTCATCGACAAGGTGCTCGCAGAACTAAAACCCGGCAGCCGCATCGCCGTATGGGGCTTAAGCTTCAAGCCGAAGACCGACGACATGCGCGACGCGCCCAGCATCGATTGCATCAAGGCGTTCGTGGGCGCAGGAATGGAAGTCCATGCGTACGATCCTGTGGCAATGGAACGTGCACGCTCCATGCTTCCTTCCGAAACCCGATTATTCCCTTCGCCAATGGAAGCTGCAAAAGATGCAGACGCTATCGTTTTATTAACCGAATGGGATGTTTTCTTGGGACAGGATTTGGGAATACTGAAAGACACCATGCGCGGTGACTTATTTTTCGACGCAAGAAACGCCTACGAGCCGAAGGAGGCGAGAGACGCCGGCTTCAGCTATCATGGCATCGGCATCTCCCCTTCTCACTCATGAAAATTTTGCTCACCGGCGCCGCCGGCTTCATCGGGTACCACACGACGATCAAGCTGCTCGAGCGCGGCGATGAGGTAATCGGTTTGGATAACGTAAGTCCTTACTACGATCCCACCCTCAAGGAGAAGCGCCTGGAAATGCTGCAAGGCCGCAAGGGGTTCACCTTCGTGCGCGGCGATATTTTGGACCGCAAGACCGTGGCCGACTGCATGCAGGGCGTAGATCGCGTGTGCCACTTGGCGGCGCTCGCCGGCGTGCGCTACGCATTCGACCATCCGGATGAATATATCGATATCAACATTAAGGGCTTCTTCCATGTATTGGATGAAGTGCGCAAGCAGAAGATCCCCGGGCTCGTCTACGCATCTTCGAGCTCGGTGTACGGCGGAAACGGCAAACTGCCCGCAGCGGAGAGCGACAGGACGGACGATCAATTGTCGCTCTACGGCCAGAACAAGAAAGACAACGAACTGATGGCCCACACCTACCATCGTTTGTACGGCACCAACTCCACAGGTCTGCGGTTCTTCACCGTGTACGGACCCTGGGGCCGCCCCGATATGGCGCTGTTCATGTTCACGGACTTGCTGCTGCACGATAAGCCCCTGCAAATTTACGGCGAAGGAAAAATGCAGCGCGACTTTACGTATGTGGACGACATCGTCTCCGGCATCGTCGCCTCCATCGACAAGAACTACCCCGACGAAATCTTCAACCTCGGCTGCGG
>CAYTNJ010000084.1:0-6111 GCA_964439155.1 uncultured Candidatus Peribacteria bacterium | reverse complement strand
TTCGCGGGCGCTCGAAGATCTTTGGGAACTGGGCGTCCTCAAGACGATGCTCCCCGAACTGCATGCTTGCAAAGGCGTTCCGCAACCCGCGGACTATCATCACGAAGGCGACGTGTGGGAGCACAGCCTGCGGGCCGTGGATGCCTGCCGCGACGAAGACAACGCCGACGTGCGCTTGGCAATTCTGTTTCACGACAGCGGCAAGTCGGAGACCTTCTCTTTAAAAGAACGCATTCGCTTCGACCACCATGCCGAAGTATCGGCACAGATGACTGAAAAGGTCCTCGCGCGTATGCAATGCCCGGCCAGACGCGTGAAAAAGATTCGCTGGATGATCGAGCACCACATGATGATGGGGAATTTCGCGGAGATGAACGACGAGCGCAAAAGCCATTGGTATCACCATCCTTGGTTCGAAGATCTCCTCCGGCTCTTTTATTTGGACATCGCCGGCACCGATCCCGCAAATTTTGAGCTGTACGACCAGATCGTCAACGATCGCAACAAGTTCTTGGATGCGCATCCTCTACCCGAAAAGCCGCTGCTCGACGGCGCGGAAGTAATGGAGATCCTGCACCTGCAGCCGGGCGAGAAGGTGGGCAAAGTTCTCAAGGCGCTGCACGAGGCGCAGGTGCGCAAGGAGGTGGCCAGCAAAAAAGAAGCGGAGACATTTATCCGGAAAATGACAAAGGAATAATCCTTGCTACAATCGGCCACATGCGCACCACCACCCTTTTTCGTTCCACGCTGATCGTTTCTTTATTTGCCCTCCCAATCGGAGCCTTCGCCCACGAGCACCAGACGTTGCGCATCGGCGACAGCGAGTATGCGTTCACCGTAGGCTCGCTCAATGAGCCCGTAACCGTGGACGACAAGACGGGCGTCGAGCTTTCCGTATTCAAAATGAACGATTCCGGCACCGCGCACGATGATTCCACGGCGCACGAAGAAGAAGGCGCAGCCGTTCTCGGTCTCGAGAAAACCCTGCAAGTGGAACTGATCGCCGGTGAGAAAAAGAAGACTCTTCCTTTCACTACGCAATACGGTAAACCCGGCGCCTACAAAGCAGTCTTCTTCCCCACCGTTGCCACCACGCTTTCCTATCGCGTATTCGGCACGCTTGAAGGAACGGCGATCGATGTGACTTTCACCTGCAATCCCGCCGGACACCCTGCCACGCCGGAAGACTCGACGGAAACGCCAATGGGCGAAGGCGTGACGCGCATCTATAAAACCGGTTCCTTCGGCTGCCCCGCTGCAAAAGCGGATCTCGGCTTTCCCGAGCCCTCCGTTTCATTGCAAGAACTGGGCGAAGGAAGCCAGAACATGCCGAATGCGTTTTCGAGTACCGGCGGCGCCATGGGCATCGCGGCACTCGCGCTGAGTATCGTGGCTTTGGTGCGCACGAGAAAGCGACGGCCTTCTTTGTGAACGCCGTGAATCGTGCTTGAATAAGCGCATGAGTTTGCCGCAGCTGCTGGTCATAGGTCCGCTCGTGGCGCTCTGCATCGTCACCAAAGCGAACGCACATATCGGCGGTGCTTCTCTGGAGGCGCGCGACGGGGAGTATTTGGTCGACATCGGCTACAACGCAATCACGCTTGCGCCCAACCAAGAGACGATCTTCAATTTCACGCTCATCCAAAACCCCGGTTCGCTCGATTGGGATTATGTTCCTTATACGTCCGTAAAAGTAGTAATGAAAGAACCCGAAAGCGTTTTCGAAAAAGATCTGCCGGTGGAACCGCCGCTCACGTCTTTTCTCGTGTACACGTTTCCCGAAGCAGGGGAATACGCATTCACCACGATCTTCAACGATGCAAACGGCGAGCTGGCGAGAGCCACGTTTCCGCTGACGCTGAAGAGCCCCGGTGCATTCACGCTGCAAGCCGCCAAAGCGATTCCCATCGCCGCGATGATCGTGAGTACGATCGTTACGCTTCTCGTGCTGATCATCGGCTACAAACGCGGACTCTTTCGTTCATGAAATCCTACGGCACACTGCTCATCGGCGCACTGCTCTTGCCAAGCCTGGCAGGGGCGCACGCGACACCCGTGGAGTATGCGCCGCAAGCATCAGCCATTTTGCAAACGGCGCCCAAAGAGATTCTCATCCGTTTCAGCGAACGCATCGAGCCGAAAGCGAGCGGGATAGAAGTATATGGACCAAGCGGGGTAGTCGTCTCGCAGGGAACATTGAGCGTGCAAGAAGACAAAAGAACGGCGACCGCCGTGCTCAACGCCAGCGGCACCGGCACTTACACGGTTTCGTGGCGCGTGGTATCGGCGGATGACGGGCACTACACGCAAGGCGGCTATTCGTTCGCCGTGGGAAAAGCGTCGAGCGACCTCACCGAAGGCGCGCGTTTTCAGATCGTGCATCGAAGAACCATTCAAGACAGCTTCGCGGCGTGGCTGGAAATGATGGGGCACGCGTTTTTGATCGGCAGCTTGGCAATCTGGTTTGCGGTTGGGAGGATGAGCAGAAAAGAAGAGAACGGAAAAGCCTCCGCGCAAAAAAGAATCACGGTGATGGCGTGCCTTGGTTGCGTGCTGATCATCGCGGGCAACGGTTGGTACATGCTCAGGCAAGGCATGACGCTCACATCCATCGGAGCATCAATGCAAGAAATCCTGATCGCATCGCTGCAAACGACTTCGGGTCAGCAGGCTATGACACGGATGCTGATCGCCATCGTCTTTGCCGCAATGTTCTTTTGGAAAACGCGAAGAGAAGGACATCAGGAAAAGAAAGTGACTATCGACCTGATTCTCTGGACACTCATTTTGCTGTTCGCCGTCTCCCGGGCGCGCATCAGCCACGCATCGGCTTCGCCGTTTCATCCGGGATTGTCGGTAACGGTGAACGTGTTTCACTTGTTGGCGAAAAACGGATGGATCGGCATTCTCGGCGTAAGCGCCATAGCCGTTCCGCCTCTTCTATTTGCGGATCGCAGGGCATCGACCTTCGCCCGATTCCTAACCGTACTCTCGGCGGTCACAAGCATTTTCCTCGCCATCGGCGGAGTCACCGGCGTGTACATCACTTGGCTGCATCTCAAATCGTTCGACAACGTGCTGCCGACGGAATGGGGCAAGCACTTCGTGGGGCTTACGGTATTCGCGGCGTTATTGCTAGCGCTCCGCTTGCGACAGCAATTATTCGTGGATGTACTCGCGGTGCGGGCGTCGAATGGCGACGAAAAAGCCGCCAAAAAACTGGAAGGCGCCTGGACATGGATCGCAACGGAAGCCGTGACGGGCTTGGGCGTGTTGTTTTTCTCGTCCCTCCTGATTGTCACCACGCCGCCCGTGGCGAAAGATCATCTCTATGAAGAGCGTCACGAATCGCAGGGCATGGAACTGACGCTTAAGCGACATCCTTACGATTCGGCATTGCTTCTTTTGGAAACGCGCGAAGAGTCGCGAAAGAAAGAGATGATAAAGAGCCTGACGGTCACGCTGACCAACGCAAGCAGGGGAGTGGGGCCCATCGTCGCGGACATGCAACGCTCTTTCGACGACGGATTCGTGTTGCCCCTTTCCTTGCTCTCTCCCCAAGGCTCATGGACGATCGACGTGTCCGTGCAGCGGGCCGATGCCTACGACGCGACCGCGAAATTTACCGTGCGGAATCCCGAAGACTTCACGGAACAAAAAACAGGAAAATCCTTCGGCTCGTTCGAAGGCGTCATGCTGATCGTCGCGGCGATGATCGTGCTGTTTTCCGTCTATCTCTTCCTCCGCGCACGTCATCTGCAAGCCAAAATCGGCAAGAACGAAACGACGTTATACTTGGAAACGGCCGAAAACAAACCGTTGATCCTCACGCTGATCGCCGCCGGCGTGCTGCTCACGTTCTTCGGCATCAACGTGGCCGGGCATCTCATGGGACCATTCCAATCCCTCTGCGAATATCACGGACACATGTGGCATGAAAGCGTCCCCATGCGCGAAGGTCGCGTCACTTCATCGCTCGCCGTTCCCGGCTGCATGACGGGCATGGGACTCAGCCAATCGCACTTTGCGGATGAAAGGGAATATGAGGAGTATATCAAGCCCACCTTCGCCGCCGCGAAGATCGATTTTACTTCACCGATCCTCGCCGGGGAGGAAACGATGTTTACAGTCACGCTGCAAGACCAAGAAGGAAACCCAGCGCGCGATCTTGTCTTCGAACACGATCGCATCCTGCACGCCGTCATCATCGGCCGCGATCTCACGTCCTTCGCGCACGTGCATGCAGAAGACAAAACACCAGTAACGCCCGAAATGCTCGCCAAGGCGCAATTTCCCATAAGCGCCACGTTCCCCAAGGCCGGCAAATATTCCATCGCCCTGGACTTCACGATCCGCGCGCAGACGTTCACGCAGATGTTCGTAGTAGACGTCACGGGAGCGCCGCCCATGATCCGCGACGATGCCCCGACGCCACTCACCCAAACCTTCGAGAATTCCGTCGTCACGCTGCATCTGCCCAAAGAAGGACTGGCGTCGGGCAAAGAGCAAAAGCTTTCGTATGACATCTCTGATGGCGACAAACCCGCCACACTTCGTCCTTATCTCGCGGCAGCCATGCACATCGCCGTGACCAGCGACGATCTGCGCACCATCAACCATATCCATGGTGAGTTGCCGCAAAACGCTTGGGATGCCTTTTGGCACAAGCGCAGGCCGGGACAAAAGCATGTGCACGCTTTCCTGCCGGATATCTTCTCTTCGCCGATCGATACCTACGTCACCTTCCCCAAACCGGGTCGCTATGTGTTGTTCGGCCAGTTCAGGAAAGGGGAGATGGTGCGAACGACGCGGTTCGTCGTGGAGGTAAAATAAGGAAGGCGGGAGACGCCAAAAGACTGGTAATTCTGCCAAAAGATTTTAAAAATATACTGAAAAAGCAAGTTTTATGACAGAGTGGAAGTACTGGGATGCAGGCAGTAAGCCAAACTTAACTTATGAAAAAAAACAAACATGTCAAAGACCGCAAGAAACGCTATGAATGTTGCATTTAAGCCAAAAAACGGTACTCTTTCGCGGTTGTATCCCCACACTTCCCAAACCTTCTCTATGAGGACCCCCCACACCTATCCTCAGAAGAAACGTATCAGCGTCATTCTGGGGTTTTTCTCGGCTTACTTGGTACTCGGCGCAGTAATGCCGGGCTTGCCCATGCTGGAAGCACAAAAAGCGCAAGCCATCAGCATCGGCTCCTGCCTCGGTTCCACGGCGACCATCTACGTCAGCGGCGGCAACATCGTCGGCGGACCGATGGACGGCCTTCCTTATAACGGCATACTCATCGGCACATCAGGAGATGATGTCATTTTGGGAACCACGGGCATCGATTACATCGACGGCATGGCAGGCGCGGACAAAATCTGCGGCGGAAACGGAAACGACATCTTGAACGGCAGCGACGGTAATGACTCCATCAATGGAGAAAACGGCAACGATTCCATCGACGGAGGCCCGAACAACGACACGCTGAAAGGCAACGCCGACAGCGACGTCCTCTTCGGCGGCACCGGCAACGATAACCTCGACGGAGGCGCGGGCATCAACGGAGACCTTTGCGCGGGCGGCCCCGGCAGCGACACGACGGTCTTCCTCTCCTGCCTTGCGGGCATAGTGGGCAGCATCACGGTAACCAAGAACGCGCTTCCCGACGACGCCCAGGACTTTGGCTACACGGGAACGGCCATGGGTACCATCACACTCGATGACGACGCCGAGCCCACCCTCCCGAACTATCGCACCACGGCCCGCATTTCGGGCAGCAGGACTGTCACGGAAGGCGCGGTTGCCGGCTGGAACGTGACGAGCATCGTCTGTACGGGCGACACCAACGCGGTGACGAACCTCGGCCAGCGCAAGGCCACCATCGACTTGGATGACGAAGAAATCGTGAACTGCACGTTCACCAACACGGGTATCGATACCGACGGCGACACCGTCATCGATAACAATGACAACTGCTCGCTCGTCAGCAACACCGATCAGCTCGACACCGACGGCGACGAACAAGGTGACGCTTGCGACAGCGATGATGACAACGACGAAATTGCCGACGAAACGGACAATTGCGACCTCGTAGTCAACGCAGACCAGGCC
>CAYTNJ010000083.1:0-6136 GCA_964439155.1 uncultured Candidatus Peribacteria bacterium | reverse complement strand
CGTCCCCGCCACCGACGTGCGCGCGCGGGCCGGGCGCGGGGAGCCGATCGACTCCTTCGTAGACCCGCAAGTCGCCTCTTACATTCGCGAACATCATCTCTATACTGCCGCGCATGCCGCTAAATCCTGAGTCGCAAGTCGCAAGCATCGTCGCCTTTCTGCAGAACATTTATGCAGGCAAGCCCGCGGTCATCGGAGTATCCGGCGGCATCGATTCGGCATTGTCGCTGACGCTTTTGGTGCGCGCGCTGGGGCCGGACCGCGTGTACCCGGTGTTCTTGCCTTACAAGACTCAATCGACGGAGGATGGCAAAGAAGCGGCGCGTTGGAATGGCATTCCCGAAGCGCACTGGACAACCATCGACATCGCCCCCATCGCCGATGCCGTGTTTACCACGCTGGGTATAGACGACGATGCAAACGTGCGCCGCGGCAACGTGATGGCGAGAACACGCATGATTACGCTCTACGACACGGCCAAAAAGCTCGGCGCCCTGGTGTGCGGCACCGAAAATAAATCCGAAAACTTGCTCGGCTACTTCACCCGCTTCGGCGACGCGGCTTCCGACGTGGAACCGATTCATCACTTGTATAAAACGGACGTCCGCGCGTTGGCCGCGCACCTGGGATTGCCGCAAGCGATCCTCAGCAAAGCGCCGACCGCGGGACTTTGGGAAGGACAAACGGATGAAGACGAGATGGGATTTTCCTATGAGGATGCCGACCGCGTGCTCACACAATACGTCGACGAAGGCCGACCAATGGAAGAAATCGTCGCAAGCGGGATCGACCGCAAGACCGTGGAAGCCGTGCTTAAGCGCAAGGAAGAACAGAAATTTAAGCATGAGGTGCCTTACGGGTATGCTGAAGCGCGATGAAGATCGCCCTGGTCCATGAACTCCTGACGATGCGCGGCGGCGCGGAGAAAGTGCTGAAGGTGCTCGCCGACATGTTTCCGGAGGCACCGATCTATACGCTGCTGTACGACGAGAAGAAGCTCGGCGACTGGTTTCCCAAAGAGCGGGTACGCACGTCGATCCTGCAACTGAACGGTGCCGCTTCGATGAACCATCACCTGTACCTCAAGCGCTTCCCCAAAGCCGTGGAGGACTGGGATTTTTCGGCGTTCGATCTGGTGATCTCCAGCTCCTCCGCGTTCGTGCACGGCATCATCACCAATGGCAAACCCAAACATTTGAGCATCATCCAATCCCCCGCCCGCTACCTGTGGGACCGCACGCACGACGTGGTCGACCGCGCTAGCGGCGGACGGCTGGGCTTTCTCAAGCGCCTGTACTTGGAACGCGTCTTCCACAAGCTGCGTATCTGGGACAGCGAAGCCGCGGATAGGCCGGATGTCTTGATCGCCGCATCGAAGGAAGTGCAGCGGAGAATCGAGCTCTACTGGCGGCGCGAGAGCACGGTGATCCATCCGCCCATCGATGACTTCTGGTTGGAAGAGAAGTGGACAGTGGACAGTGGACAGTGGACAGTGCCGTATTTTCTGATCGTCTCGACACTGGTGCCTTACAAGCGCATCGACTTCGCTATAGAGGCCGCCAACAAAGCGAACGTCCCGCTGAAGATCGCCGGCGAAGGCCCGGCCCTCGCTTCTCTCCAAGCCCTCGCCGGACCCACCGTGGAATTCCTCGGCCGGGTCGAGAACGATACACTCCAAGACCTCTTCACCGGCGCAACCGCGACGCTGTTTCCCGGAGAAGAAGATTTCGGCCTGGTGCCAGTGGAATCCATGGCCTGCGGCACGCCTGTGATCGCCTACCGCGCGGGCGGCGCTTTGGAAACGGTGGTCGAAGGGAAGACGGGGGTGTTTTTTGATGAGCAGACTTCGGAATCATTGGCGGATGTCTTGAAAACTTTTGAGCGGAAGACTTTCCAAGAAGAGGATTGTCGGGAGCAGGCAAAAGAATTCTCCAGGCAGCATTTTGAGAAGGGCATTCGCGACACCATCGACAAGATGTTTGGATGATTCGCCTCGATTGCCGCGGACGGAATGTCCGCTCTAGTAAAAAATAAAACCTTCACCTACCACTATTAGAGCGGTCGTTCGGACCGCGGCATCATGGTCGTTCGGACCGCGGCATCATGGTCGTTCGGACCGCGGGCTCTCTCGCTAAACATTCGAAGAACACATTCGCACGGCCATCGGCAATGTCATATGACAATGGTTCGGGATACAGTGACCGTCCTCCGATGCACATCCGCTCAACTATCATCGCCCTGCTCCTCCTCCTGGCCCCCGCCGCAACTTTCGCCTGCGGAGAAGACCAAGCCGCGCTCCATGCCATGGGCTACACGCGCATGACCGCGCAGGGCCGGCCGCTCTATCTGCAAAGAATGTCCCGCCGCCAGCTCAAGGCTTTTGCGAAAGTAGTGCGTGATAACCAACTCTTCGGCTACACCGCGAGCCTGCGCTCAGAGTAACGATGGCTGCGCGTCGCTGGGGATGTCTCTGCCGATTTTTTCGTATGCGCGCCTGAGGGCGACTCTGCCTTTCGGGGTGCGCTGCAAGTAGCCCTGCTGCATGAGGAACGGTTCATACACGTCCTCGATCGTCTCCTGCTCCTCGGCCAAAATCGCCGCGAGCGTGGAAAGGCCCGCCGGTCCGCCGTTGAAGGAATCGATGAGTGTCGCCAGCAGCAATCTGTCGGTCGCGTCCAAGCCATCTAAATCGATATCGAGCGACTTGAGCGTGTCATCCACGCACGCGGCATCCACCCTGTCGGCGTGACGCACTTGGGAAAAATCGCGGACGGCGCGCACGAGCCTGTTGGCAATGCGAGGAGTGGCGCGACTGGCACCCGCGATGCGGGATGCCGCTGCGGGCTCCATGGGAATGCCCAAAATTTCCGCCGATCTGCCGACGATCGCCTGCATTTCCGGCTGATCGTAAAAACCCAACTTGAACTGATGCAAAAAGCGATCGCGGAGCGGAGCGCTCATCGAGCCCGCCTTGGTGGTGGCGCCTACCAACGTGAATTTCTTCAGATTAAGCCGCACCGATCTGGCGGTCGGCCCCTTGCCGATCATGATATCCAGCATGCAATCCTCCATGGCGCCGTACAGCACTTCCTCCACCACGGGGCGCAGGCGATGAATTTCGTCGATGAATAGCACGTCGCCTTGTTCCAGGTTGGTGAGCAACGATGCCAAGTCGCCCGGCTTTTCGATGGTGGGCCCGCTCGTGATGCGGATTTGCGAACCCATTTCCTCCGCGATGATGTGCGCGAGAGTCGTCTTGCCCAAGCCCGGGGGGCCGTGCAGCAGCGTGTGGCCGAGCGGCTCCCCTCTCTTGCTCGCGGCTTGCACGTGAATTTTCAGGTGTTCCTTGATCTTCGTCTGGCCGATGTACTCCTCCAGCTTTCGCGGGCGAAGCGTTTGCTCCACTTTGTCGGCGTCGTCCGGAGTCGCCTCCGCGCGTGCCGGTGCGCTCACCGCCGATTGCATCCGCTTGAGTGCCATGGAGGCGAGTGTAACAGAGCGACGACGGAGAGAAGAAAGAATATTGACAAAAAACAATATTTATTCTATAAATTCGTACTCAAGTTTACGCGCTACCGCCCTCGGCCTAAGATGGCAAAAGTATTTCCGCTTCATCCCATGTCCTCCGGATCGAAAATCACGGTCACCGCTCTTCTCCTTCTCGTACTCGGAGGATTGGTCGTGACCGATGCCTGGTACGGCGGCAGCGATTTAGCGGCGCTCGTTCCGGGCGGCACACCCGTGCTCGTGGAAGAAACGGACGGCACCTCTTCGCTCTCCGCATCGAGCCAAGCGGCGGCAGTGGGCATCGCCAAAAACAGCGGCCCCACGCTGGCGCAGGTGGCGGCTTCGCAAAACGTAAAACTGACCGCCAATACCAAGGAAGCTACCCTCTTCGGAGACATCTTCGCCGATCGCGCCAAGCCGGTCTCCCAAGTGATACTAAAAGACGGCGACCGCGCGGGCTCGGTGACGGTAGTCACTTCTCCCCAGGTGAAAATTCTCTTCGTCAGTCTTAAAGAAGCACTCCTCGGCAAATTCTCCTCCCGCATCAGCGGCCTTAAGGACGAAACCCTGCAAGAAAACGGCCGTCCGGTACGAAACATCCTGCAATTCACCGATCCGGCCATCAGCGAAGAGAAGATCGTTATCGTCCGCGTACGGGAGAATCTCTACGAAATCCGCATGGCCAAAGGCAAAGAACAGGTCATGGAAAGCCTGATGGATGCCCTGACCCGGTAAAAGGGCACCATCCTGCCCTTGACTTCCCTTTGGGAATACACGAAACTCTCGCCCGCGGTTTCCCCGCTTTCCTATGGCCAAGAAAGTTAAGAAAGTCATCAAAGTGCAAGCAAAAGGCGGACAAGCCAATCCCGCACCTCCGCTGGGACCCGCTCTCGGCCAAGCCGGCGTGGATATCAACGGGTTCTGCACGCAGTTCAACGCTGCCACCAAAGACCGCATGGGCCAGGTGGTACCGGTGCAAATCACCGTGTACGAAGACCGCACGTTCACCTTCATCACCAAGCAAGCTCCGGCGGCCTCCCTCATCATGGAGCGCGCCAAGATTCAAAAGGGCAGCGGCGAACCCAATCGCAACAAAGTGGGCACCATCACGAAAGCTCAGCTCCAGGAAATCGCCACGATCAAGATGCCCGACCTCAACACGACCATCCTCGAAGAAGCCATGAACTCCATCGCGGGCACGGCTCGCAGCATGGGCGTGACGGTTGTCTGAGCACGGGTTACAAGCGAACGCAACGCCAATTGAGTGCCTGGGGCGCTCTTTTATCATAGGCTTTGCCAAAACTCCCCCTTCAGCCCCATGTCTCCCCTCAATGCGATCTTCAGCGCGGCAGGCGCGTTCTACCTGTTCTTGCTGCCACTCATGATCCTGCAGCTCACGACGCTGCTTATGCTCCCGGCGCTGCTGCGCGGCAACGGCAAAGCCGCGGACGTGGGCGAGTCTACCTACAGCTACCTGGCCCAGAGCATCGGCTTACTCCTCATGTCCGCCGGAGGCCTGCCCTCCGCCTATGCGCTCCTGGCCAGCCAGCCGCTGTACCCCGGCATGTACACGGGCATGCTGCTCATCTTCGCCATCGGCGGCATCGTCTACCTGTATCACGACGCCCACGTGCGCCACTTGGAAAGCAGCTCCAAAGCGACCGTCTCGGCCATTTTCTTCTTCTCCTGGAAATTCCTGGGCTTAGTCGCCATGCTCGCGGGCGGCCTGAGCGCCGTGCTGCGCATGATGCTCAGCGGCGGCATGGTCGACCCCAGATGGTGGGTGCTGCACTTGGTCTTGTTCATCTACGGCGTACTGGTGATGTGGTTTACCAGTCACCCGGTGCGCACCGGCGGCGCCTTCGCCACGACGCAGATCGCCCATGCGGCAAAAGTGCAGAAGGCGGCGGTGCAGAAGAAGAGAAAGCGATAAGTAGCTGATTGGCTTGTTAGCTTCTTAGCTTTTAACGTGCCCTAATAAGCTAACCAGCTAAAAAGCTAACAAGCTCGCCCACTTGCAAACCCACAAAAATCTTCTATCCTATGCCCACTTACTTGTGGGAGCCGCGTAGAACGCGGCGCCTGTACCACATCCCCCAACTCTCTATGTCCAAGAAACAGCAGAAGCAGGTTGCCGGCTCTAAGCACGGCAAGAAGTACACGGAAAAGGCCGCTTTGGTCGAGGCCAACAAGGCGTATCCCGTCGCGGAGGCCTGTGAGCTTCTTTCCAAGCTGAGCACCACCAAGTTCGACGGCACGGCCGAAGCCCACATTCGCATCGCCGCCGATACGACCCAAGCCGACCAGTTGGTCCGTACCACGGTGGATCTTCCCCATGGAACCGGCAAGACCGTACGCATCGCAGCGTTCGTACCCGAAGACATGGTAGAAGACGCAAAAAAGGCCGGCGCCGACAAGGCGGGCTTGGATGATTTGGTGAAAGAGATCGAATCCGGCTCCATCGACTTCGACGTGGCCGTGGCCGTTCCCCAAGTGATGAAGAACCTCGGTAAGGTGGCCAAGACCCTCGGTCAGAAAGGTCTGATGCCGAACCCCAAAGCGGGAACGGTGACCGACAACATCGCCAAGACCATCGCCGCTCTTAAAAAAGGCCGCATCGAATGCAAGA
>CAYTNJ010000082.1:0-6140 GCA_964439155.1 uncultured Candidatus Peribacteria bacterium | reverse complement strand
GATGAAGGTCGGCGCATTTCGGGCCGCACCATTAGTGTACAATGGGACCCGTGGAAGAAGTTCCCCGAAATCGCCGATGAGCTCATGGCATCGGACATTTACACCATGCGCAGAATCAAACCCGAAGACTATGACAAGCACTGGAACTAGCCCGTCACCACAGAATGTCGTCACTCACCCTGACATGGGGGGTGCCGAGGCGAGGCTTCGCGTCGGCGTGATCGGCGTAGGCGGCATGGGCAAGAGGTGGACGCAGGTTGCCGCCGAGCATCCGCAGTCCAAGGTGATCGCCCTGTGTCATCCCGATCAGGAAAAGTGCGATGCCTTCGCGCAGCAGTTTGCGTGTGAAGGGACGACGGATTGGCACAAGATCGTGGAGCGTACGGACATCGACGCCGTGATCGTGGCGACTCCGCACGTGTTATTGACGGAGATCGCCCAAGCAGCGCTCGCTTCCGGCAAACATGTCTTCTGCGAAAAGCCGGGTGGCATTTCCTCCGCGGAAATCCAAAAGGGCATCGACATCGCGAAGGCAAAAAACCTGCGCTACCGCGTGAACTTCAACATCCGCCTGCACCCGGCCGTGGCGCTGATGAAGCAAAAGGTCGAAGAAGGCGCGATCGGCGACGTGATGTTCCTCAAGGCGATCTACGGCCACGCCGGCCGCGAGGGCTACGAGCAGGAATGGTGGTGCGACAAGCCCATCTCCGGCGGCGGCGAGCTGATCGACCAAGGCTCGCACGTGATCGACCTGGCCAACTGGTTTCTCGGCCCCTTCCCCGAGCAGGCGACGATGCTGAACACCGGCTACTGGGATATCGCGCCCATGGAGGATAACGCGTTCCTGCTACTGAAAAACGACAAAGGCCAAATAGCCCAACTGCACGCCAGCTGGACGCAGTGGAAAAAGACTTTCCGCCTGGAGATCTACGGCAAGGAGGGCTACCTGCTCATCGATGGTCTCGGCGGACAATATGGACTCGAGCGTCTCGTTCATGCTCCTCGCACCCACGGCCGCGACGTGCCCAAAGAAACCGTCTGGGAATTCCCCTTCGAAGGCGGCAAGCCGGATGCGGCGCTGGTCGATTCGTGGAAGGAGTTTGTGAGGTCGATTGAAGAAGGCCGGGACATTGGGGTGACGGCGGGGGATGCGGTGGCGGCGTTGCGGGTGATCGAAAAGGGTTATGCGAAATAGACATATCCTGATTTTCCCGTTGGCTTCCGTTTTTTGACAAAATTTAAATTTTATGTATATTACTTTTACGCCCATTCAAAACATCTTTCACCAGAGGAAATTCATGAAGCATTTGGGAAACACGGATGACGTACGGACAGCCATGCGCGTTGCTACGGAGGAAGCGAAAAGGCATAAACAGGACTTCGTCCGGACGGGGCATCTTTTGCTCGGCCTCCTGCGTCAGGATTGCCCGGTTTGGGCAACTCTGATGCTCATCGGCATTGATCCTGCAGTTATCCTAGAGGCAGAGCGTGTCGCGTTGGAGGAAGCCAACAGCTATGAGAATCCCGTGGACTATCCGAAGCTCGCCCCGTGGTTCAAGATGATTTTTGACAACGCCAATCGGGAAGCTTTGGACCTGGGTGCGGAGTACGTCAGTCCTGATCACCTGCTTCTGGGACTGCTAAAAGAAGAAGCACCGGCGTCTCGGCTACTGAAAACGCATGGTGTGACACTGGAAGCAGTTCGCAAAGCAGTGGCTGCGCGGATGCTCACCGCCACGCGCAGGATCAAGGATGACATGTATATCGTGGATGTGGCGGCAGGTGCCGACATCGAAGCTGTGTTAGCAGCAGTGCGTTCCTTGGCTTCAAAGGTCGCAATTTCTTCCGTCATTGTGATGGGCGATAAAACTGCTAAGGCGTAATGCCTTGGCTCATAACCGGGGGATGTTTCGGCAGATCCGAAATGTAACCCGGTTTCTTGTGTTTGTTGCTATTTTTTCTATATAGTGTAAAATACTACTATGGCCTTGGACATCTTCATACCCGACATCCATGGCGACGTTGAAGCTCTGGAGAAGACGCTAAAGGCAGCCAATTTGGCTGATGGAGAAGGCCATGCACTGAAGTTCAGAGATCCGGATCTGCATGAACTGGTTTTTACCGGCGATTACATCGATCGCGGGCCTACCAATTTGGAGACGCTTGAGCTCCTGCTTAGCATCCGAGCACATTTCCAGCACGTTATCCTAGAGCCGGGCAACCATGACATCACTGCATTGCATGCTTTGTCTCATCCCGAACAGCCTCGCTGGATGCAGTTATGGATGGACGGCGTGCCTGTGATGGACCAGGTAGCCAAACGCTACCGCCTACATCTCCAGAAACCGACGACGGACGCCCATCCTCTCGCGCACATGGCCCTCGATCCGGAGAACGATGAGACCAAAAGCTATCTGGCAACGTGGCAGAAGTTCATCGAGCAACATCCGGAGATGCAATCGACGGATTTCCCCGCCGCCTATGAGCGGATGCGCGAGCTGTTCCTGGAGGGACAATTCCGCATTCTCTTCGAGCAGATGCGCGTGGCCCACCGCATCGGCGGCATCCTGGCGGTGCATGCCGGCATTAATGAGAAGGGCATGGCGTTGGGCCTGGATCGACTGAACGGGCTCTACCAACTAGCATGGCAAAGACGAGACTTCCAATTTTTGTTCGATTACGACTGGAAAAACAGGCATTCCCTTCCGAAGGCTCCGCTCGCTCCGGTTGTGTGCATGATGAAGCCTCTGCCGCCGGACCGTACGCCGCTCATCAGCGAAAAAACGGCTGATGCCATGCATGAGGAGGGCATTCGTGTCCTCATCCACGGCCACGCGGTGCTACTCGGCAATGGCATTGCCAACCCGGGCGTGCAGCAGTGCAACAACGCATTCGATAAGATCGCTGATATGAACGGGGATGTGGGCATGAGCAGCGGCTTCCTCCCTCGCGATCCAAACAAGCCCAGTGACTGGGGGTTCATCCAATATGATGAAGAGTCCGGCCAAATTACCGCGGTGAACCCGAAAAGCGGGGCTTTGGACTTTGGCGTATTGAAGAACGGGGAATACGTGTTTCCTCGGAAAACGAACTGAATTACATCGGCGACCGCCGCATGTTTATTGAGCCAGCGTGATGTCGTTTAGCATCTTCCGTACTTCCGGATAATCGCTGTAATCCTTATCTAGCAAGGGGAGCAATTCTTTGCGCACCCAAAGCTGGATGTCCGTCTGTTGTTTTATGTAATGAAGCAATTGATGAAGGTTTGTTTCCGCATCACGTTCGCTCGTGCTTAATTTTGTCGCTTCTTCATCCACTTCTTTCAGTAATCGCTTCCCTTCCTCGCTTTGTAAAAATGCATCTTCTTGATCGAACGTGAGCTTCCGCAGTGATTCCTCGAGTGTCTCGGCCGCGGTTTTCGAAGAGAGTTCATCCTCCTTGAAGCTGGTACCAGGGAGCCCCAAGGCTTTTTTATAGTCTCTGTAAAGCGTTTCGTGATCTGCCTCGGAGGCAAGTTTTTCTTCCTCTGTCGGCGGCTGCGATTCGCCATCTGGATCGATTACATAGCGGATTTTTCGTTTTACAGCGCAAAGTTTCGTAAATAATTCGTACGCCTTATTGTGCGTTTCCCGTCGGAGGTTTTCTCTGCCCTGATGCACTATTTCCGCATCTGGTGCGATCATCTGTTCGAGTCTTTGGCATGCCGACAGTAAATCCTTTTTCATAACTGCTATTATGATAATTTTCCCGTAAAAAGCAATATTCCTTCCTGAAGCGGTAGATGCTGCCTTTTATTGACTCCAAGAGCCACATTGCCTACTCTTTCCCAGTGGAAACAGCCAACGCGATCCAATCGTTTTTAGGCGACGTGAAGCGCATTTGCGATGAGGTGTCGCAGGTGCACATCGACCAGGCCATTGATGTGCTCTTCCAGGCCTGGAAGAACGGCAAGACCATCTACATCATCGGCAACGGCGGCTCTGCCTCTACCGCGACCCACCTGGCTGCGGATTTGGTGCAGTGCACGCTCTCGCCGCATGAAAAGCGCGTGAAGGCCGTGAGCTTGTTCGATAACGTGGCGCTCACCAGTGCGCTTGTGAACGATCGCGGGTGGGAGAATGTGTATCTGGAGCAACTCAAGACCTCCGCGCAGCCCGGCGACGTGTGCATCGGCATCAGCGTGCATGGAGGAGCCGGGCAAGACAAAGCCGGCGCCTGGTCGCAGAATTTGTTGAAGGGACTGCAATATGTGAAAGATCTCGGCGGCGCGACCATCGGCCTCATCGGCTTTGACGGCGGCGCCATGAAGGACGTCGTCGACGTGCCCATCATCGTGCCCGCCAACTCGACCCCGCTCGTGGAGGGCTTCCACGTCGTGCTGCACCACCTCATCGCCTCGCAATTGCGCGAGAAGATCCGCGAGGAAACCGGTCTGTAATTCCCCTCTCCCCATGAAACTCTTCATCGACTCCGCCAATCTGCAAGAAATTGAGGAAGCGCTCAAAGGCGGCTTCGTGCGCGGCGTCACCACCAATCCTTCGCTGCTTTCCAAAGAACCCAAGGCCAAGTTTGAGGAACACATCGGCAAAATTTTGGATCTCATCAACAAGCATCAACCAGGCATTTCGCTTTCGGTGGAAGTATTCTCGACCGATCCCAAGGAGATTTTGAGCCAAGCGAAGGGCTTCGTGAAAACCTTCGGCTACGACAACCTGGCGATCAAAGTGCAAATCGGCCTGCAGGAACTGGCGATCATCCGGGAGCTTAAGGCCGAGGGCATCCAGGTGAACTGCACCTGCTGCATGACGGTGGCCCAGGCGGTGATGGCTGCGGCCGCGGGTTCGCGCTACGTGAGCCTCTTCTGGGGCCGCATCCGCGATGGTGGAACCAAACATCCGGAGCAGAAAAAAGCCTACATCGAAGAAGGCCGCGTGGAGGAAGCTGATTTCGATCCGGCCCACACCGTAGCCGAAAGCCGCACCTTGTTAGATATGTCCTACGGCGAAGATAACGTGGAAATCATCGCGGGCAGCATGCGCACCGTGGCCGATATCGTGAATGCAGGCAGGGCCGGAGCGCACATCGTCACAGTCCCCCCCAAGTTCTTTTTGCCCATGACGCAGCACTACAAGACCGACGAAGTGGTGGGACAGTTTTTGAAAGACTTTGCCGGCTGGCTCAATTAAGCATGCAACGCAAAGTGGTCGCGCTCCGGGCGGTGAAAGACGCAGGGGCGTTTTTGCAGAAGCACTTCCGGTCCAAGCATCAAGGCACCAAAAAGGCAGATGGCACGATGGTGAGCGAAGCCGATAAGGGCAGCGAAAAGCGGATCATGCAAGCGCTGCGCAAAGCTTTCCCCAATGACGCGATTCTCTCGGAGGAACGCGGCGAAATACAAGGTGATAGCGGCTACCGGTGGATCCTGGATCCTTTGGATGGCACGCATAACTTTCTCTCCGGGATTCCCCTCTTTGGCATTCTTTTGGCTTTGGAGCACAAAGGAAAGGTGATCCTCTCCATCTGCGCTTTCCCGGTGCTCGATGAATTCTTCGTCGCGGAAAAAGGCAAAGGCGCGACGCTGAATGGGAAGAAGATCCATGTATCTTCCGCAAAGACGCTGGACGGCGGCATGTTCCTGGGCGACGGCAATTCCACTCTCCCGCTGCAAACCATCGTCGACGACATCAAGCCCTTTCATGACGCGGGCGCCCGCTTCCGCCTGCTCGGCTCAGGACCCTTCGGGCTCACGCGCGTGGCTCTTGGCACGGTGCCGGCGGCCTTCGTGCGCTTCGGGAAGCTGTGGGATTTGGCCGCGCCCTGCTTGCTCGTGGAAGAAGCAGGCGGCAAGGTGACGGACGGCACAGGCAAGCCTTGGAAACTGGAGCCTAGGCCGCTTTTGGCGACGAACGGAAGCCTGCATAAAGAAGCACTTGTGCTTCTTGGAGCAAAATCCTAATTCCAGCCATAATAGTGGTATTCTTGGCGAATTTCAGCTCAATCATTGAGGTGCGATTTCAACGGAAAATAAGTATTTCTTTATTTTCCTTTTCGTATTAAAATGAAAATAAGACTTTTTCTATTTTCATGACTAAGCACCCAACATTTTCGGCAGGCAGGTTTAGGCAACAAAACCGTTACAA
>CAYTNJ010000081.1:0-6153 GCA_964439155.1 uncultured Candidatus Peribacteria bacterium | reverse complement strand
TCATGATGCCGGAGATTTTGAGATCGCCGCTCAGGTAGGTGACCGTGTAACGCGGGTAGACGGCGTTGCGGTCGAGCACGGCGCCGAGGGTGAGAGAGCGCCCGTCGAACTGCTTGTCCATGAGTGCACGCAGCGAGACTGCGTCGTAAGAAGCGGCTGACGATGCTTGCGACGCGGCGACGGATGCAACCGAAACGCCGGAAGAATTGACTGGCGCTTGCGTGTTACAGGCGACAAGAAAGAAGGCAAGCGGGATCGCGAGGGAAAGGCGGGTGGGCTTCATAAGGAAAGTGTGCATCGCCTGATCGCGCGCGTCGAGCAAACTGACGGGAAGTTCTGATAGGATGGCGCGCCTGTTCGCGTTCGCACTGCCTTTCGTGTTCTTTTCCCTCTACACGCTCACGCTCTTCGTGACCGGAGGCGTGTGGTGGTCGGTGCACATGTGGACGGGCAGCGCGGTGATCGCGGGCTTCGCGGGATTGTTGCTTAGCTTCCTGATGTGGCCCTCACACGCGGAGGACTAGCCCGTCTTCGCCTGCGGGCTACGCCGAGGCAACAGGCTAATCTCGGCGGAGTCTCGGAGCCATAGCGACGGACGTAGACGGATTAGGGCATAGCCTGGAAAGACGTCGTCGATCCTGAGGCGGAGCTGCTGCTCACGGTCAGGTCGTTGTTGTAATCAGAATCGTTGTCTTTATAGCTGGAGCCGGGACCCGTATCGAGGTCGCTGTCTTCACTGGTGTACGAGTCGCCTTCGTCGCTGACGGAACCCGTCGTACCGGTGCAGGCGACAAGACCCATGGTAAGCACCATCACCGTCAAAAGGGCGAAACGCTTACGCTGGTTCAAGGAGAGGATGGAGGGAGTGTACGAAGTCATAGAGAAAGGAAGGGATAGGCGCACTGGTTGACGCGCTGACCCGGCCTTTATGACGCTTACTCCCCGATTATCCCCGCATGTTTGCGGATGACCGGATCGAGCGTGCCCGTCAAAAGGGCTTTCTTCCGGAATGCCTTGGCTTCTTCGTTGTTTCCTTTTTTATAGTACGAAAGAGCGAGGACATCCGCGGCGTAAATGGTGGGGCGCGATGCGTACACGCGCAGCGCAAGTTCGTGGGCCAGAGCCAAGTTGCGATCGTGCTCAAGTAAGAACTTGGCGCGTTCCAAGTCCACGTTGGTGCCGCTTTGCGCGATGCGGTCGAAACCTACTTCCACCAAGCGGAAATACACGGCGGCTTTTTGCGTATTGCCCTCGGCTGCATACATGTCGCCGAGCAGCGAGGCGTATTCGGGCAGAGGCAGAATGTCGAGCGCGCGTTCGAGATGTATTTTCGCCGCGGCCGTGTCTTTGTTCTTCAGCGCTACTTTCGCTTTGCCCGCCAAGGCCGGCGCAAAGTCGGGGTACGCCGCGAGCGCTCCGTCGTAATAGCCGTCGGCTTCCGTCGCATTACGCTCGAGTGTCAGTCTGCCGAGTTCGGTAAGCGTCCAGGCGATGTTCTCGGCGATGCCGGAGTTGGCGTCCAGCGCCTCGCGCATCATCTCCATTGCGCCGTTTAGGTCGCCGTGAATTTCGCGGAGATAGGCCACGCGCGTGTACACGCCGTAGTCGGGGCGAAGATCCGCCATGGTCTGCAGGGTGACGGCCGCTTCTTCATACATCCCCAGTTCGATCTGCGCGTCGGCGAGCAGCCCAAAGTAGCGCGGGATTTGCGGATAGTTCCGCACCAGGGGCCTTGCGTGCTTGAGCGCAGTTGCAAAATCATGGCGACCGGCCGCGATGTTTCCGCGCAGAAAAGCGATTTCCGGATTACCCGCATCGGTGCGCTCTGCGTTTTGCAGCAGGGATTCCACGCGAGCGTAGTAGGCCGTATCGGCGTTTTCACGCACGGCCTGCAAATACGCTCCCGCCAGCGCGAAGATGGCTTTCACGTCATCGGGTTTGTTCTTGAGTGCTTCTTGTGCGCGGAGGATGGCCGTTTTCGTGGCGACGGAGAGACCTTGCTCGGTTTCATCGATGATGATCGACTCGAGCGGTACCGCGGCCGGGCGCGTGAAGAGCGACCACGCGTAGGCGCCGATGCACACCAAAGCCACCGCGGCGATGACTGTCGCCGCGGTGGTGCGTGCACTTTTATCGGCGCGCATTCCTCTCATTATTTCGTCTTCACATGCGGGGATGCCAGGTACGGGAAGGTCGTGGAGAACGCTTTGTCGTTGCTGTTCACGCCGTCGCCGAGGGTGGAGGGGACGTCGTATCCGGTGACGAGCTTGCCGGCCACCGCCTGCACGGCGATGTCGGTGACGTCATCGGCGAGGCGGCGACCGTTGGGGAAGCCGGCGTTGTCTCCGCCGAATACTCCCAAGCGATTTTCGCTGCCCGGAGCCGTTTGGGCGGTGGAGGTGTTGATGCGCAGCATTTCGGATGCCCGCACGTTCTGCGGCTGATTCAAGCCCGGTACGCCCGTAAGGAACACGGTGACCAGGTCTTGGCGGTTATCCAACGGCACGTTGAGTCCGAGCACGGCCTTGAACAGGCCCGCAAGCTCGGGCTTGAGCACCACGTCGGAGTAGGCCTTGGTGGTGGCGTCTTTGCTCGGGTGCGAAGCGTTGAAGTAATCCTTGTAGGCGAGCGGCACCACCACTTCGTTCACGAGCGGCATGCCGAGGCGCGATACTTGGACAAGGTTTCCTTTGCCGCTCTCCTTGCCATCGTCACCCAGCACGCGGAAGGCGCTGCGGTAGTTGGCGTTCCAGACACCGATGACGGAGTCGTTCTTCTTTACATCGGACACGGGGATTTCCATCACGATCGACAGCACGTTGGTGCCCTTTAGCGAGTCGAAGCCGGCGCCCAGATTTAGAAGATCGAACACGTTCAAGTCGACGAAGAATGGATCGTCGCGGGAGCCTGCGAAGAATCTGCGGCTGCCATTGGTGAGGATCGCCTGGTTGGCGAGCTGTTCATAGTTGGACTGGCTTTTGGAGCCGATAACCGGCGTGGCGGCTTCGCCCGTGGCAATCAGATTTTTGGAGGTGAGCTGGCTTTTGCCCTTGAACTTGCCCGTGATCTTGTACACCGAGTAATACTGGCGCACGTTCGCATCGGACAGGTTATTGAGGGGCTTGGTGGCAAACAGGAAGGTGCTGCCGTTGGTCGCCTTGGTGTTGAAGGTGAAGGCGTAGGTGACGTCTTCCTTGGCGTCGCCGTTATTGTCGATGTGGAACGCGTACACCACTCCGTCGCCGAAGCGGAAGTAGTTGGGGCCAGCGCCGGCGACCCCGAGAGGATTGCTGTTCGCGACGAGCACGATCCTGGAGCTGTCACCGGGCGCCATGAAGGCGTACAGATCGGTGGCGTCAGCCGAGGGATCTTGGCTGATCAGCGGAGCTTCGCGGTGCGAAGACGCGAACGAACCCGCCACGGGAAGGAACGCGGCCAGTGCAACGGACGCCGCGATCAGCGCCGCGCTCTTGCCGTGAGAAAAACGTTTCATAAAGAGAATGGAGGAAGGAATGATTGCCTCGCATGATAACAGTCCCAAGGTGGCTTACAAACGTGAAACGGCGTTTGGCGTGATTTTTCTCCTGGCAGGTGAATATTTGCATCCGGCGTTTGCGCCGGGAACACACGGGGCAGTAGGGTAAGCCAATGCGCGCTCTTCCCCTGGTCGCCGCAACGTTCACGTTGGTCTTGCTTCCTTTATGGTGGACGGCGCCCGCGGCGTCGTCCCATGAACTGCTGCCTTCGGAAATCGTCGACCTGATGCGCGAAAACCCGGATCTTACGGTCGACCAAATCGACGCCTTTTTGGATGAGCAACAAAAGCAGGCCGCCATCAAAAAAGTGGAGCAGATTCAATCCGCGAACGATCCGAACGCCGGCATCGGCTCCATGATGGTGAATTTCCTGTCGCTCGGCGTACAGCATATCTTGGAAGGCCTCGACCACGTGCTGTTCGTGCTCTCGCTGCTCCTGGTGTTCGTGAGCTTGCGTAAAACCCTTAAGCTGGTGACGGCGTTCACGGTGGCACACTCGATCACGTTTTTGGTAGCGGGCACGGGGTTGCTCACGCTGTCGCCGAGGCTGGTGGAGCCGTTGATCGCATTGAGCATCGCGTACGTGGCGGTAACCACGGTGTTCTTTGCGCGTCACCCGTTTTTCGGCGCGGGTTCCAACAAAACCGCCAGCGTGTTTTTCTTCGGGCTCTTCCACGGACTCGGCTTCGCCGGATTGCTCACAGACTTAAACGTGCCGGACAACCATTTTTTGCTCGCGCTCGTCTCGTTCAACGTGGGCATAGAACTGGGGCAATTGATGATCATCACGGCGGCGCTGCCGTTTATTTATCTGCTGCGGAAATATGCGTGGTACTCGACGGCGATCAAGGTAGTGGCGGTGGGGATTTCGGGGTTGGCCTTCTTTTGGGCTTTCCAACGAATTTTTGGATAGAGCCACAAGTGGAGAACGTGCGTGAAAGTTTTTTGCTGCCCCCTCACCCCGGCCCTCTCCCGCGAGGGGAGAGGGGGTTAGGTAGTACTGCGACTGGCGTTTTGTACAAATCCTTAAGATCTTAACCTCTTCTTAATCCTGTTGCGGTATCCTCTATTTGATGCACATCCTCCTCATCGAAGACCAGCAAAAGCTTGCCGAAAACGTCGCCCAGTATCTGGCGCTGGAACGTTATGCCGTGACTATCGCCAACGATGGCAAAGAAGGCTTTGAGAAGGCGATGACGCAGGAATGGGATTTGGTGATTTTGGATATCAACCTGCCCGGCATGGACGGCTACGTGATTTGTTCCATGCTGCGCCAGAATAAAAAGAACATGCCCATCCTCATGCTCACCGCGCGCGCCAAGCAGCAGGAGATCGTGCACGGCCTCAATATCGGGGCCGACGATTACCTGGCCAAGCCCTTCGACTTGGACGAACTGCTCGCGCGCGTGCGCGCGCTCCTGCGCCGCCAAGGTGAGAAGCAGCCCGTGCTCAGCGCCGGCAACATCACGCTCGATACCAATACGCAGGAGGTGCGCAAGGACGGCAAGCGCGTGGAGCTCTCTCCGAAGGAATACGCGCTGCTCCATTTCTTGCTGCAAAACAGAGGCAAAGTGCAAGATCGCCCGCGCATCATCGAGCACGTGTGGGGCGGCCGCGACGAACTGATGTTCTCCCAGACCGTAGACGTGCACGTGTCGTACCTACGGCGCAAGCTGGGCAAGGACGCTGTGCAGACGGTGCCCGGCAAAGGCTATATGATCGCCGCGGACTAACCCCGCACCCATGCTCTTCAAACGCATCAGCTACAGGATCGCGCTGCAGTTCATGGCTTTCGTGTTCGTACTGCTTCTCATCAACGGGCTCGTGTTCTTGGCCGTGGATTACTCCAACGCCCGCCGCCAATCACACCAGAGATTGTCTCGCACGCTGCAAACCATCACCAGCAACTGGCAGAGCGGCGTCGCCAGCATGAAAATTTCACTCCCCCCGCCCGAACGCGGCAGAGTGCGCATTTTGGATGCCTTCGGCCGCGAGATCTACGTGGGCGCGTTTTTCGAGGAAATCCCCTTCGACAACGACGAAGGCTATTCCTCGGCGGTGTTCAACGGCGACCAGTACACCATTCTCACCGCGAAAATTTTATTCGACGGCAAACCCGCCGGGTTTATCCAGGTGGCGGACGTGGAACGCTTCCAGCGCGGAGACCTGCCTGCAAGAGCCCTGCTGTACCTCATCGTGAGCGTGGGCATTTCGGCCATCACTTTCGCCGTGGGCTTGTTCTTCGCACGCAGAAGCTTGAAACCCGCGGAGCAGATGATGGAACGACTGGAGCAGTTCACCCAAGACGCGAGCCACGAACTGCGCACGCCGCTGGCTGCGCTCAACTCGTCGCTTGATCTGGCGTTGAAGACCGGCAACTACAAGGAAGGCCTGCTCTCGGCGAAGGACGACGTGAAGGAAGTGACGATCCTCGCGGAAAGATTGTTGGAGTTGGCACGGCTCGATCAATTGTCTCTGCGCCGCGTGGCCATCGATCCGGTCTCGCGCGTCGAGGGTCACGGCAAGGTCACGCTGCTGCTCGACGAGGCCGGGCACGTGCAGCAGGCCCGGCTGCACATCGTCGAGTTCCGCGGCTTCGAGCGCTTCATCGGCGGCC
>CAYTNJ010000080.1:0-6201 GCA_964439155.1 uncultured Candidatus Peribacteria bacterium | reverse complement strand
AAAAATGCGACCTTGCACGATACATGCGATGTAGGGAACAATCCGCGCATGGAGCATTCGCGTTTTCAAAAACAAGAAGGTCACTATAAGAAGCAATTCAATGCAGCCGCACACCTTCATACCAAGGAGTATATACAGGAAATGGCAGCACAAAATCCCGATCTGATGCAAACGGAGTTCGCGCCTGGCAACTGGATGGCGGTGTGTGTGCCAGCCTTGCAGGTAGCGGTGTATCAACAAGCGTATCGCGCCGCGCTTGAAGAACACAAAGGTCTCTTAGCACAAGAAATCCTTCAAAGGGCCGAGGACGCCCGCAGGAATTAAAGAGAGAAGCCTTGTCGACGTCTTTTATGGAGCGCATACTTCGTTTTGCCCATCGAACGAGGCCATTCGGCCCATTCCCAGTCGATTGGGCACTGCCACGGGAGGCAGAAGTGATGCTCCTTGAAACAGAGGTGACGAAAGACAGAGGGATCGCGCACGAAGTGAAGGCGGGAGTGAATGAGTCGGTGAAATTGTTCATTCCTCCGCCCATGAAGGCAGCGGGCAAAACACTGTCCAAGCGCAAATGCTTCCAGATCCTACGGATCACATCGCAAGGACGCAGTATCGATCTGTATCGCACGAAAGAACTGGAGTCCGTGTGGTTCTCGGCCGGCGTTGAACTGGATCCAGCACAATGGATTGCTCAGGATCACCATGTGTCCTGCAGAGGTCGGATGAAAGGCGGCCTCTACTTCATCGGAGAAGATATCTGTTTCTATGGAACTGTCCCCGAGGGGACCGTCTGGCATTTGCGTCAGGCGGAGTAAAACACTCTGGCGGCTACTTTCGTTTGTCCCGTAGGGACCTAACAGGGGTAGCCGCCTCTTTTGCGTGTCGTTTGGCAACAACATCGATCCTGTGCCCGTGCTTCTGCAGTTGTACGCTCAAAGGCTCCAAGTAGTGCAGGATGCAGATGGTGAGCGCCGTCGAGAAGATGGCTAGGATGAAGAGCCCCACGCCTACTGTCATGCCGATTGCGGCGACCAGCCATACGCTCGCGGCGGTGGTAAGGCCGGCGGTCTTTCTGCCGTAGTGGAATACGATGCCTGCTCCGATAAAGCCGACACCGCTGATGATATGGCCAAGCATCGCGCTGTTATGCTCAAAGCCGGGCTGGAAGAGGTGCAGACAAATCACCGTGAACATGCAGGTGCTGATGGCCACCACCATGTTCGTGCGCAGCCCTGCGGCCGTGTGCGCCTCGGCGCGCTCTATACCTACCAGGCCGCCTAAGATGGCAGCCACGATCACCTTACCGAGCATGGTCAGCTCCAGAGGGGAGACGAAGTCCGTCATAGGAGAGAAAGTGGGTATTTCTCTATAGTATAGCAGATATACGCCCAATCGACAATCAGGCATACTCCAGCCATGCCAGACTTCCCTTTGGTCTCCCTCAACGGCTCCCTGGTCCCGCGCGAGCAGGCACAGGTGTCGCTCTTCTCCGTGGAGTACACCTACGGATTCGGTGTGTACGAGACGCTGCGATGCTCCAAGGGCATCCTCTACTTCGCCGAGCAGCACGTGGCCCGACTGATGCATTCAGCGCAAGTACTAGGGCTAAACCATAATTATGACCCTTTGGATATCCTGCGGATGCTTGAGGAGCTCTGTGCCAAGCAAACCGAGGAAGCGTACAACCTGAAAATTCTCCTCATCGGCGCGTCCGATCCGAAAGATGTCCTCCTGGCCATCCTCCCACTCGCTCCCAGCTTCCCCAAGCAGCAGTGGTATCGCGACGGCGTCTCCGCAATAACCGTCCATTATGAACGTCTGTGGCCAGGTGCAAAAACTTTAAACATGCTTGGCAGCTACCTAGCCTATCGCGATGCCAAAGCCAAAGACTGCTACGACGCGCTGCTCATCGATAAAGACGGCTGCATCACCGAAGGCACGCGCACGAATGTCTGCTTCATCAAAGGTGAGACGATCATCAGCCCGCCCACGGAGAAGATCCTCGAAGGCGTGTCGCGCATGATTCTCAAGAAGATCGCGGCCGAGGAGGGGATCGCCTTCACCGAGCACGACGTACCGGCGAAAGACATCGCGGAATGCGACGGCGCCATCTTCACGTCGACCTCCACGAAGATCCTGCCCATCAAAACCATCGACGCCCATGCCTTCGCATCCGTCCCACCGGTCGTCCTGCGCCTGCAGAGGGCCTATGAGGCTTTTTTGCTCAGCAGTAAGGGCCGAATGTAAATCCATGCTACACTGGTTGCCATGCTTGAAAGACTGCAAAAGATCCTATCGGCCAGAGGCATCGCTTCCCGTCGCAAGGCGGAGGAGTACATCGAGCAGGGGCTGGTGAAAGTGAACGGCAAAGTGGCCAAGGTGGGCGATAAGGCGAACCCTGAAAACGATACCATCGAAGTGGATGGCGCCGTGCTGGATGCGCGTCAGGAGATGCTCTATTACCTCCTCCACAAGCCGGTCGGCGTGATCACCAGCAATGTGGGTCCGAAGGAGGCGAAAGCCGATCTGAAAGAGGATGGCCGCGGCTTCGAAGTGACCCAAACCGCGCTCGATCGTCTCCGCAAAAAAAAGACGGAACCCAAAGAACAGACCGTGAGAGATCTGCTACCCGAAGGGCTGAAGGGGAAAGTGTTCCCCGTGGGTCGTCTCGACAAAGACTCGTCCGGACTCCTCCTCATGACCAACGACGGCGTACTCGCTTACCGCCTCACGCACCCCAAGTTTTATCACGAGAAAGAGTACGAAGTGACGGTGAAAGACCCCATCAAGGAAGGGGCGCTGCGCAAGATGGCCGAGGGTCTCATGATTGACGGCACCAAAACCAAGCCCGCCGTCATCCGCCGCATCGATGATACGACGTTCCGCATCAGCATCACCGAAGGCCGCAACCGCCAAATCCGCCGCATGGCGAGCAAGGTTGGGTCCGAAGTCACGGTGCTCAAAAGAGTCCGCATCGTGAACATCGTCGACGATAAGCTGCAGCCCGGAGCGATAAGATTGCTCACCGAGAAAGAACGCGATGGAGTGTTGAAGGCCGTCCTGACTGCATCCTAACGCGGGTTCGAAAAGGTCTTCATGCCGAATTCCTGCGACCAATAAGTGCCGGATAATCCCAGGCCTATCTCGTCGAAATGCGGCGAGAGAATGTTTGCTTTGTGCCCGGGGGAATTCATCCAGCCTTTCATGGCGGCAGCCGGCGTTTCGAAACCTTTGGCCAAGTTTTCCCCCATCGACAATTGCACGCGGCAGCCGGGGATGGGACAGGGGCCGGGATAGCCGGCGGCTTTGATGCGCTGGTCGAAGGTGGTGCCGTCGGGAGACTCATGGCTGAAAAAATTTCCGATGCGCATTTCCACGGCGTAGTCCTGGGCCGCTTTGTCGAGAAGTGCGTTACGGGTGAGCGCCCCCACGCCTTCTTTCTCGCGCTCTTCGTTGACGAGGCGCAGCACTTCGGCGAGGAATTCTGCCGTATCATTCGCCGTGCGGGTGGGCCGCACGTAATGGTCATTCTCCGCTTGCGTGGATCGCTGGGCCGCGGCGCGTTCTCTCAATTCTCGCAAACTCGGTCGCGTCGTCCTGCGCCTGGGGTTGGGCTGTACCGTAGGCTTGGCGGGCTTGGCAACCGGCCGCGTCACGCGCTTCACAGCTTCGTTGCCGTTGAGGCGTTCTTCCCGGCGCAGCGCCACGCGTTCCTTGAGACTAGGTGAACTGGCATCGGCCGCGAGAGCGGGAGTGCTTGCAAGCAAACCGAGAAACACGAAAGAGAGTGCGAAAACGCGACGCATAGGCTGGAAGCATAGCATCGCCCAGGGCACGGCGGCCAAAAAGTCGGTGCCTTTTTCGTTTTTTTGCGCTATACTGGAAAAAAGTACACACTCCCTCCCGCATGCGAATCATCCCCCACGGCGCGGCGCGCGAAGTAACGGGCACCTGTCACGAAGTACAAATCGATACCGAAAAAGGGCTCAAGCGCATTCTGCTCGACTGCGGTCTTTTTCAGGGGCGCCGAGCGGAAGCCGCGCAGAAAAACGCCAACTTCACCTTCGACCCCGCCAAAGATATCGACGCGGTTGTGCTGTCGCACGCGCACATGGATCACTCGGGACGCATTCCTTTGCTTTGGAAGCGCGGCTATCGCGGGCCCGTGCACTGCACCTATGCCACCAAGGATCTTTCCCACGTGATGCTGCAAGACGGCGGCTACATCCAGGAGAAGGACGAAGAATTTTTCTGCAAGCATTTAAACGAGGTCCGCATGCAGTGCGACGGGCCGCTCTATACCCAAAAGGACGGCGACGAGTGCAACGTGTTATTTCAAGGAAAAAACTACAACGAGTGGTTTCAAGTATGTGAAGGGGTCAAGGCGCACTTCATCGACGCCGGCCACGTACTGGGATCGGCCATGATCGTTTTGGAAATCACCGAGCGCGGTCAAAAGCGCATGATCGGCTTCAGCGGCGATCTCGGCCGCTCCGACTTGCCCATCATCCGCGACCCGGGACCGATGCTTCCGGTGGAGGCGCTCATTTGTGAATCCACGTACGGCAACCGCCTGCACGGCGACATAGGCGCCGCGAGGGGGCTGCTCAAAGACGCGATCATCCGCACCGCGGCGCGCGGCGGCAAAGTGATCATCCCGGCGTTCTCCCTAGAGCGCACGCAGCAACTGGTCTACGACATGCACGTACTCTGGGACGCCAAGGAAATCCCCGCAGTGCCCATCATCATCGATTCCCCCCTCGCTTCCAAAGTGACCGACGTGTTCATGAAGCACCCCGAATGCTACGACAAAGAAATGTACGATGAATTTCTGGCCCGCGGCCATAACGCCTTTCAGTTTTCGCTCGTGCGCTATACCGAGAGCGTGGATGAGAGCAAAGCGCTCAACGGCCGCCCCGGGCCCATGGTCATCATGGCGGGCTCCGGCATGTGCGAGGCCGGCCGCATTCGCCATCACCTGCAAAACGAATTGGAAGACGCCCGCAACACCGTGCTCGCGGTCGGCTTTATGGCGCAAAACACGCTTGGCGCCAGAATCGTGGATCCCACGATCGCGGAGGTGAAAATCTTCGACAAGATGTATCACAAAAAAGCCGAAGTGCAGTACATCGAGGCGTACTCCGGCCACGGCGACATGCGCGATTTGGATACCTACGTCGCTTCCATCCAGGGGCTCAAGTCGGTGCTGCTGGTGCACGGCGAACCGCTGCAGATGGATCCCTTCGCGGATCGTCTCCGCGGCAAAGGTCTCGTCGTCTCCACGCCCAAGCGCGAGGAAATCGTGGAGTGGTGAGGCAAAAGTGCTATCGCGATAGGAAAGAAAACGGAAAGCAATCGATTTGTCGCGTCTGCATGCTGGGCATATGGAGAGAAAGAAGGCGGCTCTGCTATTGTTTACGCCGCCTATGCGCGGGTTTGTGCTTCCTCAAGGATTGTTCCTCGGCGTCCTCGCCTTTCTCACCATGTTTTCGGTGCTATCGGAGGTGCGCGTGGCACTGGAGGAGGTACCGATTAGGGCGGACATAGGCGCATCGGCCGCTTCCATCGGCGTGGGCTATTCCTATTCTTCACAATTCAGCAGCGTTTCCAGCGCACTGTGCGGCAACGGCGTGCGGGATGTAGGAAACGGCGAACAGTGCGACGGCGCAGATCTGGGAGCTACGACAACCTGCGAGCAAGCGGTGGGCGAGCCGTATCACGGGACTCTCACCTGCGCGGTGAACTGCCAATACAATACGTCACTATGCATCATGGGCAGCGTCGGCAGCGCCTCGTCCGCTCCGGTTTGTGGCAACTCCGTGGTGGAAGCCGGCGAACAGTGCGACGATGGCAATACCAGCAACGGCGACGGCTGCAATGCGACCTGCCAGAATGAACCCGCGAGCAGCAGCTCCGCACCTGCGGCCAGTTCCGTCCCCGTCGCCAGCAGCTCCGTCGCCAGTGTGGCCTGCTCCTACACGGTAACGGTAACACTCGATTGGAATGATCAGTCCGATCTCGATCTCTACGTGAAAAACGTTACAGACGGAGGGGTGACATTCTACGGCGATGCCAGCGGAGCCGGAGTCACGCTCAATCACGATGCCTCTCCCAGCTGCAACGCCACTCCCGCCCCTCCGGAAATCGCCACGGGCACCTTCGCCGGCGGCGATAAGACCTTCCAAGTGTGGTCCCACCAATTCA
>CAYTNJ010000079.1:0-6210 GCA_964439155.1 uncultured Candidatus Peribacteria bacterium | reverse complement strand
CGGTATGCAAAAGGGAAACCTCGGCCTTAAATGCTTCTTTGCGGTATTCACACCACTCACACCCCTTCCCTGCCGGCGGCAATCCCCCACTCAAACACTCCTTAGCCGCGATCAGCGCGTCGCTCACCCAATCGTCATTCCCCTCGTACGGCAGCAGATCCATCGAAAATTCGAGCTTCCGGTCGAAGGCCGGGCGCTCTTTATCGGCGTTCACGTAGACGAAGTAGCCCCTAGACGACACCTTGAAACCGTTCTTGCGGAAGAGCCACTGATACATCTCCAGCTGCCGCTTATAGCCGTCTTTCCAAATGCCTTCGAGCGTCACCGGAGCTGAGGAGCTTGTGGCTTTGTAATCGACGATGAGGAGCTCGCCATCCTGGGACTTCCACACATCGTCGACCGCGCCGAAGAAATGGAAATTCGTCGGGGCGTGCACCGTGTTTATGCCCTGCAGATAGTCCCGCCAAGTATCTAGCAATGGATGGGCCAGCGGCACGGCCTCCACGCCGTACAGGATCATGAGCGGATGCGGTTTTCCCTGGGCGCGGTAGGCGTCAAACTCGCGCTTCATCAGGGCGTCCACGGCGTTATTGAGCGTGTAGGGCGGAATCGACGGCTGCTCTATTCCCAAACGCCTATCCAAATAAAAGCACCGCGCGCAGCGCAAAAAAGCTTCGAGCTTGCTGCGGCTTAGGCGATAGGGTTCGGCCGAAGCGGGATCGAACACATTACGGACGCGCATGGGGATGGCGCTACTTTACCCTTAAGCCGCAAACATGGGCATCGCCCTGTTGCTGAGCAACGAGGAGAATAGCGATACGAAACCCACTTCCGGATAGTCGAGCACGGGGGCTTTGGAAGGATTCTCCTGCAGGAAAGCCGATAAATCGGCCCTGCCTGCGGTATGTTCCAACGCCGGGAGCGTAAAATCGCTCAGGCTCTGGAGCAGCTCGATGCACATGGCCTCTTCCTTGCTCAGGATGGGGCAGGCATCCATGAAGGATTGAACGACCTGTTTGCCCGCAAACCGCTCATCGGCGGCAAGGGTGAGGTCTTTCGAAGGCCCAAAGTGGAGGATGGCGTCTTGCATATGTTCCTGAAGACGCTCATCACCCGTCTCTCTTACCGAAGATGCTTCATTTTCCGCGGATTGGTCTTTCATGAAATCGGTGATGCGGTAGCGGATCATCTTCTTTTCGCGGGGATGCATGCAGAAAACCGACAACGTCGCCAGTTCGTGTTCGAGATCATTTGGCATCGTTGATGTGGGAACGCAGCTGCTTTAAGCCGCGGTAGATACGAACGGAAATGGTATTGGCGGATTCTCCCGTGATTTCGGCGATTTCGGAGGGCGACAGGTCGTTGACGAAGCGCATGACAAGGATGGAGCGGTAGCTCTCGTCGATGTGCACGAGTGACTCCAAAATACGGTCGCGGTCGATGCGGTTTTTCCAGTGTTGGGTATCGTCGGTGGAAGGATCAAATCCTTCTTCTTGCAGCTTTTCCAGCGAGGCTTCCTTCTTTTTGCGGGCTTCGTCGACGATCAAGTTATTGGCGACGCGGTAAAGGAATGCGCGCATGTTGAGCACCTTTTCCCCCTTGGCGATGTATTCCCAGGCGCGCATGAAGGTGTCTTGCATCAAGTCCTTGCCGCGCTCGCGGTCGAACACGCGGAAGTAGCAATGACGAAAAATGGCGTCGGCATACTGGTCGTATGCCTGGAGGAATTCCTCTTCGAGCGACTGTGGAGAGGAGGACATCCGGATGAAAGCGGGAAAAGCCGCGCAAGTATGCCTGTCTCATAAGAAAAAAACAGTATTTTCCGGGGAAAATACTGTTCTTCCCAAAATAGGTGACTTTAGGAGGCTTTGGCCATCTTGCGAGAAGCCCCAGACGGCAGCAGCTTGAGCAATTCGAACATCAGGAATCCCGCAATGCCGATGCCGAGGATTTCGCCCCATTGGACCAGGGTGATGGGCGTCAGCGAGAAAATCGTGTTGAGCGGCGTGTAAATGGCCACCATCTGCAACACGAAGGGCACCGCCACGGCGCCAAGCAGCCAGCGATTCGACGTAAGGCCGATCTTCCAGAAGGGATGGCGGCTGCGGACGTTGAAGACCAGGAGGAGCTCGACCACGATCACGAGGCAGAAGGTCGTGGAGCGGGCGACCATCTCCGATTCGCCGCGTGAGAGTTGCCAGAGGAAGAACGTGAAGGCGAAGCACGAGACCCAGAGCGAGATGAAGAGCAGTCTCCCCCACTCGCCCGAGAGCAAGTGTTCCTTGGGATTTCTCGGCGGACGGCGCATGATGTCCGGCTCTTCCGACTCGAGACTGAGCGCGAGCGCGGGCAAGCTGTCGGTGAGCAGGTTGATCCACAAAATCTGCAGCGGCAGAAGAGGGGTCGGCAATCCGACGAACGTGGTGGTCATGAGCAGCAGCAATTCGCCCATGTTGGCCTGGAGCAAATACAAGACGAACTTACGGATGTTGTCGTAGATACGACGCCCCTCGCGGATACCGGACACGATGGAGATGAAGTTGTCATCGGTGAGCACGATGCTGGCGGCATCGCGCGCGACCTCGGTGCCAATTTTACCCATGGCCACTCCCACGTGCGCGCCTTTGAGAGCCGAAGCATCGTTTACGCCGTCACCCGACATGGCGACGATTTCACCGAGACTCTTCAAGGCGTCCAAAATCTGCACTTTGTGCATAGGTGATACGCGGGCGAAGACGGACGTGGTACGCAGCGCCTTCGTGAGACCTCCGGGCGGCAGGGCATCGATCTGCTTACCGTCCATGGCGTCGCCCTGGATGCCCACCTGGCGGGCGATCGCGCGCGCGGTATCCAAGTTATCGCCGGTGATCATAATCGTGCGGATGCCGGCCATCAGCGCTTCTTGCACGGCTTCTTTTACGCCCTTGCGAGCCGGATCTTCCATCGCGATCAATCCCAGGAAGTACATCTTCCCCTCCCGACGCATGCCAACCGCGAGCACGCGAAGGCCTTTGGAAGCCAGCTGCGCATTCTTCTCCAGCACGACGGAACGGTCTTCGACGGGTACCAAATCCAAAATCTTCTCCGGCGCCCCCTTGAGATAGGCCACTTGGCCATGACGCGTCTGCATGTATTTTTCCTCTGAAGTGAAAGGCACTTCTTCATCGTCGATGGTTAACCGCTCCACGTCGCGCGTAACCGCGTAGTCGAGCAAGCCGATTTCGGTGGGGTCGCCAAGATCGGGCAATTGCGCACGGTTACAAGAGGCCGCGGCGCGGGCAAGCATGTCCAATTGGCCTTTGTCCTGCGTACCGTCGGGCAACCATGCTTCCATCACCTTCATGCGGTTTTCTGTGATGGTGCCGGTCTTGTCGCTGCAAATGACGGTGACGCTGCCGAGCGCCTCCAACGATTCAAGACGACGGACGAGCACGTGCAACTTCACCATGCGGCGAACGCCAAGCGCCAAACACACGGTCACTACGGCAGGCAATCCTTCCGGCACGGCGGCCACGGCAAGGCTGACGCCTAGCAGCAACATTTCCTGGATGGGCGTGCCATTGAGCGTGCCCACGATCACCACCAACACGCAGAACCCGAGCATCACAGCCCCGAGCAACGCGCTCAGTTTATGCAATCTCTTGGCCAGCGGCGTCACGGGAACTTTGGTTTCGCTCACCATGGTGGCGATGCGGCCGATGTAGCTGACGACGCCGATATCGGTGACCACGTACTCGCCCGAGCCGCGCGTGACGAGCGTGCCCGCAAACACCATGCAGTGCTGTTCGGCGATGGGTGCTTTTTCGTCTTTCACGGGGTCAATACTCTTTCCAGCAGGCAACGATTCTCCCGTAAGGCTGGACTCGTTGATTTCCAAATGCGACACGGCAATCAAGCGTCCATCGGCGGAGACTTTGTCTCCCGCTTCCACGAACACCACGTCGCCAGGCACGAGCTCGCGAGAGGGAATGATCTTCTCTACACCGTCACGACGCACGCGGGCATTGGGCGCCGTCAATTTTTTCAAAAGCGCGATCGCCTCTTCCGCTTTGTATTCCTGGATGAAACCCAGAACCGCATTAAGAAGAAGAATGGCCAGGATGGCGATGGAATCGATGAAGCTGGAAAAGCTCACATGGTCCTCTTCAAAAAACGGCATCGCCACCGAAAACGCGAGCGCGCCCAAAAGGATGTACACGAGAATGTTGTTGAACTGGGCGAGAAACGCCAGGATCATCGATTTCTTCTTAATAGGCAACTCGTTCCAGCCGTAGCGCTCGCGGCGGTTTTCGGCTTCGCGGTCGCTAATGCCCGTGGCGGACGAGCGCAGTTCGGCTAAAACGTCTTCGTAGGAGAGGGTGGCATGCATGGACAAGAGTATAACGGACGGTAGACTTGGACGCATCATGGCACACGGCAATGTCATCGGCATCGACCTCGGCGGCACGAAAGTGGCGATGGGACGTTTCGATGCGCACACATTCGCATGCGAAGCCCAAGAGAAAATCTTGACGAACGCCGCGCGCGGGTTCGATGCCGTGCTGGAAGATATTGTCGCGGCGATCGAAAAATTGCGTAATGAAGAAACAACCGCAATCGGCATCGGCGTACCGGGGCTCATCCGCCAACCGTCAGGCATCGTCATCAATATGCCGAACATCCCCGGCGCCAAGGAGTATCCGTTGAAAAATTATCTGACGAAGCGCTTGGGATTACCGGTGGAAGTGGACAACGACGCCAACTGCTTCGCCCTGACGGAAGCACGCTTGGGCGCAGGTAAAGGACACAAAGTAGTAGTTGGAGTGACGCTCGGCACGGGAGTAGGCGGCGGCATCGTGATCAACGGCAAAATCTTCCACGGCGGCAACGGCTTCGCGGCGGAAGTAGGCCACATGCTGCTGCAACCGGGCAAACCGCCGTTCGAATCGGAAGATCAGCGCGGCCGCGTGGAACAGTTCTTCTCCGGCACGGCCATGGGCAAGCGCTGCCCGGAAGCCGAAGACCCCAAGGACTACCTGGAAGGCGCCGTCTGCGAAATCATGCAGCCGGCAATTTTCCGCGAGGTCGCGTGGTTCGTGACCAACATCACCTATCTATTGGATCCGAACATCATCGTCTTCGGCGGCAGCGCGGCTCCGTCGATGGCTCTACACTTCGGAAAAATAGAAGAGGAATTGAAAACTTGGACCCTGCCGGGCACTCCCCTGCCGAAGCTCGCGTTAGCGGAGATTCCGGATGCGGGGTTACTTGGGGCGGCGTTGGTGACGCAGTAAAGAGGACAGATGACAGATTACAGAGGACAGTATCGTTTTTTACTGTCCACTGTCCGTTGTCCACTGTCCTCTTCAAACTGTCCACTGCGTATGAAACACCCCCTCCCGGTCCGTCCTCTCATACGTGTGAGCGCCGAAGAAATCGCGTTGAGCTTGGATGAGATTTTGCGGGAGACGTTCTCTGCGGCAGGCGTCATAGTACGCAAGTGAAGCGCTCATTGCCGGTAACGGAATGCCGCGTTGGACACCGAGAGCCACCGCGCGGCGCCATTGGATTTGTGATTCGCCGGAGAGACGATCGAGCAGGACAGCGCGGGCGGACTGTGCTCTGAGCGGATCGGAGCCGCAGGCCCACTGCATGTGCTTGAGGCTCGCCGAACGGATGATGCAGCCGCCGCGCCACACACGGGCAACTTCGCTGATGTCGATGCCGTAGCCTTCCGCTTCGCTTGCAGCAGCGATCAAATCAAAACCCTGGGCATAGGCGCAAAGCGTGCTTAGATCCAACGCCGAGCGCACGAGACCCACGAATTCTTTGGGCTTGTCGTAACGATCTGCAAGTTCCGAGGGCAGTTCCTTTGATCGCTGCATTCGCCTCTTGTCGCCCGAGATGATGCGAGCGTCCACGCCGGCAGTAATGGTGGGCACGGCGACGCCGTAGTGCATGGCGGCGTCGGTCACTTGCCCGTCCCCTTCTGGCCGGCGGCGTCTTTGATCACGTCCAACAAATCTTTGTCACTCTCGGCGTCTTTCTTTTTAAAGATATCGGCGGTGATTTCCACCAAAAACGACTGCAGACCCTCGCTCTCGTTCCAGTGCGCAAATATCTCCGCCAGCTCCGCGTTCGACAATCCCGCTTCCTGCTTGAGCAGATCGTAGCTTTCGGCGATGAGCTGCATGATGCCGTACTCGATGCCGTTATGGACCATCTTCACGA
>CAYTNJ010000078.1:0-6275 GCA_964439155.1 uncultured Candidatus Peribacteria bacterium | reverse complement strand
GGCACCTCACCACTTCGAATAACGACATCATCGCCGCCTTCGGCACGGGCCACACGTTCACGAAAAGATTCGACACGAACGTCACGGCCTCCGATTCGCGTTGGGCGGGCAGAGTGGTACCCAGCATGTCCAACGGCACCACCTATGCCAACAACATGGACTTCGGCACCGACGGCTCCGATACCACCGAAAAATGGGCGCGCATCGCCACAGGTTCCACCTACCCCATCTGGAAATCGACCACTACCTCCGCCAGCGGCTCGGGCGATTTGATCGCCATCGCCTTCCGCGCGAAAGTAGGCGCAAGCAAAGTGCAGCCCACCGGCACCTATACGGCCACGGTCACCTTCACGGCGACGAACCTGTAAGGGCCTTTCCCATCGAATAACGAAGAACGCCTCTACGGGGGCGTTCTTTAAAACGCAAGAATGAGAGGAAAAGAAGGTATTTGCAATAATGACATTTATATAGTATAATAGTTACATTCTAACAAATATATACATGCAAAACATCTCTCTCCATCGTGTCATCCGTCTTGCGATATCCGCAACCGTGGCGCTTTGCCTGCTCTTTACGCTAATCGCCGAGCCCGCCCAATCCTTCGCCGCCACCGACACCGAAACGATCATCGTCTCCGTCACCGTGGCATCGGGCATAGGTCTCGCCTGCGATGCCAACGGCGACCGCGTCAACAGCTCCGGCGAAACGCTCTCCCTCGGCACCATCACCTTCACGGGCGACACCTTCACGGGCTCTTCGGTAAACGCGAGAAAAGTGCGCTGCAGGATCGTGAGCAGCAATACCAACGGCTACACGCTCGGCTGGCACATCGCTTCGGCCAGCAACAACGGACGCGGCACGGGGCACCTCACCACTTCGAATAACGACATCATCGCCGCCTTCGGCACGGGCCACACCAACACCAGGCGCTTCGACACCAACGTCTCGGCCTCCGATTCGCGCTGGGCGGGTCGTGTCATCCCCAGCATGTCTTCGGGTACCACCTACGCCAACAATATGGACTTCGGCACCGACGGTTCGGAAGCCACCGAAAAATGGGCCCGCGTCGCCACCGGCTCCTCCTACCCGATCTGGAGGTCGAGCACCATCTCCCAAAGCGGTTCCGGCGACCAAATCGCCATAGCCTTCCGTGCCAGAGTGGGCGCCAGCAAAGTGCAGCCGACGGGAACGTATACGGCGACGGTAACCTTCACGGCTTCGACACTCTAAGAGGAAAATACCTTATCTCGAGGAGCAACGGATGAGTGATGGACTATGTATTGAGAAGGTGTACCTTCATCCACCTATGGATAAGCCTTCTTCTCCTGCCACCCGCATAGCGCTCTTCCAACAGAAAGAGATTCGCAAGGTATTGCATAACGATGAATGGTGGTTCGTGGTGGAGGACATAACGATCGCGCTCACAGATTCGACCGATCCCAAGCAATACATACGAAGAATGAGAGAGCGTGATCCAGAACTCGAAAAAGGGTGGGTACAATTTGTACGTACCCTTGATGTCGAAACGAAAGGCGGAACGCAAAAAATGAACTGCGCAAATACCGAAGGCATCTTTCGTCTCATTCAATCCATCCCCGCACCCAAAGCCGAACCCTTCAAACGATGGCTGGCCAAAGTAGGGTATGAGCGCATTCAAGAAATCGAAGACCCCGAATTGGCGACCAAACGCACTCGTGACCTCTACAAAGCCAAAGGCTATCCGGAGGATTGGATAGAAAAATGCATGCGAGGCATCGCCGTCCGCGAACAACTTACGGAGGAGTGGAAGAATCGAGGTGTCAAAGAAGGAGTGGAATATGGCATCCTGACGGCGGAAATCTCCAAAGCGACGTTCGGCATCACCCCCGCGGAATACAAGAAAAAGAAGAAATTGAAGCGCGAGAATTTGCGTGACCACATGAACGATCTGGAACTCATTTTCACCATGCTCGGTGAAGCTGCGACGACGGAAATCACGCAAAAGAAAGACGCACAGGGATTCGCACAGAACCGTACCGCGGCGAAAAAGGGCGGAAAAATCGCCGGAGATGCCAGGGAAAAGCTGGAATTAGAAAGCGGCAAACCCGTGGTTTCGAAAGAGAACTATCTGGATCTCCGGGGGAAGGAAGCCCCGCCGGAGCTATCGGAATAGGAAGAAAGGCGAAAAGCAGCCCTTGTGATCCCTCAGCCAGCCCTTTAGACTTCCCGAGCTTTTGGAAAAGCCATCAAGCCGCCCTAGCTCCCCACTACGCTCTACGGAGCTTCGAGGGGCAAGCAGTGGTAGCATGCTTCGGTCCATCGGAAGCGTAAAACGATCAAGCCGCCCTAGCTCAGTGGTAGAGCACGTCCATGGTAAGGACGGGGTCGCGGGTTCAATCCCCGCGGGCGGCTCCATTTAATAGGCGACAAGCCGCCCTAGCTCAGTGGCCATGTTTTCGCTTGCGAAAACATGCTATCAAAAAACCCCTGCCGCGCAGCGGCACGTCCATGGTAAGGACGGGGTCGCGGGTTCAATCCCCGCGGGCGGCTCCATCCATATGCTATAATCCGAGCATGAAGATTGTTGCGCGATACTCAGTGGTAACGGCTTTCCTTTTCATCCTTGCCGGGTGCGCAGCTGCACATACCGTAAAGGAGCATTCTCTTTACCGTTCGGAGAAATACGCATTTGCATTACGCTATCCTGCTGAATATTCCGTCCTATCTGACAGCATTTCAGAAGTTAGCTCGGTAGACGATGGAGAAGCAACGGACGATTGGGATGAAGTACTCTTTGGAGTATCCGATCAGCCCTTATTCGGCATCCGAATGTTTCCCGCGCAGCAGAATAAACTGACGGAACAATATCCCTTTGATGGAACATGCGGCCCACAGCTCACAGGCAAGAGCGTCATTAACCGCACCGCGAAGATCGGCAATCTTGATGTGCTGGAGAGAAGACACGAATACGAAATGAACAAAACGGATATCGACTACTGTTTTGTTTCCGCGAATGGCAGTCTCATCGACCTCTTTGCGCGCGACGTGAAAACGAGTGACGCAGATTCCATCGATGCCCTCTTGCAATCCGCTGTACGGACTGTTCGATAAAGAGAAGAGATAGGGTTCACTGCGTTTTGCAGTAAGCGCAAAACACCGGACCGGGCCATTGACCAAACCCCCGTCATCCCCTAAAACTCTGACCCTTGAAAGTCCCCTTTTTATGGAACGTTCGCGCGACGTACCAGTATCGGCGGAGGAAGGACGCCCTTTGGAAACGGATGCAGTGGTAATGCCGCTCGAAGCGCAGAAAATCCTAACCCCCACGGGCTACGTCTTTCCCGAACCGGGCACTGCCAAACAGATATCTTTCGACGCAGCCGAGCAACTGCAACTACTGATGAAGGGCCGCGAGCTTTTGTCTCTGGAGGAGCGGGTGCAACGACGTGAGGAATACAAAGAATCTTTGCTGCGACAAAAAGATTGCATCGCCCGCACCATCGTCAGACTGCGCCGCACGGTGGAACAATCACCCGACGTGAGCTTGGAAGATCTGCAAACAATCGTGCTCGAAGGCTCGGCGGAGGGAAAGTTCACGCCCGTGCAGCTCGCGCATTTCGACGAAGGCATCAAAGGCTATCTGCGCAAGCACGCGGCCGTGGAGAAGTACCGCAGCTTGTTTCCCATAGACGCAGATCTCTTTCAAGAATGCTTTGAAAAGAAACCGATTGGCAAAGTACAAGTGATCAAAGGCCCGATGACGCTGCGGTTTCAGTGCTTCAACAAAGACGATTTTTCCATCGCAAATGTCTATCACTTCCTCAAAAAGAATGAGGAACACATCACGCGAAACCAGATCGAGCAGATAGATGGCACGAATGCCGCCGCATTGGGAACGGTGAAAATCGGAGAGCTGCATGGAACGGTGACGTTGCAAAAAATGGAAAGCACTTTCACTGGCTACACCATTGACGACGAAGGAAATGCAGACCGCGCGGAAAACAAAAAAGTACTCGCCCATGAAAATCAGCATCAATTCCACAGACTGTTTCCGAAGTTCGAAGATACCCTGATCCAAGACGCTGTTGTGCAAGATATCCTGAAGCGGAAACTAGAGATTGGTCTGTTGATTCGTGCGCTTGTACGCAGGGAGCGGACAATAATAAGTTTCGAAGACTCTGTGAAAAACGAAATATTGGCCCTTTATGCAGACGGTAAAATGCCCGTCGCAATCTATCAATCCATCAGCACCGACCCCCTCTACGCTTTCAATGGAGCGAAAAATGACGACATAAGAAAAATGCCCGTGAAGGTGGCGGATATCGTGCGCAAGCAACTCGACGACCAAAGGACGATCAAAGAAGCTGACGTGCAGCCACACATAAAAGTTGTCTTCGAGGAAGAATATGAGCGGGATTTGCCGAGATGGATCAATGCCATACTCCAACTCGAAGAAACCGGGCGCACGAGAAAGCAAGTCCTCGCCCTGCTCGGTCAGGAGCCTATGTCCTCCTGGCCAAATCTCGCGCGCAGAATGAAAGCGGCGAACACCTTATAAAAGCGCCCCCCGCACCGCCTCATCCGTCTCCAGCAAACTGCGCTTCGCTTGTAGCTTCCGCCGAGATTGAGTCTTTAATCGATTACGCACAACTCAGGATGCCTCGGCGGAGTCCAGAGACGTAGCCGGGCTTTTATCACAAAGATTCGAGCGCTCCTCTCACAGCTTCAAGCGCCAACGTCGCACACTTCAATCTGCGCAAGCCGACGGGAACGCCCAGCAACTCTTTCATATTTTCCGCCGTCAGCGCTTCAACTTCTTCTTTAGGTTTCCCAACTAGCGTTTCCGCGAGCAACGACATGCCGGCCTGGCTGATGGCGCAGCCGTTACCCTCCCAACCGACTTCCGTGATTATTCCGCGTTCGATCTTCAGCGTCACTTCCACCCTGTCGCCGCAGGACGTATTCGTTTCTTCGTGACGCACCGTCGCATCGGCGAGGAGCCCGTGGTGCCGCGGGGTTTTGTAGTGATCGAGGATGTTCTCGGCGTAGAGATCCATACTCAGGAGCGGGCAAAAAGAGAGCGGGCTTTGTCGATGGCGGGGGCCAGACAATCGATTTCTTCAAGCGTGTTGTAGATGCCGACCGATACTCTCACCGATGCATCCACGCCCAGGGAGCGGTGCAGCGGCTGGGCACAGTGATGGCCGGCGCGAACACAGAGGCCTTCTTGTCCGAGCACTTGGGCAACGTCATGAGCATGCACGCCGTCGACCAAAAAACTCACGCAGCCGAAGGCCTTGGTCGCATCGGCGGGGCCAAGGATGCTCACGCCGGAACACGACCGTAACACCTCGATCACTCTCGCGATGAGAGCCCTATCCTGCATTTCGCGATCCTTCAATGGGAATCCTCGCAGCCACTCGATCGCCGCCGCCAACCCCACGAATGCCGCCGCCGGGGGCGTGCCCGCTTCAAACTTGGCGGGGAGCGGGGCTGCGGTGAAATCGTCGTCCTGCACTTCGTCGATCATCATGCCGCCACCCAGGAAGGGGGGCATCATGTCCAAGAGTTCTTCTCTCCCCCACAGCACGCCCACACCTCCCGGCCCGTAAAGCTTGTGACTGGAGAACGCGAGGAAATCGCAGTCGAGGGCTTGCACGTCTATGCCTCCGTGAGCAACCAACTGAGCGGCATCCACCAGTACGTAAGCCTCTGCCGCATGCGCCATGGCGGCGATCTTTTTGAGCTGCGGGCGCACGCCAAGCACGTTGCTCTGTCCCGTCACGGCTATCAATCGCACGTCTCCTTTTTGTAGTTCGCTTTCCAGCTGTTCCATCTTCGGTTGGCCATTTGCTCCCAGCTCGATCCACCGAACGCTTGCCCCGCGCTCCTTTGCGATCTGCAACCAGGGGATCACATTGCTGTGATGCTCCAGGCGCGAAAGTAAGATCGCGTCCTTCGGCGTGAGGGAAGACCCGAACGACCTTGCGACGAGATTGATCGCCTCCGTCGCGCCCTTGGTGACGATCACTTCCTTGGTGCTCCGGGCATGCACGAAAGCCCGCACCGTTTCCCTCGCTTGCTCAAAGGCCACCGTCGCTTTCTCGGATAATGCATGCTGGCTGCGGTGCACGTTGGCATTGGTGTGCACGTAAAAATCCCGCACGGCATCCAGCACCGCCAAAGGCTTTTGGCTGGTCGCCGCCGAATCGAGATACGCCAAAGGCTTCCCCCCGATCTGCTCGGAAAGAAGGGGGAATTGGGCACGAATGGCGGCGAGATCCAAGGCCATGGAG
>CAYTNJ010000077.1:0-6408 GCA_964439155.1 uncultured Candidatus Peribacteria bacterium | reverse complement strand
GCGGAAGGATGTAGACGCCTTGTCTTACGATTGGGCGAAGGGTAAGTTCGGTTCGCACCGACGATGAACAACGCCACCGGCATCACCCATGATCCCCGTCGAGGAGTTTCGCCGTAATTTTCAATTGTCAATTTCGCCCATCCCATTCCATACTCTACCCATGCCCTCCTACTCCCACCTCCAATCCCAAGACCCTTCCGTCTTCGCCACGCTGAGCGGCGAGATGCAGCGGCAGAAGGACGGCATCGAGCTCATTGCTTCCGAAAACTACGTTTCCGCGGCGGTATTGGAAGCCGTAGGTTCGCCCTTCACGAACAAGTATTCCGAGGGCTACCCGGGCAAGAGGTATTACGGCGGGCAGGAATTCACCGATCAATTGGAAACGATCGCCATCGATCGAGCAAAAAAATTATTCAACTGTGATCACGCGAACGTGCAGCCGCTTTCCGGCGCACCCGCAAACATCGCCGCGTACTTCGCCTGGCTGGAACCGGGCGACACGATCCTGGGTATGGATCTCAGCCACGGAGGACACCTCACGCACGGCAGCCCCGTCACCTACATGGCCAAGCTGTTTCGCTTCGTGCGCTACAAGATGAAAAACGCCGACACCGGGGAAATCGACTACGACGCCATGCGCGAAGTCGCCAAGGCGGAAAAACCCAAGATCATCCTGGCGGGCTTCTCGGCCTACCCGCGCGAGCTCGACTACGCAGCCATCAAATCCATCGCAGACGAAGTGGGCGCCATCGCCATGGCCGACATGGCGCACATCGCGGGACTGATCGCCGGCAAGCAGCTACGCAATCCCTTCGACGACGGCTTTCAGATGATGACCACGACGACCCACAAGACGCTGCGCGGCCCGCGCGGCGGCATGATCCTCACCAAGGGCACCGTGGGCAATCCCCTCAAAGCGCCGGAAAAGACAATGGAGAACCTGCCCACCCTCATCGACCGCAGCATCTTCCCAGGCTTCCAGGGCGGCCCCCACATGAACACCATCGCCGGTATCGCCGTGGCCCTCGGCGAAGCGCAGACGCAAGAATTCCAAGTTTACGCCAAGCAGATCATCGTGAACGCCAAGGCGCTCGCGGCGGAACTTATGGAGCACGGTTGCTCGCTCGTGACGGGCGGCACCGACAATCACCTGATGGTCGTGGACTGCATGAAGTCCTGGGGCATTGACGGCAACGTCGCGCAGGAAGTACTCGATTCCGTGCACGTCACCGCAAGCAAGAGCACCATCCCCGATGATCCTCTTCCGCCCTACCGCCCCAGCGGCCTGCGTCTCGGCACGCCCGCCCTCACGACCAGAGGCATGAAAGAGAGCGACATGAAGACGCTCGCAACCTTCATCCTGCGCGGGATCCAAGATCGCGCGGACACTGCGAAGTTGGACGCACTGCGCGCAGAGGTATCGGAGTTTTGTCGCACGTTCCCGGTACCGGGGATCGCGTGATGATGATCTGACCCGACATGAACGCCGCAACGACGAGCTGCGGCTCGTCGCTGCGATCGCCTATGACCAACGCTCACTTTTTCTTCGGCTTCGGTTTCGCCGCGGGCTTCTCCTCCGTGGCCGGCGCCTGCATCTCCTGCGGCAATTCGATACCCGCCGCTTCCAACACCGCTTTGCTCGGCGGAGGCACGCCTCCGCCTGCGAGCAGCTTCTGTTCCAGGTCCAACATCTGCGTCTCTTCATCCGGCGTCATCGCTTCGCCGAGGAGCTTCTTTTTGCGCAGCGCGTTGTAGCTGTTCGTCCACATCTCGCGATCGCGCCACTTGCGGTAGTCGCCCAGGCTCATGCCCTTGGCGCGCGCTTTCTTCATCTCCTCTTCTTCTTTTTCCTTCGCCTTTTCGGCCTGCTTGGCGTTCACCTTGCCTTCGGCGGCCGACGAGGAGAAGCGCATGATTTTCTCCTCCACGATCTCGCGCTTTTGGGCGTAGCGCTCGCGCGAGAGATTGCGGATGATCGCAACGCGTTCGGGGTCCTGCTCAAACTTGGGCGGCGGCAGCGTGCCCACGGAGAAGGGCTTGCTCGGCATGCCGTCGATCATCAGGCGAATGTAGGCGTGGTACTTGGGCAGCGTGAGGATGTCTTTGGGCGTCACCATTTCCTCAAACTGCAGGCTGAGCACTTCTGCGTCGTCGGAGCCTACCTGGAAGCTGAGCATGGAACCCACGTTGCCGAACACGGCGTCGCGCAGCGTGGTGTCGGAATTCTGGATCAAAAGCTGTGTGACGAACTGATGCGCCATCACCAGCGACAAACGGTACTTGCGGGCTTCCGAGAGGATTTCGGCGAATGACTTGGTGGCGAAGTTCTGGAACTCGTCCACGTACAGGAAGAAGTCCCGGCGTTCGTTCTCGGGAATATCCGCGCGGCTCATGGCGTCGATCTGGAACTTGGTCACGAGCATGGAGCCTAAGAACTTGGCCGTATCTTCGCCGAGCTTCCCTTTGCTCAAGTTCACCAGCACGATCTTGCCGCTATCCATCGCCTCGCGAATGTCGAGCGTGGACACCACTTGTCCGACCACGTTGCGAATGAGCGGCGTGGAGAGCAGCTGACCGATCTTATTCTGAATGGCGGCGATGGCCTCGGTGCGGTATTTATCCGACCAGCTTAGATACTCGAATTCCCAGAAGGTTTTCACCACCGGGTCTTTCACGTTCTCCAGGATTTTCGCGCGATACGCGTCGTCGGAGAAAATGCGCAGGATGCCGAGCATCGATTGGCCGCCCGATTCGAGCAGCGCCAGGAGGGCGTTACGCAAAATGTATTCCATGCGGCCGGAGAACGCCTCGGGCCACATCTTCATGAACACGCTCATCAATCCCGACGCCACGAGCGGCTGCTGGGTGGGGTCTTTGCACTCAAGGATATTGAACGAAATCGGAAAATCGCGGTCGGCAGGCTCAAAGAGGACGACATCGTTGCTGCGGCTTTTGGGGATGAACTTGAGGATGGCGTCGATCAAGTCTCCGTGCGGGTCGATGACTCCTATACCTTTGCCGGCGTGGATGTCGCTGAAGATCATGTTCTCAAGCAGCACCGATTTGCCCATACCCGTTTTGCCGATCACGTACGTGTGGCGGCGCCTATCATCCGGGCGAATGCCGAATTTCACGCGCTGGCCGTGGAACACCGATTCGCCGAGGATGGTGAGATTGTCGATGGGGTCGGTGACGCCGGGAACGGGAAGATTGACCGGCGGTTCGAGCTTTTTACTGAGCACCCAGTCCATGATGGGCGTTTTTACCAAGATGTTCGGCACGTGCCAAAGGGTCGCCACTTCTTCCGCCGAGAGCACGAACGGGCGCTGCAGGAATTCATGATGCACGCGATCATATTGGCGAGGCGCCAAGGCTTTGAAGCCGTTGCACTGGGGTAGGGTGAACTGACGGAAGCTGCTGGCGATTTCGCTTACTTTAGCCGCGGCCTGGGGCACGGCCGTTTTCGGCGCGATCACGCTCACGCGCACGTTGGCGACGAACAGCAAGCGATTGATCTTGTCGACGGCGCCCGCGACGGAATCTTCTCGTTCGTGGCTGCGCATGCTCAATTTTTCCATCGCCGCGTTGGAGGAATCACTCAGCTCCTCTCCAGTCATGATCGAAAAATTCAACTGCGGGCTCACGCCGGCCAGCCACACCCTAAATCCTCCCATGAGCAGATTCGGAATGAAGTACGCGATGCGCCTCCACCCCCGCGCCAGATGCACGGCGGCAAACGCATTGGCGTACGCGCTCCAGTGCTTGGAAATCCCCTTCCCCAGGAACGGGATGAATTTGAGCGCCCGCTTGCGGTACGAGCCGCCGATCGGTTTAAAGATGATCTGCACGTGGCCGCGCATGCCGGGCACCGGATAGCGCACGAGGGCGGAGGTGATGCCGGCGATAGTGTCGATGGTCTGGCGGGTGGCCAAGTCGCTGAACTGCGGATAACGCTTGATGGGGAAAATCTCCGGGCCTTCCAACACCAAGTCCGTGGACACCACCACTTCCCCTTCCTTCGGTGCAAACAAATCCGCAGGCACAAGCTCGATTTCCGCGTCGGGATATTGGCCGTAGAGCTGGCTTTCCAAAAGCGGCGCCGCGTTCTGCGAAGCACGCGCGAAGAGTCCGATTTTGCCCTGGCTCAAGCCGATTTCGAGACCCACGGTATCTTTGCCGCTCAGCGAATGCAGGGAAGATAAAATCGTCTCCATCATGAGCGGTCCTCTGTTGGCGCTCACCTCGTCGGGATCTGGGAGTGACGGCCGGATGCGGAGCAAAACTTCAGACACTGGGGAACGCTCAGGCGGAACGTAAGAGATCGGCCACCATCTCGAGCGCAGCCGTATTGTACGCGTAATCCATCCGCATGGGGCCCATGATTCCGATATGGCCCTTTTGGTCGCGCACGTGGTACTCGGTAAGCATCAAACTGCAGCTGGGGATTTGCGGCAGCACATGCTCATCGCCGATGAAGTAATGCACGTGCTCGTCCACTTCCACGGAGTTGATCACGTCGTTCAAGCGCTGCTCCAATACTTCGACAACACCGGTCGCCAGGGTGGGATCGCTCTGAAACTCGGGCTGTTTGAGAGCATTGGCAAGCCCGAGGAAATACACGCGATCCTTGTGGGGCACGGTGGCAAACGCCACGTTGGATACCATCTGCGAGAGAAGCGACACGGCTTCGTACGCCCGCTCCTGATCTTTGCGCTGAAGATACTGATCTTTAAGCGTCAAAAACTTCTTCTGCACCGCGGCCTCATGCGCGGAGGGCAGCATGAACTGCTTCACATACAACTGGTATCCCCTGGCGGTAGGCACGCGCCCGGCCGAAATATGCGGCTGCTCCAAAAATCCTTCATCCCCGAGCACGCGCATCTCGTTACGAATGGTGGCACAGGAAAGACAAAAATTGGCCGTTTCCAGGAGTTGCTTTGACCCCACCGGCACCGCCGTTTCGACGAATTGATCGATAATCGCCGCCAATAGCTTCGCCTGACGCTCGTTCATGACTAGGAGTATAGCACTCTTGGGGGTTGAGTGACAGGAAAAGCAGGCAAAAGCCTAATGGAGGCAAAGGACCACTCTATTGAACTAATTTTTTATACAAATTGATGTATTAAAGTTTGCATTCCCCCAAACGCCGCAAGCTGTCCGGCTACAAGAGGAATAGCCCAACGATAAATCTCTTAAACGACCGAAACATCTCGGTACGCAAAGCCGTAATGTCCTCCCTTAACGCAGCAATATCATCTTTAGTGGCCACATGCGTGGGTTCGACTCGCTGCAATCCCAAAACAATGGCCTTGGCTTGGCCTTCGGGAATACCTGATTCCTTTACAAAATACTGCCTTAGGCGGGCTTTTTGACTGCAGCCTCCGCGCGCTTCTTGAAGCGATCGATGCGGCCGCCGCGGCGATCCGTCTGCTTTTTGCCCGTGTAGATGGGGTGGCACATCCGGCAGACTTCCACGGTTTGCTCGGCGATCGTGGAAGGAATCATGAAGACGGCCCCGCAGGTGGAGCAGGTTGTTTTGGCGTCTTGATGCATTTCTGGGTGGATGGCGTTCTTCATAAGCTGGGGGATTTTACAGAAGCGGCGGAATAGTGCAAGAAGAGATCAATTGTTGGCTTTGGCCTTCCTTTGGCTCCTTTTGGCCGCTTTCTCGACCTCCTCGGCCTCTTCCATCAATTCTTCCACCTCCCCTTCCCGGGCTTCGGCAGCGGCTGCGGCGATGGCGGCTTCGGCTTCTTTGTCGAGCATCACGACACTCATGGAGGCCACCTTATCGGGCGGATCCAAGCGCATGACGATCACGCCCTGGGTGGCGCGTCCGCGGGACGGGATGTCGGTAAGAGCCATGCGGATGGCTTGGCCTTCGCGGCTGATGCAGAGCAGGTCGCCTTCCGTGCCTTCTTCCAGCACGCAGGCTCCGATGATATCGCCGGTTTTGGCGGTAAGCTGCGCGGCTTTCACGCCGGAGCCGCCTCTTCCTTGGAAGCGGTATTCATCCACGGCGGTCATTTTGCCGAGTCCGTTTTCCATCACTACGAGCAATTTGCTCTTGTCGGGATTGAACACCACGCCGGCTTCTACCACTTCGTCGCCGTCGCCCAAGCGAATGCCGCGCACGCCGGCCGCGGCGCGTCCCATGGAGCGCACGTCGGTTTCTTTAAAGCGGATGGCTTTGCCCTTGCGGCTGAGGAGGAGAATCTCGCTCTTGCCATTAGTGGCCACCACCCAGCGCAATTCTTCACCTTCCGGCAGTTTCTGTGCAATGAGACCCGAGCGGCGGATGTTATCGAACTCGGTTGTCTCCGTGCGCTTCACCGTGCCCTTCGTCGTGGTCATGAACAGGTGGCTGGCGGCAGTGAGGTCGGCCTTGAGGATGGCCGTGATCCTCTC
>CAYTNJ010000076.1:0-6602 GCA_964439155.1 uncultured Candidatus Peribacteria bacterium | reverse complement strand
GCGCATGACCCTGCGCCACAATCCTGACGCGTAACGCCATTTCGGCGTGATCACGAGAATCCTGCCGCCGTTGTCCACCTCGCGGATGATCGGCTCTTTTTCGGCCATCTTATAGCCGCAGTTTGTGCTTCCCAGTTTCATCGCGTAGCGCTGGCTGCGGTTGTTCGCCGCCACTTCGTATGATTCGGTGCCGTCGGTCGTCACCTCCTTCACCATATAGCCATCACCCTGACGCTCATGCACTTCGGCGATGTTCGCTCCTTCGAAGCGGTAGTGGAAAATCATCTCCGGCGTCTGCTCGCCGTATTCATTCTCGATCGCGGCCATGACCTTGGCAAAGATCAGCACGCCGGCTCCGTCGTATCCCGGACGCACGTTCACCGTGTCCCACTCCATGACCCACGGCATCCACTCGCCCAAGCGTTTGCGCCAGTGATTTTCCAGCTGGATATCGTCGCAGAACAGGAGGGAACGCATGTGTTCGCCGTACTTCATCAACTGTTCGGGGCTTCCATTAAGAGGAGAAAGCCTGCAGGACATGGACGCAACCTCCTCTCCTTGCTTGTTTTCCAGCAGGAACATGCGATAACTGCCGCGCGGGCCGGACCGCTCCAGCAGGTCGTCGCGCACCTGGTCGCGCACGCATTTGAAATGCATACCGGCTTCTTTATATTTTTTCACGTAGAGCTCCTGTTCCCGCGGGGCAGGTACCCAGCGGTGCATCATCTTTCCGTCTCCCACTATCCTCATGAATTCGGAATTGTCTCCGCGCTCCAAGGCTATGAATGCTTCGTCAGAAGCGAGGTTTCCCTTATATAAATCGGCGATGGGACGAAGGGCATGATCCATGCTTTCCACGGAACGGGGAATCACGAGTTCGCGGAACTGTAGCGAACGCAGGACTTCAGCCCGCTCTTTTCCTCTTAGAGGAGATGGGGGGCGCACGGCTTCACCGTTCTTGCGACTACTGGAAAAGGCGGCATGAAACGCACCTCTGTTCGTCATCATCTCCTCCACCATTTGCCTCAGTTCTTTCGCACGGAAATTTCCGTCTTTCATCTCCTCGGGGCCTTTCAATGAATTCTCAATAGACATACTGATGAATGATAGCCTTTATATAGAACAAAAGACCACCTCAACCAGCTGTTTTCAAAACCTCTGTCTGATTGTTTTCCAAATCTTGCATCGCCATAACTACGGCTCCGTTCACCCAACAGACTACTTCCATGTTGGTGATTTGCGATGCTTGCTTATCCAGGCGATCGGCATTGGCGCTTAACCAATCGATGAACTCCGGCTGAATTTTGCGCAAGATCAGCTGATTAACGTCTTTTATGCCATTTTGCCATATAATCCTTTCGATTAAACTGATTGCCATCGCGGCATGGACTAGCGTAGAGGCATTATAAATGATGGCATTGACCATGCGCTGGTTCTTCTCCACCTTCGTTTCCGCTTCGGATGCGCTTAATACCTCTTCTCCCACTGCATTGTCATTACTCGAGACATCATCAACCTCCTCATCATTGAAGAGATTTGCGCTCCTAGACCGATGATTTTGGCTTAATTGAGACATAAACACAGTTTGGGGCAGGGTAAGTCTACTCAAGCATGATGAATTTGCAAGTAAATCATGAATTATGTTGCAATGTACTTATGCCTGTTTTTACTCCCTTTCATCAAGGAGAATCACCTCTTCTCCCCGAACCTTGCCAAAATCACGCCCTCTGACGATGTGCTTGTGTACGCGCACCGCTTCCAACGCCCGCATGATGAGAGGATCGCGTTTTTGCAACAGTCTTTCTATGGAAGCGGGGTCATACTCGCTCAAGAATTGCTCTATGGTCGGCTGCCTGTCCGCCCAGGCTTCATAATATGCAGCGCCTAAGAGCAGAGGAATCGAGACGACGATGGTATCGCGCTCGTCTTTGACGTGAACCACGTGTATGAGCATCTCGCGAATGGCGGCGATCCCCCGCTCCATCGTCTGCTCGCACTCTATTTGCCGCTGCAGATTGGGGTTTCGCTTGGCGGTACGCGCTTCTTCCTGCTCTTTCTGCGTTTGAACGTAGGCTTCCTCGGCCTTCTCCAGATGTGTGCGAAAGAGGACGAATAGCGTGCTATTCATCCAATGCACTGCACGGAAAAGCTCAATGGCGCTGATCAGGCTGCTGCGCTCCGGCACTATCATGCGGGATCGTCCTTGTTCGACTGCTTGCAGCGGCGGCAGCGCGACCGGCTTAAAAGGCATGGACAGAGGAAATCCGCGATTGACCATGCGTTCCACCCTTTCGGCGGCCGATTGGTAAACGGCGTCGTCTCGGAGGGAGCCATAGTCATCTCGCCGGACGTATTGCTGGCAGAGGTCGTCGATTTCCCCCTCCTTGGTCAGCATCTGAAACCCCGCATGGACACAGGCAAGTTGCCAAATGGGCAAGCGTTCTTTCCCCTCGCGGTCCAGGCAGTTACGCAAAAGCGAGCGGCTGCCGCGCAGAATGGACGGGAGGGAAGAAGGCTTGACCGACCGATGCACGGTCTTGGAAAGCTCACGCAGGAAGTAGGTGTCCGTTGCACAATAAATCCAACCGGTATCGCGAAGATCTTGCGTTTCCTGCAGGTCGATGGGCAATTCATCCGAGCGCGATGGGGCGGAATGCACCGACATGCTGAGTTGGAAAAAGGAAACATCCTCCCACAATGATCGCATTGGGGTCCGTCTTTTTAGAGAAATCGTCATAACCGTCAAATCCCTTTTCTCCTACCTTTACCCCTTTGGTACAGCACATGCAATAGGTACACTCTCTCCATGTTCGATCCCGTCGACCCAAAACAGTCATTCCCGGCTCTTGAAGAAGGCATCCTCCAGTACTGGAGGAGCGAAGACATGTTCCGTCGATCCCTGCATCAGCGCAGGGGCGGCGAAGTGTTCAGTTTTTACGATGGTCCTCCGTTTGCCACGGGACTGCCGCACTACGGCCACCTGCTCGCAGGCACCATCAAAGACGTGATTCCGCGTTACCAGACCATGCGCGGCAAATACGTGGAACGCAGATTCGGCTGGGACTGCCACGGCTTGCCGATAGAAAACTTGATCGAGAAAGAGCAGGGCATGAAAAGCAAGAAAGATATCGAGGCCATGGGCGTCGCCCGGTTCAACGAGCTCTGCCGGGGATCGGTGCAGCGCTACACGAATGAATGGCGCCAGACCGTGGAACGCGTCGGCCGCTGGGTGGACATGGAAAACGACTACCGCACGCTGGACCCCGAATACATGGAGAGCATTTGGTGGGTGTTTAAAAACGTGCACGACAAGGGGCTCATCTACGAAGGCTACAAACCGATGCACGTGTGTCCGCGGTGCGTGACGCCGCTCTCCAACTTTGAAGTGACGACGGGATATAAGGATGTGACGGATGTGAGCGTGATCGCGAAGTTTGAGATGAAGGGCACAGAAGGCACAAAGGGGACAAAGGAATTTTTCCTAGCATGGACGACGACACCGTGGACGTTGCCGGGCAATCTTTTCTTGGCAGTGGCGTCGGACGTTATGTATACAAAAGTTGCTCATGAAGGCGAGGTGTATATTTTGGCTGAGGAATTGGTAGAAAACGTGTTCAAGGGAAAAGAATTCGAGGTCCAGGGGAAGCCTTTTAAGGGCAGCATGCTGGTCGGCAAAACGTATGTTCCTCTGTTCCCCTACTTCGTCGATCGCTATCCCGATGCGTTCCGCGTAGTTGCCGGAGAGTTCGTCACGACCACAGACGGCACCGGCATCGTGCACATTGCGCCGGGGTTCGGTGACGATGATTTTGCCGTGGGCAAGCGCGAGGGGGTGGCCATGTTGCAGCACGTGACGATGGACGGACACTTCATCAAGGAAGTCACCGACTTCGCCGGCATGGAAGTGAAGGCAAAGGACGAACCCACGGCCAGCGATAAAAAAATCGCGGAGTGGTTGAAGAAGCACGGCAACCTTTTCGCAACCCTTTCCTACAAGCATGCCTATCCGCACTGCTGGAGGTGCGACTCCCCTCTGCTGAATTATGCGACGACTTCGTGGTTCGTGCGCGTGGAGCAGATCAAACCCAAATTACTCGAGCACGCGAAGAGCACGGAGTGGATGCCTTCTCACCTGCGCGACGGACGCTTTGGCAAATGGCTGGAAGGTGCCCGCGACTGGGCGATCTCTCGCAACCGTTACTGGGGCACGCCGCTCCCCGTGTGGAGAGCCGGCAAAGACGGCGAGTTGGAGGTGATCGGCTCGAAGGACGACCTGATGGCACGCAAGCTGCTGCGCTTTACCAAGGTGACGGTGCTGCGGCACGCCCAAAGCCAGAACAACACGAAGAACGTGTACGAAGGCCTCGTGCCCGGCTCCAGCTTGAGCGACCTTGGCAAAAAGCAGGCGGAAGCCGCAGGCAAGAGGCTCGCGCAGGGAACCGTGGACGTCATCTATTGTTCGCCGCTCGCCCGCACGCGCGAAACCGCCGAGGCGATCGCCAAAGCCACGGGCGCGCGAGTGATCGTGGATCAGCGGCTGCAGGAAATCCAATTCGGCCCGGAGTACGAAGGAAAAACCTATGACTTCAGTGATTTGGCATTCCTCAAAAACCAGCGCGAGGAGCAGGCGGCGCGCCCGACATTTGAAAGCATCTATCACCGCCCGGGCATGGAAAAAGGAGACGAGGTGTTCGCGCGCGTGCGGGAATTTTTGCAGGAGATGTTGCCGCGTCACAGGAGCGAACACGTGGTGGTGGTCACGCATGCGGACCCCGTGCTGCATGTGCGCAGGTTCTTCACCGGGCAGCCGCACGACAAGCTTGCGGCACAGGACGTAACGGGCAACGCGCAGGGGCCTTCGTTCCACTGGGATCATGACAAGCAGTTGCCGCTCGATCTGCACAAGGAAGTGGTGGACGACATCCAGTGGACCTCCGGCGGCAAGGAAGGAGTCGTGTCGCTCACGCTGGTGCGCCATGGGGAAACCGAGTGGAACGCGCAGAAACTCGTGCAGGGCGGCAATGCCGACAAGCCGCTGAGCGAGAAAGGAAAAACGCAAGCGCAGGAACTGGGAGCACAGTTGAAAGGCCAGCGCTTCGACGCGATCGTATGCTCTCCCTTGGGGCGAGCAAAGGCGACGGCCGAAGCGTTGTCGCAAGCGCTCGGGCAACCGATCGACGCGTTTTGGGACGAACTGCGAGAACGCGACTGCGGCGAGTGGAGCGGCAAAACGGAGGACGACATTCTCGCGGAGCATCCGTCCGACGTCGAAGGCCTGCATCTCTCGTTTCATCCGGCCACGCCGACGGGTGGTGAATCGCTCTCGGCTTTTTGCGCACGCGTCGAACGCGCGGCGGAGCGCTTGCTCAAGGAGTACGCCGGCAAAAAGGTGCTCGTCGTGTGTCACGGCGGCACCATCCGCGCGATGGAAACGCTCATCGATAACCTCGCCTTCCGTGAAGCGGCGGTGCGCCCCATCCTCAACTGTTCCGTGACGGAAAAAACCCTCACGCCCTTTTCGCGCCGCATCCCCGAAGTGCTCGATTGCTGGTTTGAGAGCGGCTCGATGCCCTACGCACAGTCGCATTTTCCGTTCAAAGTGGGCAGTGGACAGAGGACAGAGGACAGTGATGATGCGCTGCCCCCGGGCTTTCCTGCGGACTTCATCGCGGAGGGTGTAGACCAGACGAGACTTTGGTTCTACACGCTCATGGTGCTCTCGACGATCTTGTTTGATCGCGCGCCCTACCGCAACGTGGTGGTGAACGGCATCGTGCTGGCCGATGACGGACGCAAGATGAGCAAGCGCCTCAAGAACTATCCCGATCCCGTGGAAGTGGTGAACCGCCACGGAGCGGATGCGCTGCGTTTTGCGCTCATGAGTTCACCGGCCGTGCGCGCGGAAGATCTGCGCTTTTCGGAGAACGTGGTGAGCGAGACCGTGCGCGCGGTGATTTTGCCGCTGTGGAACGCGTACGGATTCTTCGTCACCTACGCCAACGCCGCCCCCAAAGGGGCCCCTTCGGGGGAATTTACGCCCGTCACGGCGCCTCACGTGTCCAATCATCCGCTCGACAAAGCCATGCGCGCCGAGGCACAGGATCTGGTAAACCGCATGACGGAGCAATTGGACGCGTACGATTTGTCGTCGGCCTGCAGCGAGATTCATGCCTCCATCGACATGCTCACCAACTGGTACATCCGCCTGTCGCGCCGCAGGTTCGCGGGCAAAGGAGCGAGCGACACGGAAGAGGCAGCCGGGGGCGACCACGAGCAAGATCGCCTGGATGCACTCACCACGCTCTACGACGTGCTACTCACGGTGTGCCGCGTGCTTTCTCCGTTCTGCCCTTTCGTGACGGATGCCATCTACTTGAACCTGGCGCCCGAACCGCACGGCTCGGTGCATTTAACCGACTGGCCTCAATCGCGCCCGTTGGACAAACAAGAAACGAGACTCCTGGAAAAGACGCGCCTGCTGCGCTCCGTCGTATCGCTGGGACTGAAAATCCGCTCGGAGAAATCCCTCAAAGTGCGCTTGCCGCTCAAGCTTTTGACGGTCGCCATCCCGCCGAAACTGCGAGAAGAAGTACAGCTGAACG
>CAYTNJ010000075.1:4963-6615 GCA_964439155.1 uncultured Candidatus Peribacteria bacterium | reverse complement strand
TTACGGCGGATTCTCGACGTTTAGTACGTTCAATAGCTGCGGCCGCTGGTAATCCACACGTCCCACACGCATGAAGCGCACCGCCCCACTCGTCAGTTGCCGCTCAGACCGGCGCGAGTGGGGCTTTTTCTTAACCTGGGGGCACCGGGGAGATGGCAGGACGCACACACACGCACACTCAGCCGCCGCCGCACGTACATATCGAGCCGCGGGTCTCTCGCCTGGAGAGCATCGTCGAGGGCCTAGACGAGGACATTAAGGGCCTCTCGGTTAGCTTCGATCGCATGGCCAAGAGCACGTCGGAAGCCTTGCAGCGGCAGTACGACGTGATCGACCGCCAGAATAACCAGGTCAACGCGGCGATCACCACCCTACAGACCACGCTGGCCGGCAGCGGCAAGGCCAACTGGCCGGTAATGCTGTCCGCCTGCGGCCTCGTGCTAGCGATCTCCGCCACCGTGGGCGGCCTGGCCATGCAACCCTGGAAGGACCGCCACGTGAGCCTGGAGGAGCGGGTGGACCAGATCGACGGCCAGGCGACGATCGCCGCCACGACGATCGCCGCCCAGCACGAAAAGAACATCGAGATCGAGACCCAGTTCAAGGCCGCCAAGGAGCTGGAGGAGATGCGCTACCAGATGGGCATGGCCGAGCTGCGCCATGTGCGGGAGCTGATGGAGATCAAGGGAGGCGGTCGGCCAGGTCCCGTCGCCCCATCGACTGGAACGCCGCCTTAGCCCCATCTGAGCGGCCGCAGACGTAGGCGAAAGTGACGGCTGCCACGTACAGCCAGAGCATGATATTCAGTCCGATGAGATTGATCACACGTCCTCCGGTCTCAGCGGCATCGCCGCCGGGTAAAGGTCAGGTTGAAAGATCGTCCCGCCGGGCATTACCGGCTCGTCTCCCTCCTCCAGTTCGAACACGGGCAGCTCGAGCTTCCCCTCCGCTTCCTTGTCGCTGATCGGAAACCCGTACGTGGCCGCCCGTCGCAGCTTCTCGATGTAGGCCACGCTCCACGCCCCGCGTGACACCTTACGCCGGTGCGGAACGCTCCAAGCCTCGCGGCGGGCGATCATCTTGATCTCCTCATCGGAGAAGCCTTGCAGGGCCAGCTTGAACACGCGGTTGGCGACCGCTCGCGTCTCGTGGTCCTGCTTGGCTTGCCGTGGGCGACCTTCGCCTTGGAACACGAACCGCCAGCCGGGCGGCGCCACGGCGTTGGGATTCATCTTGATGAACTTGCGGATCTCGTTCGCTTCCTTGGTGCGATCGACCATCCGCGAGTGTTCCATCTGGGCGAAGATGCCCATCAGGGACAGGAAGGCTTTGTTCTGCCAGGTCGAGGTATCCATGTTCACGTCGACGAAGTGCATGGTCACCCCGGCCTTGTCGAACATCTCGATCGTCTGGAGCTGATCGAGGATCGAACGGAAGGCCCGGTCCGTCTTGGCGACGATGATCTGGTCCCCCTTCCGCACCCGGCCCATCAGCGTCCCAGCCGCCGGGCGTTTGCCAAAGTCGACGTTGCGCCCCGAGACCTTGACGTCTTTGAACAGCGGCATCACCAGCGTGTACTTACTGCCGGCCGCGGTGTTCCACTCCTCCTCCTTGTAGGCGAAGTAGCGTTTGATCGCCGCGGCTTGGGCGTC
>CAYTNJ010000075.1:0-4863 GCA_964439155.1 uncultured Candidatus Peribacteria bacterium | reverse complement strand
CATCGTGTGCTCCTAGTTAAAGAGCGCCAGTTGGCGCATCTGCTTGTTCGGCCGCAGCGTCCGTCGCAGCGGCTCCGGTACGGTCTGGATCACGCGGGAAGCCTCGCGCTGCCAGACCGTGCGAACGTCGGCTTCCTCCAACTTAGCAACCAGCGAACGGGCCAGCGCCACCTCCATCGACATGTCGTCACCAATCAGCGCCGCCAGGCCTTCGGTGGAGAACTTCCCTTCGATGCTCTCGCTGGCCACCAACTTCTGCCCCATGATCGACAAGGCCCGGCACTGCATCGTGCCCTCGTAGGCCAGGTAGATCGTCCGGCACGGCTCCGTCTGACCGATCCGCCAGGCCCGGCCGCTGGCCTGCCGCAAGGTGAACAGGTCGTACCCCGTGGAGTACCAGATCAGCGTGGGGAAGTTATACCGCCCGCCGCGATCGAACAAGTCCAATCCGGTGCGGACCAGCATGGGATGGGAGATCATGCACGGCGTGCCCGGAGCTTCCTTGCCGATCCAGTCCTCGCGGGACCGGGTCGGCACCTTCGACCGCAGCACCTTCGTTCGGATCCCCGCCTCGTGGACCACGTGCTCCAGGCGTGGGATGGTATCGCGGCGATCGGTGTAGTTGCAGTAGACCCAGCTCTGCCGGTTCTCCAGCTTCTGTTCGATCAGGATCTCGTTGAGCTTCCGCTCCTTGTTGCGGAGGCACTCCTGCGAGAGGTTCTTTGGAGTAACCACGCTGACCCAGACCGGCGCCACGTTGGCCCGTGGGCCGTCGGCTTCATCCGGCATGTCCCAGTAGCCGATCTCGCCAAAGTCCCACGGCCGATCGGGGTACGACAGCAGCGTGTGCAGCATCGTCCCTAACAGCTTCGTGTTCCGCTTGGCCAGCATCACCTTCACGGCCGAGGTGAGCGCCTCCTCGACGCGCTTGTACTCATCGTGCAGCTCGTTGTCCATCGGGACCGTGTAGACTTCGTCGATCGGCCGCGGAGGCAGGTGATCGGCGATGTCCTCCAGGCGGAGGAACGAGCACATGCCGATCAGGTGGTTGGCGTACAGGCTGGGCATCACCCCTGGCCGAATTCGCTTCACCGTCTTGGCGCTGATGCCGCGGCCCGTCTTGAGCGAGTAGCCCCGCTCCCGCTTCTCCGTGACCACCCGTTCGATCCGCCCGTACTTCTCCGAGAAGGCCGTGTGCTGCTCCCAGGTGAAGCCTTCGTGCCGGAGGGTCTTGGCGTTCATGCGGAACAACAGCGACCGCACGTGATCCGCCTGGCCGCCCAGGAGCGTACCCGTGAGGGCGATCACCTTCTTGCTGGCCGAGACCAACTGGCTCATGGCCGTGGCGATCTCGGTATCGTCTCCCTTGCACTCATGGACTTCGTCGAGGACCAGGTAGTCGAGGCAGCCGCGGGCCTTGGTGTGCAGGTAGTCGGCGATCGGCCAGCGGTCGAACTGATTGACCCAGGTCCACAAGGGCGTCCCGCAGTTCTCGCAGTAGCGCCGCTTGCGTTCGAAGTCCTTGTCCTCCACGGGGATCATAAAGCCGTCGGGATCCTTCTTCATCTGAGCCCAGAGGCACTCATGGCAGCGGCGGATGCCGGGATGCTTACGCGACCCGGCGTCGTACACGGCCTTCCAGGGCTGCCCCAGCTTGGCCATCGTGTTGGTGACGATGAACCAGTGCGGCCGCTTGAGCTTCGCGTGCCAGTCGTGCTGGGCCGCGTCGGTGTAGCGTTCGAGTTGCGTGATGTCGACCTTGGCGATCGTCTCGTGCAGCTCGCGTTCCCACTTGGCGGCCAGGTGCGGCGGGCAAAATGTTAGAGCCCGGTACGGCTTTCCAGCCCCGTGGGTATGTGCAATACCTTGAGCCAGGAGCGTCTTCCCAGAGTTGTGGTGGACGGCTTCCGCAAGCACGTAATTGTGGTAAAACGGCACCGTGAAATCGTAGTACACGTCATGGCGAACGTGCTCGATTTTGACCACGAACAGACTTCCGAACGGAGACACCAGGCATGACTCAAACGCGGATCGACTGGCCGGTTGATGACATGGTCCGTTGGTACGGCGACGGCTGGTCCCTGAGTCGGATTGCAGGACACATCCAGCAGCACTACCTGCAGGTGCGCCGCGTCCTCCTGAAAAGTGGTGTGCAAATGCGATCGCGGTCAAATCCAGGCGCTGCGAACGGGTGCTGGAGGGGCGGTCGAAAGATCCATCGCAAGACCTACGTGTTGATCTACTCACCAGGTCATCCATCGTGCCGAGGTCGAAACAACTATGTTCGCGAGCACCGCCTGATTGCAGAGCGCATTCTTGGGCGCTTTCTGTCACCCAAGGAGGTCGTTCATCACAAGGACGACAATGGCCTGAACAACGACCCAGGCAATCTGGTCGTGTATCAGACGAACGGTCATCACCTGGCAGCCACCCTCGCTGGTCGCGTTCCAGTCTGGTCCACTGACGGATTGCAGCGAATGAAGGATCGATGGGAGCGAGCTGAGCGACCGGACGCCATCCGGAAGCGGTCAAGACGCGGTGGTGGTTCGTCGAAACAAAAGACAAACCGTTGGACAGGTGTACCCGGAATAGATCTCGGCGTCCTTTTACGAAAGGCGGCAGAGCAGCCGCGATAACGCGGCGCTCCCCGTCGTACGCCCAGACGTGGAAGGGCTCCTTGATCTCGTCGATGCGTCGATACTGACGCAGCACGGGATCGAAGATCGTCGTCTCGCCACCGAGGCAGCCGATCTCACCGACCACCCAATGCGCCTTCTGGCTCCGCAGGGCCCGCACCCCGGCGGTGATCACGTGGGTCTGCGCCGGGTACGGACTGCGGAGCAAGGCCGCGCACTCGACCAGGTCTTTCGTCGGGTCGTGCAACGGCTGGGCGATCGCGGTGATCCGCTCGGTGAGGATCTTCCCGTACGATCCCAGGTAGTCGGACAGGTCGCCGACCTGGGCCAGCGGACTGCCGTCGTTCGTCGGTGCGGGCTTCACCAGCAGCGACTCGCGGTAGGCCCTTAGTCCCGCGATGCCGCCGTTGGAGAAGTGATAGGCTTCTTCCTCGCTCGCCAGGCTGGTGCAAAACGAGCAAGGTGCGTGGCCAGCGTTGCAGGTGCATCCTTCAAGCATTTCCAGAACCGTCCTTTCCATGTGCCCCGGACAAGTTTGACCACTTCGGCGTGGCCCGCAACGGCCTCATCCCAGGTGGCGTAGCGCTGCATGTGATCGGCGTGCTCGCCGCCAAAGACGAGCGTCTCAAACAAGATCGGCGGACCGTCGCCCATGCTGTGGTCCAGCCGAAGAAACACCGTGCTGATCCACGCCTCGCCGATGGTGGTAACTGCGACGCGACGCTTGTCGATGTCGGTGTCCATCGCCGCGTAGTCGATCGGCTCCTCTAGCGGCGTCGTGGTGTGGTCGTCGTTGAGCACGTACCAGTTGGGTCTCATGCTTCCTCCAGTCTAAGTTCCCCCGCCGCGACCCCCTCGCTCACGATCTCGTCCAGCTTAACGGGCGGAGCGTACAGCATGAGGCACGTAGCGCGGTGACATTCCAGCTCCTTGAGATACCCCCGGCTTTTCAGCCGGCCCCGGATGTACGGCATCCAGGCGCGGAGCAGCGGCGTTGTATAGTTCTCGCTCTTGAGAATCGCCCACAGGTGTTGGTCGGTGTCCTGGGGCATGAACTTCCAATCCTTCGTCCAGGCCATCAGGTGCCACTGGTCGAGACCGAGCCGCTGACGCAGCACGGTGTACCCGAGGCCCGTGGTGGCCACGTAGAGACTGGGCCGGGGCTCGCCGTTAGGCTTGGCCGGTCGCATCCCGTCGACGAACAGCCCCAGCGGACGACGCGAGTTAAGCGTCGCCGCCAGGGCCTTGATCGCCGTCGACGTGCCGGCCCCACTGACGAAGTACAGCTCGCCGCCCCAGTCTGTGCCGGGCGATGGCTGAGTTTTCGCCAGCCGGTTGCAGCGGATTGAGAACTGGCGGTGTTCTTCGGTGGAGCGGAGGGTCACGTAGTGGGCGGTCATGCGTTATCGCTCCGCGGAAAGCTGCAGGGACGCCGCGCCGGAGTAGCTGGCGTTGGAGTGCAGGAAGTCTCCCCGCCAGTTCCACTTGTCCAGCACGTACACGTGAAACTCGCCGCTCGACAGCTCGATCTCCTCCGCCTTGTTCCATTCGAGCATGGCGATCACCGCGTCGTACTCGGCGGTGTAGTCCTTGGGCGTGACCAGGTCGAAACGGAGGTCGGGAAGATGGCCACCGTTGAACATGCCCAGCCGTTCCTGCAGCAGGCGATTGGCCGTCTCCGCGTAGCCGATCTTCGCCTCTTTCACGATCTCGATGTGCCGCGCCCGGTTCTTCCTGAGCGTCTCCAGGAGCTGCTGCTTATTGACCGTTGGGTTCACTTTCGTCTCCTTTGTGGTGAGGGTTGGAACTGCGCTAAACGCCCAGGGTGTCCCGGGCGACCTCGAGTGATGCTTTCAGTTTGGCGAGCGCCTCCTGCGGACCCTTCCCGTCGGTGGGCCTGATCGGCTTGCCACCCAGGAGCGCCTCGAGGGCGTCCGCGTTGGCGTTGTCGGCTGCCCAGGACAACGCGGCCACGGCTCCCGCAATGGAAGCGGTTTGCATGTCGGTTAGACCTTTGTCCACTACCAGACGGATGCAGATGGTGGACAGGGCTTCTTCAATTTGCTCCAGCGTTTTCATCGTCTCCTCCCGAGGAATGCGTCCGGATCACACCCCGCGCATCGACCGTCCGGACGATCAGGTCCATGCGCTCACTGATGGTTCGCTTAATCGTGATCACCCCCTTCGAGACGTCCTCGTCCTCCTGGGTGACCACGGGCACCTTGCG
>CAYTNJ010000074.1:0-6656 GCA_964439155.1 uncultured Candidatus Peribacteria bacterium | reverse complement strand
TTCTGAGATAGCTTCAAGCGGAGCCACTTTTACGTTGCGCAGTGGCTATGCCGCAGGAAGTATGCAGCTCACCGCACCGAGAGACATTCATATTCTTTCATCACATGTTGGCGCACCTTCTGTGGTACGAATCTCAACCTCAAATGCCGAACGTGTGCGTGTTGGGCATGATGGCCAGGTCAGTATTGGTACGGCCTCCGGCCTGGGCCAGTTGGCCGTTGCCAATACCAGTGCTTCACAAGTTGGTCTGGTGGTGCGCGGTGCCTCGGGGCAGACCGGCGACCTATTGCAGCTTCAGAACTCCTCGGGAACAGCACTTACGACATTTGGGCCCGACGGAACACTCGTGCTGTCAGACACCTCCAACGCTACGCGTATTCGGCTAGCTGGATCGGGCGTATCAACGAAGTTCGTTCGGTTTGATCAAGGCAGCCACGCCAACGGTTACGACCTTGGAAAGAACGCCAGCGGCTGGTTCGTCGTACAGGGTTCCGTGAATACGTCAAACAAAGTTGCGTACGATGCCACCGCCGGAACGTTTGCTATCAATGGAAACCCAGGTGGTGGTGCGACTGTCTATGCCAGGGCTGCTGACTTAGGTCATCACACCATCGTGTCTCAGGCGATACAGGATCAGACCGGTGACCTGCTACAAGCAAAGGGCTGGACAGGCACCGTGCTAGCCCGCATCGCTGTCAGTGGAGACTTGTTTGTCAGATCAGCATCAGTTACCGGCACGCTTACGGTGAATGGCCACATTGTCACGGCCAACCTCGCGGGTTCAACTGGTGCTACACCTCAGGCAGCTTGTGGCACGGGCTGTTCTGCCAGCGTCAGCGGCAACGATACCTCTGGAACCATCACCATCACCTCGGGCGCTAGCGGCGTTGCGGGTGGCAAGCTGGCGGTCATCACCTTCGGCAGCTCGTTCGGAGCGGCGCCACGGGTCATTCTGACTCCACGCGGTGCCAACGCCGCAGGTCTAGGCAGCTACGAGCTTGACACGTCAACCACATCATTCTCGATCGGAGTCCTCAATGCCCCCGCGCCGAGTACCAGTTACACCTTCAATTACTGGGTTGCTCAGTAGGTGAAACCCAAACCATGTAGCCAACAATCAACAGAAAGGATTCTATGGATCAAATTAACAACAATCAAAGACAGCAACGCCCGACAGCGAGCCGACTACCTTCGGCAGCAACCGTGCAGCGACCCACAGCACCGGCGACCAGCGAGACCAGTCGCTCTCGCTACCTCGTGCTAGCCCTTATCGCCCTCGCGGCCATCGTCGTACTGGCAGGCGCAGGCTTCATGTACAGCAGTAGCACACAGCCTGCTGGCGTCACCGGTGTCGACGGTAGTCGCTACCAGGCAGTCTTCATGAACAACGGTCAAGTTTACTTCGGCAAGCTGACTGCCGCCGATGCAGACACCCTCCGCCTGACCGAGATCTACTACGTCAACGTCACCCAGAAGATCCAGCCGGAGGAGGCTCCAGCCGAAGACGAAGCCGTCGAGCCACAGCTGATAAAGCTTGGCGAGGAACTGCATGGTCCCGATGACGAGATGTTCATCGACCGAGATCAAGTCTCCTTCTGGGAGAACCTCAAAGACGAAGGCAAGGTCGTCCAGGCCATCAAGTCGTACACGAAGTAGCACACTGCTGTCACACCACTGACGTACCATCCAGTCGTGGACTCCGAGCAGGATCAAGATGATCGACTTCCGATACTTGCGGCGAGTCGTATTCTCGGCGGGCTCGCCGGTGCCCCGTTCGGACCGGTAGTTGCGCTCACTGGCGTGGAAGCTGGCGACATGGCTGGCCGAATGCTTGTGAAGGCACTGAACCGCCGAGACAAACGAGCCGCGACCATGCTCAGTGAAGCAGTAGGGCGTTCGGGGCTTTCATCCACAGAGTTCGAGGCCCGCCTCACCTCATCCGATGAGCATGCTGAAGTGTTCGGCAGGACCATGGAGGCCGGCGCCCGGGCCATCGCAACCGAGAAGCTCTATGCCTTGGCAGACGTGCTGGCATCTGCAGCGCTCACCGAGGAGCCTGCTGAGCTTGATCTTCACCTCCTATACGCTGATGCCTTGGCCGACATCGAGGCGCCACACCTCGAGGTGCTCCGGCACTTGTACCCGTCCAGGCTCGGCATACCCACTAGCACGCAACCCCGACATCTACAGGCCGGGCGCCACACCGCTAGTTCCATCTCGCGTCGAAACTCTCCGCCCCAGTGGCAGAAGGATGGCCTTCCACATCTTGCGGACGGCATGGATGCGCTACTAGCGACCCTCCAGCGACATGGTGCCGCGGTGCTTCACGCACCGGACTGGAAGGGACGGATTGAGGGGATCGAGAACCTAAGACCCCAACATGTCACGACAACACCCTCGGCCGAGTGGTCGATTACGGAGTTCGGAGTCAACCTGTACGAACTCGTCCAGCAGGCCAACGGCTTTCTGGATGCATCCAGTCAAGAAGATTGAACCAGGGCGCAGATCATTTCACTCCGTAGATCTTCGGAGCCCGGCCACGCCCATCGTGCTTGGGGTCGTCGCCGAGGTCAGCGATCTTCTTCTGCTCGATGAGCTTGGTGACGTAGTTGCGCACTGTCATGGGCTCCCGGCCAAGTGCAGCGGCCAGGTCGGTGATCTTCCAGCCTGAGCCGAGCTTCCGAGCAGCTGCCGCCACCTCATCGAGTGGGATGGCTGGCGCGCGGGTACCCGAGCGGCTGGAGCGACCACCAGAGCCGGCTCCAGCAGAGCCAGGCACCTTGATGTCGAACCCAGCTTGCTTGAGCACGTCATCGCTCACGCCCAGCGCCTGGAGTGCCGAGACCGTGATTCCGGCGTCTTCGGCCCAAGTCTTCGCCTCGGCCACGAACACCGCCTCGTCACCTGAGCGGTCCGGGACGCGGCCAACTTCTTCGCGTTCAAGCTCGGAAAGAAGCTTGGCCTTGTTGATGATGTCCGATTCACTGCGAATCTGGGCCTTCAACGCCTTGACCGCCTCACGATCCACCACGGGCTTGTTGCTCTGCCCGAGCGATTCGAGGTAGTTGCGGATGCCGTCTTCGACCTTCTTGGCTGCCATACGGACAACCGTACCCTCGGAAGAGTGGCTTCAAGGAACCCTGCCCGTAGTCGGGAGCAGGAGATGTCAGTCGGGCGCAGTCTCCGACCAGATTTCCAACAGACGCTTGAGGTTCTCACGAGCACCTGGCATCCACATTCTCACGGCGCCTCTTGCAGCCTCTGGCGTCACCGGTGGATCGCCCGGCACCCAGGTCAATCCGCGAACTACCGACGACGAGCAGCTAGTGGCCGCTGTCAGGACGTTGCGCTCCGGCTCAGTGGAGCTCTCCACAAGTACCGCAAGTTTGGACATCATCGCCTGCACGGCAAGAAATTCCTCGCGGATGAGTTCTATGGATTCGCCCGGTTCGCTCAGCTCCTCATCAACTCGTCGGAAGCTCTTGAGGGCTTCGTCCACCAGGCGCCGTGCCTCAGCCAGGTCAGCGGCCGACATCATCGCTTGCCGCTATGCCTCGGCGACCACCGGTCGTCACGCATCCCGTCTTCGACCTTCTTGGCTGCCACCTCATCAACCTACTTGCAGCAGACGTCGGCTCTGGCGAGTCAACGGTGGCCGAGTGCTCGACTGATACGATCCGCCACTCGCAGCGGATCGACATCAGGGCGGCGCAGGTCCCACAAGACCTGAACCAGCATGCGCTCAAGCTCCTCAATTCGCTCTTCCCGAGCAGCGACGGCCTGGTCGTGTCCTGCCCACTGACGAACCAGCGCCCACTGTCCTCGCCAGTCAGTTAGTAGGTCTGCCATGTACTCCCGCCCCGGCGTGCGGAGCCCCTCACGCCACTTCCGCTCCTGTACCTCGATCGGGTCCAGCACGGTTCGCGGCTCCGCCGCAGCGAACGCCTGTGCCAGCTCCACCGCACAGACGTAGGGCAGGTGCAGCTCGCCATGTCGGTCCACGTATCCACTTGGGTGTGTGGGCACTGGCACTCCCGCCCGTGCGGATATTCGCTCCAGGCTCTCGGGTGCAACACGAAGCTCGCCGTGCCAGAAGACGCAGCCCTCTGCTGTGCAGTCGAAGATCTCGCCGACTGCGGAGGCCACCGGGTGGTTATCGCCGGGGAAGGTCCGACTGTTGAAGCGAGCCAGCTCCTCAGCGAGCTTCTCGTCGCGCAAGAACGCCCGGCGTTCCTTCCAGGGCACGATGATGCTGGCCGAGCGCACGAAGTCGACGAGGCCAGGGTTGGGCTCGATCCACTCCGCCCGCCAATGGTCACGCCTGATGTGCGCGATGATCTTCACGTGCTGCAACTCTGCGCCAGGGGTGGGAGGTTCGCGGATCGCGTACTCATGCCCCAGAATGATGTGCTTCTTTTCCACGAGGTGTCAGGCTAATCGCGTTCCCAAGCTGGCATCAGAAGGAGGCCAAGAAGCACGTGTCACAACGAGTCGATACCTATGAGGGAGGCAACAAGTCATTCTAGCCTCTTATTGCAAATTGACGTATAATTGCAGTTACTCATGATGAACTCTACGTCCCACGAATTGTCTTCTTCTAACTCGATGTCAGGCCGAAGGTTGTCACAATGGTCCTAAGAAAGTCCGACCTCTACAGTTCGCTCTGGAAGAGTTGCGACGAATTGCGCGGAGGCATGGATGCCTCGCAGTACAAGGACTACATCCTCACGTTGCTGTTCGTGAAATACGTCTCAGACAAGGCCAAGTCTGAACAGAACAGCTTGATCGATGTGCCACCCGGCGGGTCTTTCGACGACATGATCGCACTAAAGGGCGACAAGGAGATTGGCGACAAGATCAACAAGATCATTGCCAAGCTCGCTGAGGCCAACGACCTCCAGAAGGTCATCGACCAGGCCGACTTCAACGACGAGGAGAAGCTTGGCAAGGGCAAGGAGATGCAAGATCGGCTCACCAAGTTGGTCTCGATCTTCTCCGACCTGGACTTCCGCGGCAGCCGGGCCGAGGGCGACGACCTCCTGGGTGACGCCTACGAGTACCTGATGCGGCATTTCGCAACCGAGTCCGGCAAGAGCAAGGGACAGTTCTACACGCCGGCCGAAGTCTCACGAATACTGGCCAAGGTCGTTGGCCTCGGGCCGAACACCAAACAAGACCAGACTGTCTATGACCCCACCTGCGGATCGGGTTCACTGCTACTGAAGGTTGCCGATGAAGCACCTCACGGCATCACCATCTACGGACAGGAGAAGGACAACGCCACCTGGGCTCTCTCCAAGATGAACATGATCCTGCACGGCAACGAGATCGCCGAGATCAAGAAGGGCGACACCATCACCAGCCCTCAGCTCCTCAACGGCGTCCAGCTCCGTACCTTCGACTTCGCCGTCGCTAACCCACCGTTCTCGGTGAAGTCCTGGAGTAACGGCCTAGAGAACGACTACGGCCGCTTCGAGTTCGGCCGACCGCCCGAGAAGAACGGCGACTACGCCTTCCTCCTGCACATACTCAAGTCCCTCAAGAGCACTGGCAAGGCGGCAGTCATCCTCCCGCACGGCGTCCTGTTCAGGGGCAACGCCGAAGCCACGATCCGTAAGGCCCTAATTGAGCGCGGCTACATCAAGGGGATCATCGGGCTACCAGCGAACCTCTTCTACGGGACCGGGATCCCGGCATGCATCCTCGTGCTCGACAAGGAGAACGCCCAAGCGCGGACCGGCATCTTCATGGTCGATGCATCGAAGGGATTTCTGAAAGATGGTCCTAAGAATCGGCTCCGCAGCCAGGACATCCACAAGATCGTCGATGTGTTCAATAGGCACACTGAGATCGACCGCTACTCACGCATGGTGCCGACCAGCGAGATCGCCGATCCAAAGAATGACTTCAACCTAAATATCCCTCGCTACATCGACTCGTCTGAGCCGGAGGACCTCCAAGATCTCCATGCGCACGTCCACGGCGGCATCCCAGAGCGAGACATCGACGCCTTGGGCCAGTACTGGGATGCCTTTCCGCAGCTGCGCTCGCAGCTCTTCAAGCCGAACCGACCTGGCTACCTTGACCTGGCAGTGGACCCGAGTGAGGTTCAGCAGGTCATCCTCAACTCGCTCGAGTTCCAGAAGTTCGCCGCTGTCGTCCGCGACCGGACCGCCGAGTGGTTCGACGCACACCGTCAGACCCTGGTCGGCATCAGCCCCGATACCCGACCTGGCACGCTCATCGCCGCGATTGCTGACGACCTGCTGGCTCGCTTCAAGTCCACACCACTCCTCGACGAGTACGACGTGTACGAGCAGCTCATGAGCTACTGGCACAGCAGCATGCACGACGATGTCTTTCTCATCATGAACGAAGGCTGGGCTGCCGCAACCAAGCCACGCGCTGCCATCGAGGACAAGGACCGCAAACTCTCGGAGACGCCCGACCTCGAGATTGGGACTGGCCGCAGCAAGGTCAAGTACAAGCTGGACCTCGTACCACCCGCCCTCATCGTCACACGCTACTTCGCTGAGGTCCAGGCTCGTGTCGACGACCTCAACACCGTTGCCGAAGCCGCAACTCACGCTATTGAGGAGTACGTCGAGGAGCACGCTGTGGAGGATGGCCTGCTGGCCGAGGCGATTCGTCTCAAC
>CAYTNJ010000073.1:0-6735 GCA_964439155.1 uncultured Candidatus Peribacteria bacterium | reverse complement strand
ACGCCCAATACTGCTGAGGCCGAAGCCTTGAGCGGGTTGACGATCACCAGCATGCGTATCTCGTGAACCCGCGATACGCACAGAGACCCGGGCGGAACCGCCCAGCCCTGTCTTGCCTCCATCGCCCCAAGGCGACGAAGCCAGTCCAGGGGATCCTCGAACACGTCGAGCTGCAGGAGATAGCCATCCCGGCACCGCTTGAGCGGATACGCGGGCAGCCGTTTTTGCCTGGGAGGCTCAGTAGGCTTCACAGCTTCCTGCATCGCCAGTTTCAAGAGAGCGACCCTTTTGGAATCACGCATAATGCTGTACCTGAGAGCTGCCATGATGTCCTCCGGTAGACGCTGAACTTTCCGCCCCTCGCCACACACGAGAATGAGCGCACGGTCACCGCGTGACCGTGATGCGGAGAGTATAAAACTCTGAAGTAGGAATACAATAGATCAAATGCGTCAAATTTCTAATATAACAAGAAAATATGACATCGATGAGGCATAAATAAAATATTTCCACATTTGGGAATTAGAATTGAGCATTAATTTTTAAGAAATTTTTGACCACAACGAAAGCATTCCTTTAGCAATTCGATCATGACAATGGCAATGCCCGCATAAAATAACGTTAATCCGATTTGAGTAATAATCAATATAGCAACGCTAAAATTACCAGCAGTACTAGCGGCAATAGCAAGTCCAATACTTGCGACCATAAAAATACTCCCCAAAACACAAAACATTCCAGCTAATTTCAAATAATCCTGATTTTGTTTATTCCTCGGAATTGTGAAGATCACACCGCCAATCACGAATCCCAAAAATAGAAATTGCCACATAAATTCTATAAAACCCATAAATGAATTGCTATCAGTCATTTGCTTTGCCATCTCCAAATAGGGCTTTAAAAATTGAGCAATCGAAAAACTGATGAGTGTGGACATCAGTAGAACGCCAATAATATACAAGAATCGTTTCATAATAATTGGTGGGCCAGGGGGGATTCGAACCACCGACCGCCGGTTTATAAGTCCGGAGCTCTAACCAACTGAGCTACTGGCCCAAAGAACAATGATGAAAAGAAGAAGATCTAACCAACTGCCTGTCCACCGTAGCCCGATGGCGAAGGTGGAAGCTACTGGCCCACGAGAAAGATCGACGCTCCCTAGTGTGGACGAGAACGCTCCGTCTTTCCAGAGGAACCAAAAAACGCCCCCACAAGGAGGGCGTCTAATTTCCTGATAATCCTTCGCCTTACGCCGCCTCCGCTTCGACCACCGCGGTCACGGGCAGTTCCTGGCCGCCGAGCTTGACGGTTACCTGGAACGAGCCCAAAGCCTTGATGTGCTCGCTCATCGTCACGGATTCCTCCGGGACTTCGATTGCGTGCTGGTCTTTGAGGGCTTCGACGATGTTCTTTTCCGTGATGCCGGCGTACAGCTTGCCGGTCTTGGTGATCTTGCGCTTGAAGTTGACGGTCTTGCCCGAGAGAGCCTGGGCGGCGCCCATTTGAGCGGCCTTTTCCGTCTCGCGTTCTTCGGCGCGCTTGCGGATGAGTTCCGCGTAGCGGCGGCGTACCAAAGGAGTGGCCACCAGAGCGGAGCGCTGGGGCAGGAGGCAGTTCAGAGCATATCCGTCACCGACCTGTAGGAGGTCGTTTTTCTTGCCGACGCCGACGATGTCTTCCAGAAGGAGTATTTCCATAATATTGTGTGAGAAGGGCCAAAAGATCCTACGGTAGGACTAGGTGTGCGTCAATGGTTAGAAGGCCAGTGATCGCACACTCTATCAGACGGGTTTTTCGGCTTCCCGTTGCAAAAGAAGACTTGACAGCCACCCGAAAAACGAGAGCCATCCCTTTCCTTCCTTAAACACACGGTCTTGCTTCACATACCAACGGTGGAGTGTCAAAAACCGGTCCGAATGCAGGGATAGGTGCCCCAATTCGACTCCCAGGATATCTTCCCGCTGGGCGAAGGTATAAAGCGGGGAGTAGAGGAAAATGGCCGGGGTATCGCGTTTCAGCACCTCGCTCAGCTTTTTGAGGGACGTCTGGCGCTCGTCTTCCTTGGTGGTTTTGCGGATGGTCTCCAGCAGGGAATCGGCCTCAAACGAGGAATACTGGGCCAGGTTGTAGGCATCGATCTTGAGGTCGCTCTTCTTGCCCGTGAGGTTTTGGATGCCGCTGGAATGCCAGTAGGGGTAGCTATCCAAGTTATCGAGCAGCGACTGACCGAAGAGGAGGAGGTCGTAATTGCGCTCGAGCAGCTTTTGTTCGAATTCGGCGCGGGTGTCGGGGATATCGATACCCACGTGCACGCCGAGTTTGGCCCACTGTTCTTTGATTTTTTCTGCGACTTCGCGGTAGCGGGGAGGGGAGTCGCTTGTAAGCAGGGTGAGAGACAGGCGCTGGCCGGCGTCGTTCACGCGGATGCCGACGGGGTCCGTTGTGCGCCGCTTGCGAAGGAAACCGTTTTCCAAATAGAAGTCCTGCACGCTCACGGCCTCCGTCGTTTGCGCCCCCGGCGCTTTCGCCGCGACGAACAATTCCACCAGGCGCTGCTCCTCCTGGGCGACGCGGAACATGACGGGGTCGGCCGTGCGCCACACGTAGGCGGAATCCAAAATTCTTCCGGCGCCGTCGGTGAGTTTGATCAAGTTGTTGCCCAACTTAAGCGACCCCGTGCCGCGCGCTGTCGGCAATGCCGCGGCCCACGAACCCGTGGCGGTGGGATTGGTTTGCACGGGGATGCCGTTGGCCTTCAAGTCGCGCGAGCCCGCGCCGTAGGTACCGGAAAAGGGCAGCACGGCGCCGGTATCGAGCAGCACCACAGGCGGCAACTTGAGAGAACCCAAGTTATTGGCCTCGCGTTGCTCGAGCAAACGCTGCAAGCGGATCTTTTCGGGGAAGTACCACTCCGACTCATACAGCGACCCCTGGGCGGCGTTGGCATCGAATTGATACCGCCAATCCGACACATCGATTTCGAGCAGCGGCGTATCCACGATCGTCGATTCGCCGATGGAGTCGGCGATATCTTTTTTATCGGTGCCCAGGCGAAGGCCCAGGCGCAGTTTGGGGTCCTGCAGCGTCTTGCGATCGAGATTAAAAAACAACGCCACGTACTGCGGCAGAGAGTAAGACCGCTCCATGAACCTGCGCGGCACGGCGGCTTCACCATGTTCGGTATGCGGCGCAAGACGGATGCCGTCTAAATTGCGAATATCCGAAAGCAGCGTCGGGTAATCGGAGAAAATGCGCAGCACGATGCGCTCCAAAAGGTATTGGGGCTCCATGTCGCGCTCAAATCTTTCAAGCGTCACTTCCGAGCTTAAGTCGGTCTGCACGATCGATTTCAATTTGTACGGCCCGGCGCCGATGGGGGAGAAGCCGAAATCGAGCGTTTGATCCAAGCTATCGACCGGCACGCCCTCAAATGCGCGCGCAGGCAAAAGGCCGAGCGTTAGGTTGCTTGGGAAAAAGTTGTAAGCCTCCGCCAAGCGGAACTGCACCGTGCGATCGTTGATTTTTTCCACGGTCACGCCTTTGAAATTCTGGCGCAGAAGGCTATTGGGAAACACGGGATCTTGAATCGTCTTGAAGGTGAACAGTACATCGTCGGCCGTCACCGGATGCGGGGATTCTTCGGTGGCGTCGTGCCACTGCAACTTCTCTTTGAGCGTAACCGTATAGACTTTGCCATCCGCGGACATTTGGTAAGTGGCCAGGTCGGGTTCGATCTTCTTGGTCTGGGGGTTATATTTCAGCAATCCCGCGAACACCAACGACACGATGTCGCGATTGACGTCGTTACGCACGGTGAACCACGGGTTGAGCGGCTGCAATTCCCCGACGGATCCCTCGATGTACGTGCCGCCGATGGAGGGCACCAACATGGTGGAAGACCGGTAAAACCGGAAGAACAGCACAGCGAAGCTGAGCAGGAACAACCCGAAAAGCACCGACAAAATCCAGCGCTCCCAGCGCACGTATTTACGGACGGTCACGTTGATGAAACGATAAAGCTTGAGGGGCATCCGTTACAGGTACCACTGCACGACCGTCATCACGACGAACACGAGGGACAGAGCGATCGTAGCCTGATAAAGAACCTTCTCCGCGCCCCTGCGCTGCACGTATGCCGAGGAAGTACCCGCGCCCGTCAACCCCGCCGACGCAGCCTTTTGCTGCACGAGGATGGAAAGGCACAAAAGCACCGCTACGACCGCCTGCAGGAGAAGCACAATACTCATACGCACCTCAGTTTAGGCGGTTTGGAGGGGATTGCAAGGGGCTCATAGGCCCAAGAAAAGCAAAAGGTGAAGCAATAAGACCTTTCGATTGATCATGGGAAACAAGTTTAAGTCATTCCCTGTTTAAAATGGGTACTCCTGTCTAAACTTTCATTTCATGAAACTTGCATTGAACTATTCACCACAAGCACTGGAACTGCTCGAAGAAGGACAAATCGACATTGATGTAATCAAGTGTCCCGACCAGTCCGATCTTGTGGAGAAAATCCGGTGTTTAACGCCCACTTACGTACATTTTTCTCTGAACGCAGGAACACAAGGATTTTCACCTGACTGGCAAAAATTGGAGGATACCTTGAAAACAACAGAGACTCGCTTTATCAATCTGCATCTGGAAACCACGAGTGAAGACCATCCTCACATTCCCATTCTTTCGCTAGATAGAGATCATGAGTCATACATTGTAGAAAAATTGATCAAAGACGTGCAGGAAGTAACATCGCGATTCGGAGCAGAGAATGTCATTCTCGAAAATGACCCTTACCATGCCGAAGTTCGAGCATCTTTTCGACTCCTTCGCCTTTCAGCTGAGCCTCGAGCTATTTCGGAAATAATCCGTCAGACAGGATGCGGCCTGCTACTCGATATCGATCATGCTCGTGTCAGCTCTCATTATATGAACATTTCACTTGAAAAGTATATTGCTGGACTGCCTACAGAGCGTTTAAAGGAATTACACATGACAGGAACAAGGCAGCATAAAGAGGAGGCCTGGCTGGAATCACATCATGAAATGAGGCAGCAGGATTGGTTAATCTTTGACTGGGCGCTTGAACAAATACAAAGCGGTTCCTGGGCACATCCGGATGTTTATGCCTTTGAGTATGGAGGCATAGGTGAAAAGTTTGACCGGCATAGTGATAAGGCCACGATCGCCGAACAAGTCCCAATTTTTAAAAAGAAAATAGCGTTATTGGTTTGAATCAAAAAATGGCCGAAGCGCGCAGCGCGGAGACCATGAGCGAACGAAGTGAGTCGAATGGTGGGCGCCAAGGGATTCGAACCCCTGACCTACTCGGTGTAAGCGAGTCGCTCTAACCAACTGAGCTAGGCGCCCTATAGCAAGAACAGTATAACGCAAAAAGAGAAGAATCGAGCGGTTAGTTCTTAGATGACGCGGATTCGCAAGCGAATCCACGATCCAACTGAGCTAGGCGCCCATGGCTTGAAGTATACAGAAAAGCCCAAAAGAACCATCTACAAAAAATCCCGCCTCGCGACGGGATTTGAAGATCAAGATTGTGCTTCTTTCTTACTGCAGCGCCGCAAAGATTTCCTGCATCAGGTCGACGATGGTGGAGAAGTTGAGTTCGAAGGGGATGTCGAGGAGCTTGGAGATCCACGCCACCGCGAAGAAGGAGATGAAGGTGACGACGAGGCCGATGATCGAGTAGCGGATGGTGTTGACGGCCTTTTTGATCTTCTCCTCGTTACCGGCGGAGAGAATGAAGCTGATGCCTCCCCACATGAGGAAGAGCAAGCACAGCAAGCTAGCAGTGATGAGGGCCAGCGCGATGAACGTGGCGACGATATCGATGATGCTGCCTTCTTCGAGCAATTCACGGAGCATGGATGAGTTGGGGAGGAGGGAAAAAGAAAGAACGAAAAATGTCTTTTATTGGGGAGCCGCTTCGCCGGGCTCCAAGATTTTTAAATTGATGCGCTGCTGCGACGTGCCGCCGAGCAGGCGCAATAAGGTGCGCAGGGCTTTGACCGTTTGGCCGCCCTTGCCGATGAGCTTGCCCATGTCGCCGTCGCTTACGCGCACGGTAAGCAAAACGCCGAGCTCGTCGATACGTGCATCGATGTGCAGTTGATCCTTGTCGTCTACAAGCGACGAAAGGACGTAGTGCAAAAACGCATATCCGGGAATATCCGCTGGAGAGGTGGAAGTCATGCGGAGGTGATGTTACGCCTGCGCGGGCGCGCTGTCACTGGAAGTCTCGGCGGCGACTTCCGGAGCGGGAGCAGCCGGGGCTTCAGCCACGGCAGCGGGAGCTGCGGGGGCGGGAGCGGCGGCCGGCTCTTCGGCCGGAGCGTTCTTGGACTTCCTCTTGGGATAACGTGCGATGTACTTTTCCATGTTCTTGACGCCGGACTTCTTAAGAAGACGGGCGACGGTGTCGCTGGGGATGGCGCCCTTGCCGACCCACTCCGTGATGACGGCTTCGTCATAGACGAAGACGGCGGGTTTCTGCGTGGGCAGGTAGTGCCCGACGATGGCCAGGAACTTACCCTTCGCGGCGCGCGCCTTCTCGGCGATGACGAGACGGTAGGCGGGCAAATTGCGTCGGCCGGTGCGTTGGAAGCGGATTACTAGCATGCGGGCGGGGAGTCTAAGGAAGTCTTGTCGTCCTGGCAAGTCTCAATTATCTCAACCGATCCGGTCGACCGCATCACGCGTATGGCCGAAATATGGATATTTGGC
>CAYTNJ010000072.1:0-6880 GCA_964439155.1 uncultured Candidatus Peribacteria bacterium | reverse complement strand
CGAGGCCATCATGCCCTGGAATTCGCCGCGATACGCCGGCTGCCCGATGCGCACGCGCTCGGGGAGTTTGATGCTGTAGATCTTGGCGACCGTGAGCGCTTCCGAAAACCAGCTCGAATACTCCTTGCCCGGCAGTGCGATCACCGTGGGCGGGGAGGCATCCATGCGTTCTTTGTAGCGATTCACCAATTCCACGGCTTCTTCGCTCGTAATGCGGTCACCGGGGCGGAATTTGCCGGAATCCCCCACTTTGAGGATGCCCGCTTCGAACGCGGCTTCCAAATGCGGCGCGTACCAGGTTTTTTCGATATCGGAGTACAGCGGCAAAGGCGGCATATGGCCGGCATACCACTGAGCCCGGGCTTTCAGCGCGGCATTGCCCTCCACGAGCAATACCACGGCCGTGGCGCGGGAAAGGGACGACGTATCGCTCAATTGAGCGGATACGGGCACGGGGGTAGACCCAAGCAGACCGAGGAAGATCGCCAACGTCGCGAGGAAACGTCTCATGAGCTGGGGTGGAGTAAGGAGAGCTAAAATACTTACTTTTCACATTTTTGTCAACAATTTTCTCCACGTCTGCAAGCCAAAAAGCCTTGGGCAAACAGCCGATCCTGTATGCTTCCGCCTACGCTAAGGCTACGGCGGACTTCGCCCCGCTTTTTCTCTCTTGTTTATGGCTTTAAAAATAGGAATTGTCGGTATGCCCAACGTGGGCAAATCCACCCTTTTCAACGCTTTAACCCGCACCAGGGGCGCCCAGGCTGCCAATTACCCCTTTTGCACGATCGAGCCCAACGTAGGAATAGTGGAAGTGCCCGATACCCGTTTGCAGGCCTTAAGCGCCATCGTCAAACCCGACCGCATCGTCCCCGCGGCGATCGAATTCGTGGATATCGCCGGCCTCGTGAAAGGAGCCAGCAAAGGAGAAGGACTCGGTAATGCCTTCTTAAGTCACATCCGCGAAGTGGACGCCATCTGCCACGTAGTGCGTGCGTTCGGCGGCGGCGATATCATCCACGTGGAAGGATCTGTAGATCCCAAGCGCGACCGCGACATCATCGAGACCGAACTCCTCCTCGCCGACTTGCAGATGCTCGAAAAGAAGATCGAGAAAGTGCGCAAGCCTGCGGAACTGGGCGATAAGGACAAAAAAATGGAACTGCAAGTCTGCGAGAAGGTACGCACGGCTTTGAACGAAGGAAGATTGGCACGGTCCGTCGAGATGCTCCCGGAAGAAGAGCCCGTGGCGAAGTTGCTCGGCCTCCTCACGATGAAACCGATCGTCTACGCGGCGAACGTCGAAGAGGGTCAGTTACAGACATTGAAGATCGACGAACTAAAGAAACAACTCGGACTCACAGCGGCAGATCAGCTCGTGTTGATCTCCGCGAAGATCGAGGAAGACTTGCAGGAACTCTCTCCCGAAGAAGCGAAGGAATTTTTGGGATCATTAGGTGTCACGTCGTCGGGTTTGGACAGACTGATCCACGCAGCCTACGACGCACTCGGCTATATCTCGTACTTCACGGCCGGCGTGCAGGAAGTCAGAGCATGGACGATTCCGAAGGGTGCCACGGCCCCCCAGGCCGCGGGCGTGATTCACACGGACTTCGAAAAAGGTTTCATCCGCGCGGAGACGATCGGGTTTGAAGATTACGTTTCTCTCGGCGGTGAGGCTAAGGCCAAGGAAGCCGGCAAGATGAAGGCCGAGGGGAAGGAGTACGTTGTGAAAGACGGCGATATCATGCACTTTAGATTTAATGTCTAAGCATCAGCCTAGGATGCCGCGGTCCGAACGACCGCTCTAATAGTGTGGTATTTGTGCAACCCTCTCCATATTTCAGCAGCAGGCGTTCGGCCTGCGGTCTGCGATCAATTTCCGCTATTCTCCATGTATGGTATTTATAGCCCGCCAAGAATCCTTCGTCTGTGAAAACTGCAGGAAGCAGGTGGAGCCTTTGGAGAAAGGAAGCTATCGCAACCACTGCCCGCACTGTCTTTGGTCCAAACATGTGGACCATGAGGGCCCGGGTGATCGCGCCTCTTTATGCGGAGGCCTACTCCGTCCGACGATGCTCGATCAACGCGGCGGCAAGGGCTGGATCATCATTCATAAATGTGAGAAGTGCGGGAAAGTTTCGCCGAACAAGGCTGCGCCGGATGATCGGCTCGATCTGTTTTCGGCGGAACATCCGGGACACTGATCACGCCCAAAAAACCTTAAAGCATGAAACGCCGATTGGGCTAAAAGATTTTTGTTGAATAGACTTTTTGTACAACAGCTGAGTGAACGAGCGTCCAACCGTTGTTATACTAATTTGTTCAACTATCGTTTTCTTCGCAAGCCCTATTGATTAATAGGTATTGCAAACAAATTGCATCAGCCTGTACCTTGCAGTCCTCATGCGTGTGTTCCTCTTCATCTGCGCGTTCGGCGTGTTGTTCATGACGATGTGATTCGCGGGAGGCGGGCTTCGAAAAAAGCTCTCCACATCGAGTATCGTAATCGACTCATCGGACATCACCGGAACGCAAAACATCATCGGCTGGGTGGTTGATCGTTCACCCTTTTTGGCTCCCGCTAGGGCTGTTCGTAAATCGTGGATTTTGGTGGGCGGAGGAGTCGACGAAGCGACTCCCCCGGATTGCGTCAATGGCACATCTGGAATGCCTGGCGCAGGGCGATGGCATCTCCTCGTTGCATCAGGATCGCCTTGCGTGAGCAGCGCCAGATTTTGCATTCTTCCGAAAGCGGCAGGATCGGACGACTTTCTTGAACGGGTTTGATGACGCCCTTTCGTAGGCTGTCGCCAAGTAGATGACGAAGCCGCCGGCTTGAGCCGAACATGCCGTAGATCACGGCATCAGGACCGTGCACCGCGACGTCGCTGACGATACGACAGCAATGCCGCTTCCTGCGCGCTTCGCAGAGAAACTCGTAACCGAGCTGGCACGATATGACCCGCTCGAGGGCTTCTTCGTTACACTCGCCGTCGGCTACGGTCGTATCGCACGTGAGCCGGAACGTTTCGGGCATCATGCGTGGAGAGGCACTCCTTAGCAGCGCTTCTTTGCCGTCACGACTTTGCGTGACGACGATCAGACCGACTGAACGGTTGGGCATCGCGCTCCTCCATTGATGAGATGTGGACTTAAAGATCGACGCGTCGCGGATTATGTCACTCGTTTTCTTTTTGTCCACCTACTTACTCCTCGCTTTGCAGCAACTGCGCCACGTACTTATCACTGAGGGTCGGTTTGACCGGCAGCTTCTCCTGCACGTTTCCCTCGGGCACGGCAACTAAGGCATCTTGGTGGGTCTGCGGATGGGACGACACGCTGACCGTGAACTTGCCTTGTTCCATCGCCTGCTTGGCATCGGGCGACAGGCCGTCGAGGCTTTCCAGCACGGCCTCGATTCCCTGCTCCCGAATATCTTTTTCGACGCTCGCGCGCATCTTTTCTTTGGACTGCTCATTGGTCTGCATCTCAAACTGGGCCTCTGCGAGCTGCTCGCTGCGGTCCATTTCTTTTTCCAAATCCTCGGGGCCCTTCACTTTCTCCCGCAACTTTTCATAGGCTTCGGGGCTGCGCAGGCGCTTGCGGATCTTCTCGCGCTCCGTAGACGGCAGACGGTCGAGGTAGGGGTCGGACATCGTCTTCCATCGTAGCACATCGATCTTCTTACTCTCGCCTCGGGCTGAACAATCGCATGAATCTCTTGGCTACATTGCCAAAGATCGACGACTCTTCTCTTACCGGAGACGGAGGAGGCGGCGTTCCGGCTGCCATCAGCTTATCGAAGGCGGCTATGGCTCCGCGCTTTTCGAATGCTTCGGCGGCGAGAGCTTCATCCTGTTTTTCCATCGCTTCAAGAAGGAGCCTTAAGAAGGCAGTCGCCTCATCGCAAACCTTTTGTCCGGCTTCACCGAGGAAATTCCTCATAGTGGCGATGGTCTGGAGTTTTTGGGCAATGGCATCGGCCTCACCGACTTCCTTTGCCTTTTTCGCCCCCAATGCCTTGCGCTCTTCCATAGACGGATTCGTCTGCGCTACGACGCGGCTGGTTTCACGCAGCAGCGCCTCCGCATTTTTGGCCTGCAACGATGCGCGCAGCATGCCCGAGTACTTGTTCATGGTTTCGAGCATCGTTTTATGCACGGTGTCCTTGTCCGTTTTTTCCACGGCGGCTTCCTTTTTCTCCTGCCAAACGTAGCCTCCCGGCGGGAGAGCGTTCTTGGTCGGCTCCTGGGCTATGACATTTTCCTCAAGGTGCGCTTCGATTTCGGCTTGGGTTTTTTCCTGCTGCATAGGATGTTTGTGTAAAGAATTCATTTATTATTATAGCAAAAAGAGCGATCTTTTGCAATCGCTCGTTCTGCTATCTAATGCGGGGATATAGGAGCTTTTAGGGTTTAGCTGCAGCCGGAGGTGATACCACAATCGAGGCAGACTTCACAGGAACCGTTGCGCTTCATCTTCAAGCTGCCGCAGCTGCCGCACATGGAGCCGGTGTAGCCCTGCAGCTTGGCTTGCGCGGTCTTGTCGACTACTTGGTCTTTTTCCTCGGACGGGGCGACGGCGGTGGAAGAGGCCATATCGGCGGACGATCCTTCGTCGATCACCGGGAGGCGCATGGCAAACGCATCCTTGCTCTTGCTGCCTTCGCTGTAGGAGATATCCACGAGTTCGGCGTTGTGGAATCTCTTGGCTTGATCCTTCGTGAGGAACTTCAGCGCGAGCCAACGGCCCAGGTAATCCATCATGCTCTTTACCATCGGAATCTCCTTGTTGGTGGTCATGCCCATCGGCTCAAACCTCTGGTGCACGAGCTTCTCGCAGATCACGTCGAGGGGAACACCGTACTGCAGGTTCATGGAGAGCGAGAGCGTGAGCGAGTTCATGATGCCGGAGATCGTGGAGCCTTCCTTGTTCATGCGGATGAAGATCTCGCCCGGGGTGCCGTCTTCGTAGAGTCCCACCGTGACGTAGCCTTCGTGTCCGGCGACGGAGAACTTGTGGGTCAAGCTCATGCGCTCGTCGGGCAGTTTGCGGCGGCGGGGCATGTCTTTGTACACGATCTTCTCGACCACTTTGACTTCCGCCTCTTTGACCTCTTCTTTCGTATCGGACTGCGTGGAGAGGGCTTGCGACATCTTGCAGCCGTCGCGGTAGAGGGCGTTGGCCTTGAGGCCGAGCTTCCAGCTGAGGAAATAGGAGTTCTTGATATCTTCGACGGTGGCTTCGTTCGGCAGGTTGATCGTCTTGGAGATGGCGCCGGAGATGAAGGGCTGAGCGGCGGCCATCATGCGAATGTGGCCTTCGGCGGCGATGAACCTCTTACCGATCTTGCCGCACTTGTTGGCGCAGTCGAACACGGCCGTGTGCTCGGGCTTGAGCATGGGCGCGCCCTCCACGGTCATGTGGCCGCAGATCGCCACGTTGGCTTCTTCGATTTGGTCCTTGGTGAATCCGAGAGCGCGCAGCAGGTTGAAGGCGGGGTCGTTCGTTTGAGCCTCCGTAAAGCCTAGGCGTTTCATGGTTTCATCGCCCAGCGCCCATTTGTTGAAGGCGAACGAGAGCTCGAACACCTGGGGCAGCTGCTTTTCGATATTGGCGATGTCACTGTCGGCGAAGCCCTTGGCTTTGAGGCTGGCGCGATTGATGTGGGGAACGCCCTCCAGGCTGAGCGTGCCCATCACGTAGCGCATGATGTCTTGCACCTGGTCTTCGGTGTAGCCGAGGGCCACGAAGGCAGGTTCGACCGATTGGTTGGCGATTTTCATGTAGCCACCACCAGCGAGCTTTTTGAATTTGACGAGGGCGAAGTCGGGCTCGATGCCCGTGGTGTCGCAGTCCATAAGCAGGCCGATCGTGCCCGTGGGGGCGATCACGCTCACCTGCGCGTTGCGGTAGCCGTGTTCTTCACCGATGGCGAGCGCGCGGTCCCAGCACTCCTTCGCGACTTCAAGTAAGTAGGAAGGAGTTTGCTCCTGATCGAGCCCAACCGGCGGCACGTGCAGCTGTTCGTATTCTTTCACGGGCGCATCGTAGGCGGCGCGGCGGTGATTGCGGATGACGCGCAGCATGTGCTCACGGTTTTTGTCGTAGCCGGGGAAGGCGCCCAGGTGGCGGGACATCTCGGCGGAGGTGGCGTACGACTCACCGGTTAAGATGGCCGTGAGTGCGCCGCAGATGGCGCGGCCTTTCTCGGAATCGTACGGAATACCCATACGCATCAGCATGGCGCCGGCGTTGGCGTAGCCGAGTCCCAGCGTGCGGAAGCGGTAGCTGAGTTCGGCGATCTCCTTGCTCGGGAACTGCGCCATGAGCACGGAGATTTCGAGCACCATCGTCCACAGGCGCACGGCGTGCAGGTAGCGGTCGACCTGGAATTCCTTATGCTCCTCGTCGTAGAACTTGAGCAAGTTGAGGGACGCCAAGTTGCAAGCCGTGTTATCGAGGAACATGTACTCGCTGCAGGGGTTACTGGCATTGATGCGGCCGTCGGTCGGGCAGGTGTGCCAGTCGTTGATGGTGGTGTCGTACTGCACTCCGGGGTCGGCACACGCCCAGGCGGCGTAGCCGATTACGGCCCACAGAGCGCGCGCCTTGAGCGTCTTGGAGGGCTTGGCCTCGCGTTTTTCCTTGGTGGCCTTTTTCAATTCCGTGCGCCAGAAGAGGTTCCAGTCGCCGTCTTTTTCCACCTGCTCGAAGAACTCGTGTGCGACGCGGACGGAGTTGTTGGAGTTTTGACCGGAGACCGTGGCGTAGGCCTCGCCGTTGAAGTCGCTCTCGTAGCCGGCCTTCACGAGGATGGCCACTTTCTTCTCTTCGTTCACCTTCCAGTTGATGAACTCCTCGATATCGGGGTGAT
>CAYTNJ010000071.1:5066-6965 GCA_964439155.1 uncultured Candidatus Peribacteria bacterium | reverse complement strand
TCTCAACGTCATACGCCCGTTCCCCATCGGCTGGGACGACCTGGGCCGGTACTTAAACCAACCCCGCTTGCTCGTAAGCTACGGCAAATTCATTCCCACCATGGCCGCGTTCCAGTGGGAATATTTAACCTCGCTCGGCTTCCTGCTGTTCGGGTACGACTCCACGTTCGGCGCCACCGCCGCCATGCTGATCAACTGGAGCGCAGGGCTGTTCGCGGTAGTGGCGGTGTACGCCTTCGGACACACGTTCCTTGGCAAAGGCAGAGGCATTTTGAGCGCGCTCGTGTACTACACGCTCCCTATGGTGGGGCACTTTTCGTTCGCCGACATGAAGGTGGATAACGGCGTCTTCTTCGTGGGCGCGCTCAGCGTGCTCGCGGCGTTTTTGTGCGTGTTCCCCATGCATGATGAAGAGGAAGATGCCCCCGCCTGGGACTGGCGATGGCTGGTGCTCGCCGGCATGTTCGGCGGCGTATCGTTCGCTCTCAAGGTGATCATGGGCATTCTCACGCTGCTCGCGGGAACCGGCCTGGGGTGGCTGGGCTTCCTCGGCATGTTCACGCTCGCGTGGGGAGTGTTCGCCCTGCAAGGCACGCTCAACGTCACCGACATTCTTGGCCGCCTGGGTTTGCCGCCGGATCTCATCGCCCGCCCCACGCTCACGGCGATTCTGCCGATTGTGGGCCTGGCCCTTCTTGTGGCAGCGCTCTACAGACGAAGAAAAACCAACGCGCTCCCCGTGCTGCGCTCCACCGGTATTTTCGTAGCCGCTCTCGTCGCCTCGGTGCTGCCGTGGCTGATGTACAACAACCTGCAGTACGGCCACATTCTTCCCACGACCGTACGCTTCACCACGCCTAACACCCTGTCGCCGTCCTTCTCTTACGGCGGAGAAAAAGTCGCCGATATCGGCCAGCCCATCCGCACGCTGCCGCCGGAACTGGACATCAGCCGCGACACCGACGCCTGCCGCTCCACCAGCAAATCTGAAGAACTCGACCGCTACTGGGGATTCGGCAAAGGCTGGGGGCACTACTTAACGCTGCCGTGGAGAGTGGTGATGAACAGCGACGCCGCCGGGTACTACGTCACCCTTGTGCCGGCGCTACTCCTGTTCCCGCTGCTGCTGCTCCTGCCGTACGTGTGGTCGCGCAAAGGTCGCTGGGCACTGTGGCTGAGCATCGTCACGGGCTTCATCCTGCTGCAGTGGATCGTGTTCGCCAACGGCATTCCCTGGTACGGACTCGGCATGTTCCTGGGGTTGGCTGTCGGCATGGAAGTACTCGTCGCCAAAGCTCCCGACGCCGTGTCCAAATGGTCGGCGGGCATCTTGGTCGGCCTCTCGCTCTTGATCGCCCTCAACATGCGCATGTGGCAGTACGACCAGCAGAGCAATCTGTTTGAGTACGCCCTCGGCAAAGTATCGGCGGAAACGATGCGCGAGCGCACCATCCCCCAGTACGATGACATGCGCGACATCATCATGGAGCGCTTCGAAACCATGCCCGACCAACCCTACGCCTACCGCATCGGCACCTTCATCCCGTACTTCATCCCGAAGAATTTGGAAGTCCTCCCCGTGGCCGATCACCAGCTCGACATGTTCAACTGCTTGTACCAGGAGCAAAACCCCACGCTCACCCTGGCGCGCCTCAAGGCCCTGGGCTTTAACAGCCTCATTTTCGACACGAACACGCAGACGATCGAAAAGGACCCCAACGGCTCGCTGCATAAGAAAGTGCAAAAGCTCCTCGACTTTTTAAACGACCCCTCGCTCGGTCTGCAAGTGATCGTGAACGATCCGGACGCCGGCGTGGCCTTCGTGCTCTTCCCATGATCGTCGCCGTCATCCCCGCCTACAACGAAGGCACGCGCATAGCGACCGTGGTCGGCGATGCC
>CAYTNJ010000071.1:0-5037 GCA_964439155.1 uncultured Candidatus Peribacteria bacterium | reverse complement strand
GGAAAAGGTGATCGTGGTCGACGACGGCTCGACGGATGACACGGCCAAGAACGCGGAAAAAGCCGGCGCCATCGTGGTGCGCCACGCGGATAACAGCGGCGCTGGAGCCGCCACCATGACCGGCATCGACGCCGCCCGCAACCTGGGCGCCACCATCGTCATCACCCTCGACGCCGACGAGCAGCACAACCCCGGCGACATTCCCGCCCTCATCAAACCGCTGCAAGAAGACGCCGCCGACATCGTCTTCGCCAACCGCTTCGACCGCGTCAGCCGCAACTTCATCCCCCGCATCCGCCGCATCTTCAACGGCATCGGGAACTTGGTAAGCTTCGCCGCCACGGGCTTGTGGGTGGCCGACAGCCAGTGCGGCTTCAAAGCCTTCGGCCCCAAAGCCTTGAGCCAGATCCACCTGCGCATGAGCGGATTTGAGTTCTGCACGGAGATCGTGCGCGAAGCCAGCCGCAACAAATGGCGCATCAAAGAAGTCCCCACGAAAGTGATGTACTCCGAGTACACGCTGGCGAAGGGGCAGTCGTTCGCGACCGGCGTGAGGACGGCGTTTAAAATTCTGCTCAGATCGTTTTTGCGGTGACACGGAAAAGGACCTCAGCGCATGGCTGAGGCCCTCTTCACACCTCCTCTCGAATTGGGGGGTTACTGTTTGCTCTGTGTGCGACGCTCGAAGTCAGCGACTTTATCGGCGATCTTTTGCTGGCGAGCGGCGTTTTTCTTCCGACAGGCATAAGAGGCAATCTTCAGGACCATCGCTCCTTCGGGTGCGAGGCGAATGGAATAACCATAAGAGCCCCCCTTCAGCCGAAAGTCCGAATCCAGAATGAAGAGTGTCGCTTCCAGAAAACCGGGCAGGAGAACCTCCTGTTTCAGACGCACCAATCCCTTCTCGCGTTTCGAGATCCGAACGGATTCGACGGACGTCATGGGCGATGCGAGCAGTTGGTCCGCCTCGACCAGATTTTCCAAGAGCGAAGCGGCGACCATGGCATTGAAGACGTCTCGGACGAGTTGAGCACGAGTCTCCTGCTTCTGGCAGTACAGCGAGCGGTCGTCCAAGACCTTCTTATTTTCCCAAGAATACCGCAGTTCCCTGTACTGACTGAGCGCCGTTTCGTCTTCGGGAAACCCGATCAGTGCGTGACGCAGATCGTCCCATGCACGCTTCCAGTCCTTCTTGGCGATGTGAGTGCGCACGCGAATCGTCCAGAAAATGTCGACGCTCTCGGCACGGGGAAAAGTATCGAGAATATCGGACCAGCGGCGCAAACGAGCGATGGACGCTTCGGCGATACCCTGACTGAACAGCGCGACGAGCACATCGTCCGGTTCAATACCAAACGTCCGCCAGTCGTTCTGCGAGAGCTGTAAGCAGTGTTGCTCGAAGAGATCCCGCTGCTTGGAGTTCATCACTTCGACGGCGATGCGGAGGAAGGAACGCGTACGCTCCTGCTGTTCGCCATAGAAACAGAGACGCCGGATGTCAGCCGGCGCTTTGCAGAAGGGCGCCAGCTTGCGTATCACCTGCTCCACGTCCGCAACGGGCACGATGCCGTCCTCGAAGGGGCCGCGATGCTCTTCCTCCTCTTCAAGGAAGGACATTGCCTCATCGATCAGACCCAGCAATTTCAACTGGTTCATAGAACCCTGTCCTCTCCTGCCTCACAGAGGCAATTCGAGATGGTGTGAATGATCAAGCGACGTGCTTGACCAAAGAATAGTAGTAGTTTTTGATAATAAATCAACAAAATACACAATTCTTCCAACCCCCTACCCCCCTACCCCCCTACCCCCCTATAATCGCCCCCATGACCCCCTACCAAATCCTCGTCCCCTTAGTCTCCCTCGTGGCCATCGGCTACGCGTGGAGCTTGGTGAAGCGCCAAAAGAAGACCGTGTGGGAAGCGATCCTGTGGACAATCTTCTGGGGCATCATCGCCGCCGTCGCCTTCGAGCCGAAGCTGCTCGGATACCTCACCGCGGCCACCGGCATCAAAGACCAAGTCAACGCCGTCCTCGTCACGGGTATGGGCCTCCTCTTCTTCCTGATGTTCTACACGCTCATCCGCATCGAAGAATTGGAGCAGCGCCAGACAAGGATCATCCGCGAAATCGCCCTTAGAGAAGCCGGACTTGAGAAGAGTGGACAGAGGACAGTGGACAGAGGACAGTAGCAAGAATCTCTGTACACTCGTCTACATGCACGCTGTCTACTGTCCGTTGTAATCTGTCCTCTGTCCTCTTTTATCCGTGAAAACCATCCTCCTCATCAGCCCGTACTGGAAAGAGCAGCACCGCTGGATGGTGAGCACGGTAAAGCTTGCCGATCTTTGGCAGCGCCTCGGCTACCGCGTGGTGGTCGCCTGCATGGGGCCGGAGACGGGAGTGGAGAAAGTAAGCGACACGCTCACGATTTATCGAAAGAAAGATGTCTTCCTCAAAGACCCTTGGAACTACGGCATAGCGCTCGGTTTTTCGGGCATGGTCCGTCGCATAGTGAACGAAGAACAACCGGACATCGTCGTCGTGAACAAGCTCCTCTTCTGGACCTCGTTCGCCATCATCCCGCTCACGCTGCGGGGACGCAGGCCGATCGTGCTCATCGACGCGCTTGTCGGCATGACGTGGTTCCCGCGCAGCACGATCGCAGCGGTGTGCTCCCGTATCTATGCGTGGACGGCGGGTTGGCTATTGCTGCTCCTGGCCAAGCGCGTGATCTTCTTCCATCCGCAACCGCAATCGCTTTTGAAGTTCTTGGGCATCACAAAGAAAATGGAAGTGATTCCAACAGGCATCGATCCCGCCCCTTATCAATCCGTCAAAACTCCGAACGAGTCCGTCACTGTCACCTACGTCGGCCGCCTCGAATCCGTGAAAGGCGTCGATGATTTCCTGGCCGCAGTCCATCCACTTATCGCCTCCTATCCGACGCTGAATGTGCAAGTCGTCGGCTGGTACAAACCCAACCATCCGCTCGTGGCGCAGTACGACAAAGACGTAACGTTCACAGGCCTGCGCGATGACATTCCCGCGATCCTCGGACAGTCCGACATCTTCGTCTTGCCCAGCCACAGCGAAGGACTTTCCAACGCCCTGATGGAAGCGATGAGCAGCGGCTGCGCCTGCATAGCGAGCGAAGTCGGCGGCAATGCCTTCTTGATTCAGAACGGCGTATCCGGATTCCTGTTCCCAGCAGGCGATAGGGAAGCGTTGCGCTCGCACATCAAACGGCTGTTGGATGATCCGGCGAAGAGGAAGGCGCTTGGGGAGGCGGCACGAAAGAGGATCGATGAGCAGTTCAGTTGGGAGGTGGTGGGAAAACGCTATCGGGAGCTATTCACAATGGCTGCCAAATGAGTTAAATTGAAATGAAAAGCCTATTCTGTCAAAAATTCCCAAAACACCGGAATATCGGTATACTGGGCCACAATGGCCAAAAAGATCGTCCTCTTCTCGACCTTCCTAACGCCCTTCCGCAGCGGCGCCGAAGCTTGCGTGGAAGAAGTGTCTGCGCGTCTGCAAAAGGAGTACGACATCACGATCATCACCGCTCGCCTGCGCAAAGATTTGCCGAAACAAGACAAGCTCCTCTCGGGCGTGCCAGTCATTCGCGTGGGCATCGGGCGCTCGATCGACAAGTGGTTGTTCCCGATCTTGGCACCGCTCACCGCACGCAAACTGAAGCCCGATATTCTCCACGCAGTGTTGGAATCCTACGCCGGCCTCGCGCTCGTCGTCAGTCGCATCGTCTATCCCAAAGCCAAACGCCTGCTCACCTGCCAGAGCACGAACACCACGCTGCTCCTCGGAACGATCCACAAGTCCGGGCACGCAGTCACCGCCATCAGCTCCGTGCTCGTGGAACGCGCAAAAAAGTTTGGACGCGATGCAGAGCTGATCCCCAATGGCATCGAACTTTCCGTCATTCAAGCGGCCTGTAAAACCACGCCCAAAGTGCCGCGTCGCATCTTGTTTGTCGGCAGGCTCGAACCGATGAAAGGCGTGGATACGCTCTTGGAGGCACTGTCGCTCCTCCCGCAAAAAGATTGGACGCTCCATATCGTCGGCGACGGATCGCAGATGAAACCCTTGAAGCAGCTCGCAAAAAAATTGGACATCGCCGATAACGCGAGGTTCCTCGGCCGCCTCACGGGACCGCTCCTCTGGAGCGAATATGCGGAAGCCGAAATCTTCTGCGGGCTCTCGCGCAGTGAAGCTTTAGGCAACGTCTTTTTGGAAGCTCAGGCAGCCGGTTGCGCGGTAGTCACCACGAACGTCGGTGGCATTCCGGACATCGTGCAAGACGGAAACACGGGCATGCTGGTGCCACCCAACGATGCGAAGAGCGCTACGGAAGCGATCGAGAAATTGAGCAAAGACAAGGAAGCACGGCAGCGCCTCGGCGAGGCGGGGAAGGCGAATGCGAGCGGATACGATTGGGAGGCGATCGCGAAAAAGTACGATGAAACTTACCAACGAGTGTTGAAGTAACGACCAACGCGTCCCCCTCTCCCTGACCCTCTCCCGCTACGGGGAGAGGGAACATGCTACTGAAGCTTTTTATTCGTCATCCCTTGCCCGGCGTAGCTCCTCAGAGCGTAGATGGGTCGTCATCTTTTGCTTCCTTCTCTTCCTCGTCTTCCTCGATCATCTCTCCCTCGTCCTTCGCATCGGGATTGATCGCCGACAGCGCCAACTCCGACAGCGTCTGATCGGCCTCGCCTTCTTCGTCGAGCGTCTCCTGCAACAGCGCCGCCACTTCCTCGTAGCCAAGCAACTCCGCCCATGAGCGCGCCGTGCCGTACACGGCCATTTCGTAATGCTCCACTCTTTGGGCCGCGCCGATGATGGCGGCGTCCTTCACGTCATCGGGCATGTCTTCGTCGAGCATCTCCTCGCCTTCCTCGATGATGCCCTTGATCGCCTCACAGGCCTTGCGGGCAGGCTTCTCCTCAAGCGCAGTAAACGCGTCTTCCAGGCGCACGACGTGGTGCTTGGTCTCCTCCAAATGATTCTTGAAGG
>CAYTNJ010000070.1:0-7103 GCA_964439155.1 uncultured Candidatus Peribacteria bacterium | reverse complement strand
CAATATAATCGACTACCGTCTGCGTTAACTAACTCTAACAACGGACGGTTTTGTGTGACAACAAGACAATAGTTATCGAAGTTCATAACCCTTCTGGAACCACTCAAAGGCCGCTTCTGCACGTAGGTTGTAGTCCAGTTCACCGTCCTGTGCAATTGCACCTAGATATTCTTCCATTCCCCACCCGTAGTCTTCTGCTTCGACGATAAAAGCCTTCTCCATTTTATTAGGCGTGAATTCGCAATCACCGTTCAATCCACCGGACCAGTAGTATGTTCCGTCTTCGTATCTAATGTTAAATTCTTCGTTCATTATATATGCCTCATGACAAGTTTCTTATCGATTTGTTCTTGAAGCCATTCAACATCTTTGTAGTTGAAATGACTCATTTGTACTTTCAAAAGCGGAATCCCGTCACCGGGAGCTTTACGAATAGTGTCGTAAAGCTCCCACTTCAAGGAATGAGGGTTGATGACCATTGTGTAGCCGCGAGGGTAACAGAAATCTCTACCGCTCGTGACTTGGGAGATATCTGTTACGATAACCCATCCTTCTGCTTCACGTTTTGCTCGTAATTCGTTTGCACGATTTGTTAATTGTTCTTCTGTGAGTTGTTCACTCATTTAATTTCTCCACCCTTTACCTTCCCATACATCGAACAGGACAGGACCATAGCCCATTTCACGCCTGTAACTATTCGTGCAATAAATATTCCCATACATTAAGTGCAATTTGTCAAATGCGTTGTTAGAGAACACCCCATGAGTTACATATAAATCAAGAATCCCGGCTGGAGCGAGTCCACCAATGTTTAAGAACGTCTTACCGCCGTCACACAAATCATCTACAACTAAGGCACGTTCCATACCTTCAGGCCAATTGAAAACATGCTCGATAATCTCCCCTGTTTCCTGGTCACGCTTCTTGTCTCCAATTACATAAACCACTCCTTCAGGAACTTGGTTACCGAATCGTTCGTAAGCAGATTGATCTGGGAAAATCCAATGCGTGTATTTGGAATTCTTCAATACATCTGGAATGAAGAATCTCGGCTTACCTAGTTCATATAGGTTCCATTGGGTATGACAGTGTGGGGATAAAATGTTACATTCATCCGCATGAACCATCAATTCCATCATCGCAAGTGTTAATGGTCCTACGTTACAGACATGTTTTTCTCCACTCCTTCGCTTGTCTGACCTAGCACCGTAGAGATAAAGAATGTTTACTTCCTTGAAACGGAAGGTTCTATTCATCTGGTAGAACAAATCCAATTCATATGGATTCGTAATCGAACAAGTCAGGTTTGGTCTTGATTGAAGTTCTTGACACCAGAATTGAATCTGACCGTCCGGGAAGTAGTTAACTCCCCAGCCAAGTTCGTTACCGTTTTGGTCAGTTAGAAGAAACCTGTTCTTAATTTGGTCTGTGTCGATTTGAATAATCATTAGAGAATTTCCCCTACTCGTGAACGAACCGCATCTAACTGACAGAGCATTACATAGGCGTTAGTGAACGACTCATAGAAAAGCGCACCGTGGCGATACGTCGGAATGGCTTCAGAGGCTTTGGGTTCTTGGACATTAACTGTAACTTTCATACACCTTCAGTGTACCTTACAATTGATCCAATTTATCAAACAAAGCCTTCTCTTCCGGTGTATCTTCTTTACCCTCGCGCAATACCTTTGTGTACACGCGAATTGTATCGAGCAGGGAGCCTGTGCGCTGTGTACGCCCATGATCGCCTGTGCCGTCTGGGTCATCCAATTCTTTCTTGATCTTGATAGCCAGATCGACAACACCTGTCTCCAATTTAATCAGCGTCTCAAGAAGCTTGATAATTGTCTCAGGTTTGATTGCTTTAGGATCGGGGTTATCTAAGATAGCTTCGATCTTTTGAAAGAGAATCGGTTTCATCCTGCTAAGGAATTCAACGTTCTGTTTCGTCATCCTTCCAATCTCGTTCATGAGAAGAAGGGCTCGCTGATCGATTTCGGCTCGTCTTAGTTTGGAGAACGAATCACTAAAGTCTTTTAAAGCTGTAGCTCTTTGACCTTCCCAGTCTTCGCTTAGGAAGAAACGTTTGATAGTTGGAACAGGAACGTCGAACTCCGCTGATAGTTCAGTTAATTCAGGGGTGATGTTAACTTCTAGGTTTCTTGTTACGTAAGCTTCCCTGACAGCGGGGATAATATCTTCGTAATCAAACGTCTGGATTTGCAGTGAGTTCATTAAGAGTCTGAATAAGATTATAGTGTTTTTCTTGTTCAGCCTTACATTTCGGACATATCGTATAGTGTCTGTACTCAAGAGTTACATCATACAGACACTTACACACACGACATTCAACGTCTGGGAGAACTACCATCTTATTCCGTTTAATGAACATTGTGTCAGACGGACGAGACTCAGCTACATCGACTCCGAATCGGAGTTGTGGTTTCTTACGCAACAGATGATACTTAAAACAAACAGTCCAAATTAGTTCATAGTCATCAGGAACGTCGGTGTAAGCCTCACTTACGAGATACTTACACACCGGAGCGTCGTCTGACCGATACCAAACACACAAACCGAATTCACTATCGTATCCGAACGTTAAATTGTACGGTGCTAGGAACTCAATTCCTGAACAAACTTCGTGTCTACAAATTGTTGCCATTTAATCCTCATTCCAACCAGCCACGCCGTCGTATTCTTCGTAAGCGTATGCGCTTTCTACTTCCCACGATCCACCATGATGCTTCTCAAAGACATGTTCGTACCAAGGAGCCATTTCTCGCTCAAAGATTCTCATAGTGGCATTAGCATACGCGGTTCCATACGAAATATCTTTTAGACTCGGTTCACAACCCATTCGTCGATAGTGTTCACCTTCTGCGAAAGGAACTGATCGTTCACCAGAGAAATTGTATTCGAGCATTTCTGCGGCGATATCGTTAATGTCTGGTTTGATTACTGTTATTGAGTTCATTATTCAAATCCGTGCGCCTTCTTGAACATTTCGATCCAATCGTCAATAGGCATTGCAACTACATACACTTTACCCCAATCCTCGTTTTTAATTGCACCACTCGGCACTTTCGGGCGTCTCAGCACAACTGCTTTTGTAATTGCGTCTTGGTCTAGGTGTTTAAAGGTTGCTTCAGGTCCGTTACCGTTCATCAGGGCAAGAACAGCTTCAACTTTGAATTCTGGTGCATCTTCCATACAAGCAAACATCTTGGCACTTGTGGAATTATGCGCCTTACACTCCATTCGTAAGACACTGGGAGTTTCATCAGCCGGTGGTTTAGTTCCGTCTTTGTTGAGCGGGATACCTACTTTGATATCCCCTACGCTCTCTGAGGCTTTAAACTTACCCGACCCTAACACCTTTTGTGAAGGAACCCCAGCAGAGTCGAGTATCTTGATGACCTCATTTTCGGCGGAATTTCCTTTGGCTCTACAACCAGCGGGAGAGACACGCGGCTTCTTTTTTACCGCTGGTTGTGTTTCGTTCTTCTTCATCTATTGATGATTATGGTTATTGAATCTGAACACCGTCTCGCCATACTTCCCAATGTTTAATCGGTGACACTCCGGGGTAAACCCTCGCATCGGAAGTACAAACCCATCGACCTTCGAAATTAACAACCCACACGGCTGTAGGGCCACAGTCTGTTGCTTTAACAACGTCGTTTGGTTGCAGACGCTCACCGTCGTACATTCGATTAAACCGAGTGTCTTCTACAGGGACAGGATAGACTTTCACACCATCACGATAAACGTCTTTAGCTCTACCGTTCTCGTAGCTTTCGATGTCATCAAGGTCTTTGCCAATAGCGTAACAGTTCTCTCTATAGCCACCAGATGTACCATAGTTCATAAGCCATTTCTCGGGACCGATATAAAGCCATCGACACTGAGTATCGCCTCGTTCAACAATAATATCGCCTGGTTCTAGTTTAAAGTCGTTATTCATGATTGTTCAAATTTGTTCTTGTCAGTTTGTTTACGACGCTTCTTTTCAATACCCTTCTTTTTCTTGTTGGGTCGATAGTTAGCGTCTTCTTTCTTTCGTTTGTCGTTAGAATTCGTGTCGTTGTGCATCTTGCTCAGCTAGGAAGTTTTCACCTTCCGTTGTAATGTCAAACACAAAACCGTTGCCAAGGCTTCGACGGACTACGAATCCTCGGTTCTCGGCTTCTTGTTCTACAAGACCAGAGAAATCAATGGGTTGTGTGTCTTCATCTGCAACATCCATAAGGAACGAGACGAGCTTGTCTTCCATTATGCCCACACCATCGGTTGATGAACTGTTTGTGTTTGTCCACACCCAGGACAAGTATGTGTATAGCTCCTACCGGGAGGAATGTAGAGCATCGTTGGGAAATTGTGTTCCGGGTGCATACATGCTTTATCCATTGCGTCTTTCCAATTGTCTTCCATTAGTTTTCTACCTCAATAGTGATTGAAACCTTACCTTCAAGTTTCATCCAACCTGTACCTGCATAGGTTATCATCATCGATGGTGTGACCGTACAATCATCAAACACGTACTCACAATCACCGGTTGCCAGATTGAACAAGCCAGGATAGTCATTATCCGATTCCAGTAACATCACAATGGAAGTCGTTCCGTTAATGTTGCGTAACATGAACAGTGTTCCGTTGTCGTAGATTGGTTCAACACTGGTCGGTTTAAAGATTACATTAGAGCTTGTTTTTACTTCAATCATTTCGTCACGCTCGGCAAGTCGAACACCACCGCCTCTTTCTTCAAATCTCGGTTGTCTGCGTTCTCAAGAGAAAATTTCTCAGGATAGCGCGTACGTAGCTTCGCAATGTTTCGTTCTCGAATAAGGTTATCAAGGTTGGTAATCCATTCAACTCGTGTCGGAGTAATACCGCTGACCGAGAGATAATCGTCAACACCCCATTGATCGTACATAGCATCCAAAAGCCCGTAGTAATACCAGGCCACGTCAGAGCATTCATCTACGTAACGATCAACTCCGATTGTAGAACCGTAATTCAGTTCCTTCTTAACCAGGTCTTGAAGTTCACCAGCTTCGGTTACAAGTCCTTTCACCATATGATCGATGCGCCACAATCGCTTGTATCGTTCGATCATCCCTTCCTCATCGAGATTTTCGGTTCTCAACCGTTCGTCAATATATTGTTCTACTTTCATTTTATTTCCAGGGTAAATCACATGTGTCCCAATTATCAGGCACCTTCGCGGCTTCAATGATGCCACCTAACCTATCCGCACAGCTTCGACAAGCAACATCATAACCAGTGTGGAAATCTCCGTTACCAGGTGCCTTCAAAGCATCTTCACACTCCTGTTTCAGCGCTTTCAGTTGGTTGATGATTTGTTCTTTTGTCATACCTTTACCGCTTCGATGATGTTATCGAGTTCTTGCATAATCTGTTCTTGTTCTTTCAACGCCTTTGTCTTGCGTTTCTCGTATTCGTCTGTCTTGTCGGTAATCAGCTTAACGAGTTCGTCAATATCTGCAATACCGTACTTATCTTCCAATTCCTGTTTAATCTTAGCAAGTTCGGATTCAAACAACGCAATTTGCGCTTCAACCCTAGCTCGCTTATTGATTAGTTCCTGATGTTTTGCTTCAGCTTCCATTTCGAATCTTCTCTCGAATTTGTTCTGGGATTGCGAAGTCGTCGATACAACCTATGATGACATCATTGTCTCGATACTTTACCCCATACAGGAATTGTTTCGCAGTTGTTCGGTCTTCCGATGTTACGTCTTCTGGGTTCTTTTCGAAGAAGAAGGCGGCAACCAATCGGTAGAAGTCGAGGTTCTTAGTTCCTGCAATGATGTTGTGAATTACTTCATCCCAAGGTGTTTCTTTTATGATTTCAGTGTTAATCTTCTTCCACCAACACAAGAAGCGGCCAAATACATTCATCGTTAGCTTCGACGATTTTCCATTTGAAACCGTCGACAAGTCCAAGAATAACACACTTCCCTTCAAATTCCTCTGGAATCAAACCGGGGAAGCTCACACCGAGACAGGCTGTAGGTCCATTGTCGTCACCCAGAATCGGAACATCGCCGCCAAACAAGGCGGTATAGCTTGAGTCCCAGTTGCTTCCTGAATACAAATTTCGTATTTTGTCAGTATTGATTTCTTTCATTGATTTCACGGTAGTCGGTTAATGACTTCCAATATGATACCCTCTTCGAATTCAGCGGCACGACCAACTCGTCTCACTTTATCTTCGGGTCTTTCTAATTGTATCTCTTTGCTTCGTTCGTGTGCCGCGTTAATAGCCGCTACACGCACCGTAGAGCGTGTTTCGATCTTAGTTACGTCAAAACACATGTTAGATGGTAAATGAGGCACGATATAGGTCTTAAAGCCGGATAAGGCGTCGAAGATCATACATCTAGGCGTGTAATCCGCTTCTGTACTTCTCAATCTGACTAGACAACCGGGGTTAACACAATGACAGCCCGATTCGTGTTCAATCGAATCCTCCCACCCGCTGTGAATGTCTCCAATTACAGCGACATCGGCACCCTTGATGTTCAGATCGTGAATTGAGTATTGCGCCTCTTTGGTGTCGTTGCCGATGCTTGCGTGAATTAGAGCGATTTCGAGTCCTGTGAATTCTTTACTGATCTTGCCGTTAATGAACTTGTCGGTTAACGTTTCACCATATCCATACCCAGTAATTCTGATTGGTCCGTCTGGTGATTCAAAGTCAACATACCTTCCGTCGGTTAGAACGATCATTGCTCCCATTGCTTCGTAAACAGCTAATGGGGAGAACTCAAAGTTAGAAGTGTCTCTACCAGTTACATCGTGATTACCGATTGTAGTAATGATCGGAACTTCATATTCTTTAAGTAGCCTGGTTAGCTGAACTTGAAGTTTAAACGTTGGATTGGGAGAATCGAAGAAATCACCTGGACAGAGAATTGCCTCACAGTCTTCGTGTACAGCCTTGTTCAGAACCCACTCAAGTTTAGACAGACAAACCTTATCGAACTCTGGTTCAACACGCATTTCTGGTGTTGAAGTTCGCATATGTGGGTCACCGATGATTAGAAACTTACTCAATTCCTGTACCCAGCGGCATAAT
>CAYTNJ010000069.1:0-7135 GCA_964439155.1 uncultured Candidatus Peribacteria bacterium | reverse complement strand
CGCAACGCCGTCTACACGCGTTACACGGTCACCTACCTGAGCGGCGATCTCAAAATCTCCGGCATCATGAATATTCCCGTCGGCGAGGGGCCCTTTCCCGTGCTGGTCCTCAACCATGGCTACATAGATCCCGCCGTCTACACCAACGGCAGGGGACTCAAGCGCGAGCAGGACTACTTCGCGCGCAACGGTTTTGCCGTGCTGCATCCCGATTACCGCAACCACGCCTTCTCGGATAAAGATCCCGACAGCGAAATGCATCTGCGCTTAGGCTACGTCGAAGACGTGATCAACGCCGTGTACGCCATCAAGGCATCCGATCTTCCCACCATCGACAAAACCCGCATCGGCATGCTCGGCCACTCCATGGGCGGCGGCGTCACGATCAACACGCTCGTCACGCAACCCGGCCTCGTCAAAGCCGCGGTGCTGTTCGCTCCCGTGAGCGCCGATGCCACCAAGAACGTCGGGCGGTGGATCACTTCGCGTCCCTCCGTGTACGCGGCGATCGAGCAATCCTACGGCAAGCCCGACATCACCGCCGATTTTTGGAAGAACGCCTCGGCCCGCACGTTCTTAAATCGCATCACCGAACCCGTGCTGATCCACCACGGCACGGCCGATAAAGACGTACCCGTCGAATGGTCGCAGGAATTGGAAACGTGGCTCAAGGATGCACAAAAAGATGTGACGCTTGATATGTATCCCGGCCAACCCCACGAATTCACGTCGGCCTGGTCTCAGGTGATGCAACGGTCGTTGGAGTTCTTCCGCGAGCACTTGGGCACGCCCCCGGCCGCCGCCGCTTCCGCGCAGGCATCGGTGACGAAAGACGTAGTCGCAACTTCCTGGACGGCACCTTTGGCGTCATTCCGCACCCGCGTCACCAAAAAACCCTTCGGCATCTTCATCACGCCCGAAACTTCGCCCGTCTCGCCCGAGAGATTCCGCGGCTATCACTCCGGCACCGATTTTGAATTGCTCGCGGGAGAAATCGCGCATGACGTGACGATCACGGCCGTGTGCACTGGCGAAGTGATCTATCGCGGCAAGGTAAGCGGCTACGGCGGCGTGCTCGTGCAGCGCTGTAAGAGGGGAGAGGAGACTGTCACCGTGCTCTACGGGCACATCCTGCTCAATGACGCGGCCCCCACCATCGGCAAGACGCTGAACGCCGGCACGACATTCGGGTCTCTCGGAGAAGGGTACAGCGCGGAAACGGACAACGAACGGCCGCACCTGCATGTGTCGGTGCACAAAGGCTCCGCGCTGCAGCTGAAGGGGTATGCGGAAACCGAGGCTGGACTTAAGGAATGGATGGATCCGCTGTCGGTACTCTGAGATCAGGCATCCAGCTCGAGCCGCACCCATGTCGATAATTTGCAGTTACTGATAAGTACTACGTTTTTACATCGCGCAGTGACGAATAATTTGATCTCCTCTCTCGCTTTCGCTTGTGCGATCTCCAAAGCGTGATAACCCACGTCCATTTGCGAGAGAAGAGCGGTTCCCAAAGAGGTATCCACCTTCACGTCGTCGCCCGCCTTGCGGATGTCCTTCACGGCGCAAGTGGCGTTTTCTCCGTTTAACTTCTCACATACGCGATAGCGAATGCCGTTCACCACGATGCACAGCTCCTTCTTCGTTTTCGGCACCACCTGTACGTCTAAGTACCTCAACACGGGCTTATCAAGATCGTAATCGGGCACCGTGAAGCGCACGAGTTTGCCGATGAGCGGCGCATTGTCAGGGAGATGCTCGAAAGGCGTTGCCCGCTCCTCGACGTCACAATGCTCCCTGTCATCCAACAGCGCACCCGTCAGATGAAAACCGACGGCAGAGGAAAGGCCGCCGATGGCAGCGATCAACAAGCCTCGCCGCGACACGGGCTTTTGAGGCCGTTCCAAAGCGGATTCCGCCGTACCTGATCGCACGTCAAGCGGCATGCGATACATGGTAGACCTCCCGCGGAGCGTTCTTCAACTCAAGAATGAATCGGCGTGATGCGAATTTTTCTTCCTTGATCATCGCCTTCGTCACGCTTGGAGCGGGGGCCTTTTTTCTTGGGTTGCGGCGGGAGCTCCTCCTTCGGCTTCTCCGCGACGGGCGAGCGCTCTTCTTCGATCTCCGTCTCCTCCGATTGCGCTTCGACAGCGATATCTTCTTCATCTGGGCTTGCCTCTGACGCAGACGGGTCTTCCTCTGCCTCGGCGGAGTCAGCCTCGGCTGACGGTGACGGGTCTAGAATGCGATGCGGCTGGGCTCGCTCGAAGGTGGTCGGCTGCTGCTTCATCTGCGGGGCCGCAATGGAGCCGCCCGCAAGCGTCACTATCCTGCCGGGCAGAGCGGTGCCGGCGTCGGTCGTAAACAGCACTACGGTGATGCCCGCGTCGTGGGCTTCTTTCAAAAGCGAGAGCACGGCTTCGTGCTGCGCGGGATCAAGCGGCGCAAACGGTTCATCGGCGATCACGATCATGGGATTGCCCGCCAGCGCCCGCGCGATGCCCGCAAGCATGCGATGCGCCGCCGGCACTTCCATGGGGTCCTCCTCCGCGCGCTCCGCGATGCCGAGGCGCTTGAGCAAACCGCCCGCGATTTGCATGGCACGTTGCTCGTCCATTCCGCGTGCGATGAGCGGAAAAGTGATGTTCTCCTCGATCGTCATGTGCGGCAGCATCATTGGTTCCTGAAAGACGATGCCCACCCTGCTGCGATACAGTTGCAACACGTCGGGCGGCAAGTCCGCAAGTGCCACGCCATCCACCTCGATTCTCCCGGCATCGGGTTGTTCCGCTGCGAGCAGCAATTTCACAAGCGTCGATTTGCCGGACGCGCTTTTGCCCGTCACGGTCACCCATTCGCCCGGCTGCACCGCGAGCGACACATCTTTCAACACCCGGTTTCCCCCATAAGTTTTCGCGATGCTCGTGCACGAAATCATGGTCGCAAGCGTACCACAGCGTCTCGCCATGCAGCATTGACCGCGATCTTCTGAATCTTCCTAATCCTTCTTCAGGCGATCGGCGTCTTCTTCGGCACACCCACCGCACGCGGATAATATCTATCAAGCGCCTTCGTTTTGCGAAACACCAATAATTGCCGCTCGCCGAAATCGCCGGGCAACGTATAGCGATGATGTTTTTCCAATTTGAGCGCGCACGATTTTTGCGCCGTGTCGCTCGCCGCCAGTTCTTCGTCGATATGCAAACTCTTCCATAGCACGGCATGCCCGTTCACTTTCACGAAAGGGCTCACGTATTCCAACAGCGTGGGAAGGGGAGAAAGCGCCCGCGCCGTCACGACGTCATACTTCTCACGAAACTGCGGCTGATGTCCGGCTTCCTCGGCGCGCGCCTGTACGAGAGTGGCGTTCTCGATACCAAGACTCGCGGCGATCCGCTTCACGGCTTCCACTTTCTTGCCGGTCGAATCCATCCCGGTCAGGCGCATCTCCGGCAAGGCCATCGCCAGCGGCAACAAAGGAAATCCGCCGCCCGTGCCCAGGTCCAAAAGCGTCTGTGGATTGCCGATTGATGGGAGTAGCTCCAGAAACGCGAGCGAGTCGAGCACGTTGCCGATGCGGCAGGCTTCTTCGGTGCGTAACGCGGACAAATTCAGCTTCGCGTTTTCGGCGAGAAAGACGGCTACGAGCTGCGCGATGCGGTCGGGAGAAAGTGTCGTCATGAATGATTGCAGCTTCGCCTGCGCTCGTGTTACCGTCAAGCCATGCCCAACGGACAACGCATCGCCGAATTCCTCCTCTCCATCGGAGCCGTCAAACTCTCCCCGGAGCAGCCCTATACCTGGACCAGCGGCATCAAGTCGCCGATTTACTGCGACAACCGCATGATCTACGGCCACCCCGCCGCCCGCGACGTGGTGGTGGAATCGCTCACATCCCGCGTCCAAAACCTGCACATCCCGCCCGATGCGGTAGCAGGTACGGCCACCGCAGCCATCGGCTGGGCCGCCCTGGTAGCCGATCGCCTTAAATTGCCGTTCGTCTACGTCCGCTCGTCGGCCAAGGAGCACGGCACGAAGAAGATGGTGGAAGGGGATTTGAAGCCCGACCAACACGTCGTCCTCATCGAAGACCTGATCTCCACCGGCGGCAGTGCCATCAAGTCCGTCGCGGCCCTGCGCGAAGAGTGCAGCGCGGTCGTCACCGACGTCGTCTCCATCTTCAGCTACGAATTCCCCGCGGCGCACGAGGCAGGCCTCGAGGCAAAGGTCCATTTGCACCCTCTCTGCACGTTTTCGGTGCTGGTCCAAATGGCGGTAGAACAAGACCGCATCACCGAGGAGCAGAAGGACATGATCATCCACTTCGCCAAAGACCCGGAGAACTGGGGGAAATAAGGCGGATGCATCGGTCATGAAAGGAGGAAAAACGCGTCCACAACGGGCACGTATTTCCTGACGGTTACTCCCATGGCTGAAATTCTCCTGAAAGATCAGGCTTTTTTTGTCGTGCCTTAAAATTGCTCCAAGAATCTCCAGTCCCCCTCATAGAACGCTCTGAGATCCCGGATGCCATGTCGAATCATCAGCAACCGTTCCACGCCGAATCCGAAGGCGAAGCCCTGCCATTCTTCCGCATCGATGCCGACATTTTTCAACACGTTCGGATGCACCATGCCGCAGCCGGCCACTTCCAACCAGGCGCCCGCTTCTTTGCCGCTTTTTCCCGCCCAGCGCATGTCCACTTCGAGGCCCGGTTCCACGAATGGAAAGTAACTCGCGCGGAAGCGGAACTCGATATCGGGGGAAAGCAATTCACGGATCGCTTCCGACATCACGGCTTTCATGTTCGCGAGCGAGACATCTTTGCCGATCATGAGTCCCTCGAATTGGTGGAACATGGGGGAGTGCGTGGCATCGGCGTCTTTGCGGTACACCTTGCCCGGGCAAATCATGCGGAACGGCGGCTTGTGGCTCTGCATGTAGCGAATCTGCACATTCGACGTGTGCGTGCGCAACACGTAGCCCTTCTTGCCCGCCACGAAGAACGTTTCCTGCATATCACGCGCCGGATGGTCCGCGGGGATGTTCAACATGCCGAAGTTGATGTCCTCCGATTCGATCTCGGGTCCGCGGGCAACGTCGAATCCCATGCGGCCGAACACTTCTTCCACCTCACGCATGAATTCCGGAATCAAGTGCAGGTGGCCACGACCGCTCTCGGGCAATTCGAGCGTCACGTCCAAGCGGTCGCTATCTCCAAGGGAAGAAAGCGTCGAAGCCGTGAAAGCTCCTCTGCGCTCGGCGATGGCCTCTTCCAGTGTTTTCTTCTCCTCATTCAACACACGCCCACGCTCTTTCTTCTCCTCAGGCGAAAGCGTGCCCAACTCCTTCAAAGCCATCGTCACCACTCCGCTCTTGCGCGAAAAAATCTCCAACTCCAAGGCATCCAACGAAGTCGCATCTTCCGCCGAGGCGATGCGCTTCAAGTAGCCGTCTACGTCGATTTGGACTGCGGACATACGCGGATTATAGAGATAGCCACGCCCAAAGGGAACGCCAGAGCCACCCTGTTCACTTTGGCACTCCTTGCCTCGGCGTAGTCCGCAGACGAAGACGGGCTAATGCTGCAATGCCATTTCGATCAGCAAGAACACGAGATAGATCAAAATCCCGATCCACCACGTCAAAAGCCCTAGCAAATGAAAGAGAATCAAGACGACCGTGCCAATGCCGAGCAGCGTGCCCTGCCTTAGCGAAATACCGAGAATTTTGCCTTCGTCCCAAGTGTGCAGCGGGAACCATCTCCATAGGAAAAACAGGATCAAGGTCGAGACCGTGACCACCGACAAAAACACGCTCGCAAAGAACGCCGGCAGCGCCGATCCGGGCGAAGTCAGCGGACTCACGCGCAAGATGACCGCGATCAGCGACGTCACGGAAAGCACGGCCGCCGCCGCGATGGAGAAGAAGAGCGAGGTCATGCTGGGGTGGCTATGCGGGAATCGAGGAAAGCCTTCAGTGCGGCGAAGTCATCGAACAAGGCTTGCCGGAGGCCCGGGTTATGCAACGCCGCCGCGGGATGATAAATCGGGAACACGCTCATCTGATCATTCAGCTTATGCGCCGTTCCGTGCGCCTTGCTGATGTTTAACTTTGCATAAAACGACGTGAGCGCATGCCGGCCGAGCGGCACCAATACCTCCGGCTTCATGATCGCAATCTCCGCCTGCAGCCACGGCAAACACGCGGCCTTTTCCTCCGGCAGGGGATCGCGGTTCTCCGGCGGGCGATATTTCACCACGTTCGTGATGTACACGTCCTCGCGCTTGAGTCCGATCGACGCGAGCAATTCATCCAACAACTTTCCGGCCTGTCCCACAAAGGGAATACCCTGCTCATCTTCCTTTTGTCCGGGTGCTTCTCCAATGAACATGATGCGCGACTTGGGGTTGCCATGGCCAAAAACAGGGTTCGCGTTGGCCTTGAGGGCACAACCATCCCACTTCATAAACGCTTCGCGCAGTTCCTCAATCGTCTTCGGGGGCATGGCGGGGATGATAGCAGGGGAATGGCGGTACGGGAAAAAAGCTACGTCCATTAAAACCGCGGGCGTTTCTTTATAAAAGATAAAGTTAGTATAGAATTGCAGCATGGAACAATACTTCGCTTCTGGAGTCTGGAAGCTGGCTATAGAAAAAGCCAGTTTTAAAGACCTTAAATCCATGGCACAGAAGTGGGCTCAAGATCCGTGCTTTTATGAATTAATCATCCGCAAGGTTTCAGACAAGGATTTTGGCATTCAATTTGTATACGTCGCAAAAGGAGAAGACCATAAAAATATCTCTGAGTATGAGCGTGAATTAAGGGAAGAATTCGGTGACGTCAAAGCGGTTGACCTATGCGAACGAACTTCAAATGACCCTTCCGAGAATATCTTCGATGGAATCGTAAAACTGCAATCTTTGAGATAATTGAGTGTGATGGTGGAGCTTAAGGGACTCGAACCCTTGGCCTCTTCCATGCCATGGAAGCGCTCTACCAGCTGAGCTAAAGCCCCATTTAATCAGTGGTTTACCATGAGCGAGTCGTGAACCCCGTGTGGTTCATGACGAGTCGAATGGTGCGCCCGGCAGGATTCGAACCTACGACCCCCAGCTCCGCAAGCTGATGC
>CAYTNJ010000068.1:0-7191 GCA_964439155.1 uncultured Candidatus Peribacteria bacterium | reverse complement strand
ATGCCGCGGTCCGAACGACCATGATGCCGCGGTCCGAACGACCGCTCTAATAGTGTTGATGTTGATGGTTTTTTTTATTAGAGCGGACATTCCGTCCGCGGCAATTTATGAAAGCAGATGAGGGTTAAGGTTTGATATACAGCAAAGCCTGCCCGTCACTTTTCTTCGGCTCAATCCCCTTCATCGCGAACGCATGCGATACCACGCGGCAGCCGGGCTTGAGCTGCGGCCAGACGATCTCTTTGAAGCGTTGCATGGCGGTGACGGTTTGAAAGCAGAAGATCACGTCGGCGTCGCGGTAGTCTTCCTTCCAAAAATCCCGGAAGCGGATGTCGGCGCCTTTGCGAAATACGGAGCGGATTTTGGCGATTGCATAAGCGGGAACCGAGAGTTCGTAGCCCGTCGCCAGGGCGCCGAGCTTGGCCGCCGCGAATACGAACCTGCCGTCGCCGCAGCCGAGATCGTATACGCGTTCGCCCCGTTTGACCGCCGCCCAGGCGAGCATGGTCTTCGCGATCTTACGGCCGGTCGGCACGTACGGCGCGCCGCGCAGATAGCCGTAGAGGCCGGGCGAGGCGAGCAGGAAAAAGAAGATGCCCAAAAGCATCTGCGCCGTCGGGGGCAGGGGCAATGCGAACGTCGCAAGGGCCAAGCCTAGGAGGAGTGCTTCGAGCATTGGGCAAATGATACCTCAATTCCCCGCACCGACGAGCTGCGGCTCGTCGCTACGGGTGCAGGATCGTCATGGTCTTTATGCCTTCGGCGGTTCCGTCTTTCATTCCGCGTCTTTCTTGTCTTGCGCGGTTTTGTCATCGGCGATCTTCTCGTCGGCGACCCGCTGCACTTCTTTCTTCTCGGCGATCACGATGTCCTGCTTCTCCTTCACCTCGGAGGGTTTGGTGGTGATGAGCTTGGTTTCCTCCGGGCTGGCGATCACCTGCGTGGCCACGTGCTTGTACCCGGCAAACAGGATGCCTTGGCCCACTTCGGAGTTGAGGAGCAGATACTTTTCTCCGTCCGTCAGGTAGAAGAGTTTCTGCAAGCTGTCGACCGTGGCGGGGGATTGTCTGAGCAGGATTTGCAGCGAGGAGTTGGTGATGATGGGTTTGCCGAAGGGGGATTCCACGAAGTCATCCACGTCCTGCGTGATGGTGGTGACGCCCAGGTAATACTTGCGGGCGCGCTTGGCGATGCCGTAGAGGAAGCGGGCGGAATCCTCGTACTGCATCAGGTTCCATGCTTCGTCGATAACGAGCAATCTGCGCTTCAGTTCCGAGCGAATGCGGTTCCAGAGGAAGTTTAGGACGATGTAGATGGCGATGGGGCGCAGTTGGTCTTCCAAGTCGCGGATTTGGAACACGACCATTTGGTTGTCCAATTCCACGTTGGTCTTTTGGTTGAAGAGTCCGGCGAAGCTGCCGGTGGTGTACTTCTGCAGGATCTTCGCCATGTTCTCGCCGCCGTCGGTGGTTTGCAGTACGTCCACGAGCGAGCCCAATGTGGGCACTTCGAAGTCGCCGGGGTTTTCGGTGGTGAGGGAAATGCCGTTCAAGGCGTAGGTATCGAGGATGGCTTTGTCGAGTACGCCGTCTTCCGCCGGAGTGATGGGGCCGAGCATCAATTTAAGGAGTCCGTGCAAGTTGATCACGGCGGCGCGCAGGATTTCGCCCATGGCGGCTTCCTCGCCGCGCACGGCCTTGGGCAAGTCGAACGGATTGATGCGGTAAGGGGACTGAATGGACATGGGAATGAACGATCCGCCCACCGCTGCCGTTAAATCGGTGTATTCGTTTTCCGGGTCGATGACGAACACTTCCGTGCCGAGCATCAGGTAGCGCAGAATTTCCAGCTTGGCCGTGAACGATTTACCCGCACCGGAGGCGGCGAAGATGTTGGCGTTTGCATTGGGCAAGTCGAAGCGGTCGAAGATGACGAGCGAATCGTTGTGGCGGTTGATGCCGTACAGGATGCCGTGATCGTCGGTGAAGTCGGAGCTGGAGAAGGGGAAGCTTGCGGCCAGCGGCGAGGTATTCATGTTGCGGTTGATCTCGATTTGGTCCAAGCAGAGCGGCAGGGTGGACGTCCACGCATGCTCCATCTGGAACATGGCGGGCTTGGTGAGCACCAGCTTTCCGCCGAGCAGCGATTCCACGTCGGTCTGTACCTTCCTCAAGCGTTCTTCATCGTCGGCGTAGATGGTTAAGTACATGCCGAACTGGAACAGTTTTTCCTGACCGCGGGCCAAAAGATCGCGCAGTTCCTCGGCGTCCTGCAGGGCGGCTTCGAGCGTCGGGTCGCGCACGATGCCGCGCTGCTCGAGCATGCGAATACTCGATCGCAATTCGGCGACTTTCTTGCGCAGCATTTTCATGATCGCCTTGTTGCTGGAGGGGTAGATGTAATGCGAGATATCCATGGTCGCGTCCAGGTTGATCGTCTGCGCGAGCCAGTTGGGGTAGATGTAGTTCGGCCAGTTGTAGGCGTACAGCGTGCGTGCGTGCACGTCGTTGATCACGAGTTCTTTCGACTTCACCTGCATACCGGCGGGCGCGATCAAATCGAGCATTTTCTGCAAGCCCTCTTCGTACCGCTTGATCAGGTCTTTCTCCTCGGGCGTCAGCGCGTCGCCATCCACCTTCGTCACGGCGCCCTCGGCTTCCTTATGCAGGCCGAGCAAATCGTCGATGGCTTCGAGAAGGGCGCTATGGCTCTTCTTCATCTTGGCCGGAGGGGGGGTGGGTGTGGGAGAATCCATGCACTAAGAAATCTCTCCATTATAGCAAAAATCCCGTGTTTTCGCTACTGCGACAAGGGCTCTCCGAACAGGAAATCCTCACTGTTTCTTTCGTTCCTTTCGTCGCGCGTTTCCTCCCTATATATGCCGATATCGGTGATTCCGGGCACATCCACCACTTGCAGACCCGCGATCAGGATTTCCCTGTTTTTAGTGATGGCATTCCATCTTTCTTCTCCTACGTCAAGAAGGTCCTCGAACAGGCTGATTTGGCTGCGCAGTTCTTTCTCCTTATTGGCGACGCGCGTTTCCTCGATCTGCAAGTCGCTCAGCGTCTGCTGGCGAGCGCCGGCGGTTGCATAATCCTGGTCGCGCAGTGCGCGGTTGAGTTGCGTGCGGATGGTGCTCGTTCTCTTTCGGGCAGCCGACAGTTCTTCGCGCGTGGAGTCGAGCAACTGGTCCAGCTCCACCGTTTTGTCTTTGCTGCGCTGCATGATTTCGCGCATGCCTTCCAAGTACGCATCCAACGCCGTATCGCGTTTGTCGCTTCTGTTGAGCATATCGGCGACGTCCACTTGCAGCACGCCGCCCAGTTCCTGCAGCAGCGCGAATGCTTCGCTCTTTTGCTGCTCGGGCGTCACGAACAATCGCACCTGCGCGTTGATGCCCATGAGGGCGCTACGAAAGGGGATCGCCGCCGGGTTCATGAAGAAGCTCGCCGCATACACGCCGATTAACGAACTCGCACGCTTGCTGCCGGCTTGTAAAAGCTCGAGTGTCGGCTCGATCGCCATGAGTGCGCTGCGAAAAGCGGCTTCATCCTTACTCGCTTCCTTTGCGCCACACGAAGACAGCGTCAAAATCGCGAGCGCGGAGACCGTCAGCCGTTGCAGATGTTTCTTTCCAGTCACACATATATTATAGCTTTTTTCGTCTTTTTTGGCAATATCCAGCTTTTGTCGCCCGTTTAAGGGCTCGGGGAGAATACCTTGAAGGTTGATTGTCCAAATGTTGTGTTCAAACATGAGGACTTTCTGTGAGCAAGATCAAATAATGTTCTCATATGGAGATGCCGACTTTGGCTGCTATAGTCCACGCGTTGTCCCGAGTATTTCTTTTGTACAGCGCGTGGAAAACTTTGACTCTCTCACTGCAGATGTTCAAAAGTATGTTGCGAAGACATACGGCGTAGCTGACATCAATCCCGGGTGGCAATTTCCGCAAGCCATAGCGCACGGCGATCTCACGACTTCCGTTGCGATGCGCCTTGGCAAGCAATTGAGCAAGCAACCAAAAGAAGTCGCCGAAGGACTCGCGGCTGAACTCTCTTTGCATGCGGACGTGGAGAAGGTCGAGGTGGCAGGAGCGGGGTACGTGAACCTGCGACTCAAGCCGGCGGCGCTCTTGCGTGGGCTCAAAGAAACGCAGGCGGCGTGCAGCGCGAAGATCACGAAGGGGGAGAATCCGGTGATCGTGGAATATTGTTCCTTAAACATCGCCAAGCCTCTCGGCGTGCATCACATTCTCACGACGATGATCGGCCAGGCTTTGGCGAATATCTACGTGCATTCCGGCTATTCGGTCGTGCGCTGGAATTATCTCGGCGACTGGGGCACGCAGTTCGGCAAATTGTTCGTGGCGTATAAGCGCTGGGGCAAAGGTGGTGATCCGACTTCGTTGTCCTTGGATGATCTGCTTTCGTTATACGTCAAGTTTCATGAGGAAGCCGAGAAAGATGCCGCTTTGGAAGAAGAAGGCCAAGCCGCGTTCAAGCGGTTGGAGCAGGGTGATGCAGAAGTGCGCAAGGTTTGGCAGGCCTTCGTGGACGTGACGAAGCGCGCGGTGATGCCTGTGCTGGAACGGTTGCAAGTGAAGTTCGATACCGATCTCGGCGAAAGCCATTATGAAAACGCGATGCAGCCGATCATCGACGAAGGAACGAAAAAGGGCGTGTTCAAGCCGGGCGAGCGGGGAGCGACGATCGTGGAATTCGCGCCGCCGTCCACGCTTCCTCCCGCCATGGTGCTCAAGGCCGACGGCGCCACCAATTATCTCACGCGGGATCTGGCGTTGGCGCGCGACCGCGTGGAGCGGTACAACCCGAGCGCCATTTTGCACGTGGTGGGCGCTGAACAATCCCTGCATTTTCAACAGCTGATGGAGATCGTGAAGCTGCTCGGTTGGGAGATGCCCAAGTGGGAGCATATCTCCTTCGGTCGTATGCGTTTTGCCGACGAGAGCATGAGCACGCGCAAAGGAAACATCGTGCGCTTGGAAGAAGTGGTGGCCGAAGCCGTGGAGCGCGCGCGAGCGATCATCAAGGAGAGGGGAGAAGCCATTCAGACGGACGACCCCGAAGCGCTTGCTGAGATGATGGGTGTTGGCGCACTGGTCTACGGTGTGCTCAGCCAAAACCGCAAAATGGACATCGTGTTCGACTGGGACAAGATGCTCAGTTTCGAAGGCAACAGCGCGCCTTATCTGCAGTACGCCTATGCCCGCGCCAGGTCCGTGCTGCGCAAGGCCGAGATGGAAACCATGCTGCCCGCCGATGCGGCTTCCCTTACCGACGCCGACCGCTCGCTCATCAAAACCTTGAGCGAGTATCCGCGCGCGCTCAGCGAGGCGCTCACCGAGCACATGCCGCATAAGCTTGCCAATTACCTGTACGCGCTCGCACAAGAATTCAACACGTTTTATAACGCCGAACCCATCCTCAAAAGCGAGGATCAAACAAAAATTTTGCGTCTCTCCCTTACGTCTCTCTGCGCGTCGGTGCTCCGCTCCGGCTCGTCCCTTCTCACACTCCGCCTTCCCGAGCGGATGTAATTTCCCCCATTTCCTTTTCTTCGTATGGCCTTCCGCTCCCGCCGCGCGTCCCGCGCAAAACGTTCCTCCTCGATGAACCCCCTCCTCGGGTTTTTGCTCATAGCCTCCTTCGGCATTTTGTTCGCCGGCTGCGGCGGCAAGCCTGTGGATGAATTCGTCATCACCGACCAAGATGCCGAGCGCTTCCGCGAGGTCGCGGATTCGGCCGACGGCGTACAATTGGTGAAATCGGGATCGGGAGTTGCTACTTCGGAAAGCGCCAATTTCGCACTCGGGGAAACGGCAGGATCGGGAGTCACTACTTCGCGCGCAAGCCAGGTTGATGTGCCGAACTTGGATCTTTCCAACGTTTCGGTCTACGACTCCATCCGCGCCGCCGGGAGCGTGAGCACGGATGCCTACATCGTGAACAACGACATCGCCAACGTACGCGCCCAGCCTTCGTCCACGTCGCCGCTCGTGGTGCAATTGCGCCGTAACGACGCCGTACGCGTGGTGGAGTTCGTGGATGCGCAGTGGGCGAAAATCAAGGTGTTGAGCGACGGCAAAGAGGGGTATGTCACCCTTCGTTACCTGGCCAAGCCCGTGAGCGATGATCGTTTGGCGACCGAAAAGCAGGCCTTTAACAATATGTTCTACGTGAACTACGCGTTCGTGAACGTGCGCGCCTCGGCCGACGCCAAGAGCGAGAAGCGCGGAGAAATTCCGGGCCAGAGCATCATTCGCCCCTTGAGCAACGACGGCACTTGGGCGAAGGTGTCTTTCCAGGGCAAAGACGGCTACATCTCTTCCTCTTACATAGCGCCTTTCTTGCCTACGCTCCTCGTGCGCCAGGAGAAGTTCACGGTGCCGGTGCTCCAGTACAGGCTGAGCCAATCGGGCGCCCTCTCTGCCATGACCAGCCACATCAACGCGCTCAAAGCCGCGGGCGCCAGCTTCGTCACTACGCAGACGCTGCGCGACATTTTCGTGCGCCAAGGCAGTAACGCCAGGCTGGAAGGTTTGCAGGTCATGATCGCGGTATCGGGCCTCACGCCCGCCACTATCAAGTCTGCGTCCGATGCCGTGCGCGCCGCCGGCATTCATGCCACGTTCTTCATTCAGACCGATCAATTGGGTCTTACCGGTATCACGGAAAAGACGGTGCTTACTCTCCTCGCCAACGGCATGGATGTGCAATCTGCCACCCACACGGGCGACGACCTGCGCTCGCTCACCAACGCCCAAGTGGAACTGGAGCTCAAGCAAAGCCGTAAACTGCTCGAAGAATTCTCCCGCCGCGAAGTGTATGCCATCGCCTATCCCTTGGGCGGCGTAAACGACCGCGTGATGGAAATCGCCGCGAAGTCGGGCTACCTGTTTGGCTTGAGCGACAGCCCCGAAAGGTCCTTCTCGCGCGAGCAATTATTGCGCCTGCCGAGCTTCGCCGTGTTCCCGTCGATGATGCCCGATGAAGTGGTGAAGTTGGTGAAAGGAAACTGACCGCGCGGAAGGAAAACCTACGGTTTTCCCTCCGTGAACCTCCCTTTCCCTAACAAGGAACCAAAAAGCCCGGGACCCACGAGACCCGGGCTTTTTATTCATTGGGATTTTCTTCTTTGAACTCTTTTCTGAGAATTAGCGCACTT
>CAYTNJ010000067.1:0-7249 GCA_964439155.1 uncultured Candidatus Peribacteria bacterium | reverse complement strand
TTTGATTTTGCGTAATCGCAACAAAGAAGATATCAGCCGCTTCCGCGCATGGATGGCGTACGATCCCACGCTGCTCGAAGGCGTCAGCATCGACATCAACCCCGTGTTCAACTCGCCCACCCCGGGTGAAGAGGATTTTTCCGATACCGAGGGCTATATGAAAATCGGCGCCAGCGCCGATACGGCAGTGGCCGATGATTTCCTCGCCGTGGCGCGCATCCGCATGAAAGTGCTCGACAGCGACGCCGCCTCCACCGTCATCAGCTTTTACGACGTATCGGGACAAGAAGACGCCCACGCCGCCGCCATCACCGGCGAAGACGAAGACGAGCGCAACGTGCTGGCATCTCCCCTCGGCTCGCTGATCGTCCGCCTGACGGGCGACGGCGCACCCGCCGCTTCCTCCGCAGGCGATGCGGATGGGCAAACGGCTTCGTCCGTGCCGGCAGGAGTGCCTCCCGCGGCTTCGTCGCTGGCGCAAGCTTCGGCCGCACCCGCTGCCTCATCTACTCCGACGGATACGACCGCTTCTTCCGCGGCCACTTCTACTCCCGTCGCAGCCGTCTCTTCCGCGCCGTCTGACGCGGGCGCCGTGTTTCCGCTGCTGCAAGTGCAAAATCTACGCGCCACTACCGAAGGATCGACCGTGTTCCTTGCGTGGGACCCCCTCAATTCCAGCCAGCTCGCCGGCTACAACATCTACTACGGCAAGCAATCGGGGCAGTACATCAACCGCCATACCGTCGATAAAAATTCCACCACGCTGACGCTGCGCGGCCTTCCCGTGGATACCACGTACTACTTCGCGGTGCGCGCGTTCAACACGCAGCAGGAGGAAAGCGAATTCAGCAAGGAAGTGGGCATCACCGTAGGCAATCCCGCGTCGTCCACGTCACCCCTCTCCGCCGCGATGATCAACCCCGGCCCCCAAGGCAACGCCCCCGGCACCGGCGGCACCATTTCGGGTGAAACCGGCGTCAACTCGTCACTCTTGCTGCTCCTCCTGGCCTCCGCCGTCATCGGCACGGGTCTTGCGTTCCGCAGGCAGTTTTCGGCCGCCACTTCCGCCGCCCGCTAAATGACTTCCATCCATCCCCGTTGGCACGCGACCGATAGTGATTCTCACGAAGAGCAACCCGTGCGCATCGTGCATGCCGCTCCTAAAAAAGAGCAACGTTCCACGCCCAGCGTGGCAAGCAAAAGCGTTTCACGCCGCCCGGCCGCCATGGTGGGTATCGCGCTCACGGCCATGATCGGCTTTGCCATGGTGCAAGGCATCACCACGCTGCGTGGCGCTCTTACCTCAAGCACCGGCACCGAAGTGCATCTCACCAAAGACGGCGCCGTGCCCCCGGTGATCACCGTCATGCCGGGCGAACAACTCACCTGGATCAACGACGATGAAATCCCGCACATTCTCTCCTCCGACACGTTGAAGATGGAAAACGGCCTGCTCGACTCCCCGGCGATTTTCCCCGGCGCCACGTATACGGAGACGGTGGCTCCGGACGCCGCAGTAAAAACGCACGACTACTACTCCAAAACCTCGTCGCTCGTTTCGGGCCAAGTGATCGTGACGGCCGGCAACGGAACGCTTCCTGACCCCGTCTCGGCCTCATCGGCGGGAAACACGGGTGTTTCTTCTTTTAGCAACACGCAAATCCCCGTCCTCGGCGATGGTCATGGCCGTATCGTCTTCTTCGGAAGCGGCAACCATGGAAACTCCCTCCTCCGCACCCTCGCAAGTCGCGATGGTTCTGCCGAGCAACCCTTACACGGTCGGCTCCGCCGTGCAGGGCCCGGGATACACCCCACATGCGAGCGTGCTACCCATCACCACGAATAGACCGATCCGCAACGCAGAGACGGGCCCCGGATTATGGGCAATCACGGGATTAAGCCTTATCGGGCTCTACGCCTGCACGCGCAAGATGTTCAAGAGGGCGTAAATTCGGCAATAAGGCGGCAGATTACCCTTCCCTTTTTCGCGAATCCTGGTTAACTGGCGCGCAGTTTCGACGATGCCGTCCCACGAGGGGCCGGCTGGCGCGAACGGGCTCAACGAAGGAGCGTTCTATGTTGGTTCTTTCAAGGAAACCGAACGAGAGTATCGTCTTCCCTCAGCAGGAGATCGAGATCACCGTCTTGGAAATTCGCGGCGAAACCGTGCGACTGGGCATCAATGCGCCTGCAAGCGTGGTGGTCCATCGCGAAGAAGTCTGGCGGCGGATCAACGCACAGAAGCAAGCCGCCCAAGGCATCGATCAGGAAAAGAGGCAGACCGGTGAACAACCGGCTGAAGTGACGACCTCTCAGGCCAAATGAAAGAACTCGGGCGGTTCCCTGCCCTCGTGGCAAGGAACCGCCCACTCCTTATTGCACCGCCTTCCTCTCTACGCCTTCGCCTTTTACTTGACATATTTTTACTTTTATTGAATAATTCTCTCCAATTTCCTCACGCAACGCTAATGCGGCTGGAGCAAATCATCTCAATGCAGACGGAACAGCAGCAACAGCAGCAAATGGCGCTGGAATCGATAAGTAAAAGGAATAATTATCATCTTCTTGCCATTACGGGTTTTGTGCAGGAGCGCATCGATGACCTGATAAATAGTGATATAAATTTTGCAAAATTTTGCAAAAAGCCCGAACAGCGAGCGAAAGTGTTGAGCACTTGGCTGTTTCATCTTTGGCGTCACAAAGGATTGTCTATCAGCCAGCAAATCCTGCAAAGTGAGATTCCTGATTTTATCGCAGAAGAATTGGAGGAAGTGCCGTCACCGGTCAACGCGCTTATGTCGGGTGTGTATCGGGAAATAAAAATGACCATCGAGGATCCCTCTGAATTTTCAAGCAAGGAAAATCCCGCGCTATTTCAAACACTCATTGCCTTCAGGGATAACATGGAAGCATTGCTTTACAAAAAAACGGATTCAGACAGCCTTGAAAAATTTAACTACATAAAAAATGCCAAGATTTTCACTTTAACGCCGGAGCATTTGATCGCATACTTGGAAAAAATGAGAAACGTTTATGATTCGGCATTGTTATCTGATAAAGAATTGGAGATATTCATCGACGGACTGAGTCCTCATGCCGGCAGGGACCGTGTTTCCGCGATGCGCAAATTGGGCTCTTCGTTAAGCATGCGCAACGTTCTCTTGGAAGGCTTTGATGAAGCTTACGATGGCGAGTTGTCGGTGAAGCAGATGTTGGAAAAGGCAATCCAGGAAAACGACCCGTCATGGACCGCTCATATCATGGTAGGCGAAGATGACCAGGTGCTCGCTTGGTATCTAGGTCAGCATTTTTCGACTTCACAAGCTTCTTCCTTTTTGGATACCGTCGAGTTTCCCCATGAAACCCGCAAGAATTTATTGCAGGATTCACTTTCAAAAATCCATTTCGGCCACATGATGGTCACGAATTTGCAGAATGAAGCCGCCAGAATGTTCGGATTCAAGCGCTTTTTTTATCACATCATGAAGCATACGAAATCCATGCACGTTCCCGGCACTCGATTCGTTTTTGACTGCTTGGAAGAAACGGACCTTGAGGGCTTTTCTCATCCGACGCAAATTTACAATCAGGGTGTGTATCAGGCTTTCACGCAACTCGGATGCAAACGAGACGGTCATCGCAAAATTACCGGAGCAATTTCCAGTAAACATACGATCAGAGGCAAGGAATATATTTTAAAAGGACGCTATGGGGTCTTATCTGGCGACGCGAATGAAATGCTGGGAAAAATCGAACAATCCTGCATCGCCACCGACGCCGCTTTCGGATATTTCGATTCTTTGGAGCAAGACGAAGCCTAACGCAACCTTAGCGTGAACGTCGTCCCCTGATTCTCCCGGGAGAAAAACGTCAGTTCACCACCGAGCAGTTCGACGAGCCGGTGGGAAAGGTAGAGACCGAGTCCCGTGCCGTCGGTGTGAAAACGCAGGATGTTCTCGCCGCGGAAGACTTTGGTGAAGATTTTTTTGTGTTGCTGAAGCGGATTACCATAGCCGGTATCGGCCACGTCGATGGTTACGACTTCGTCGTCCGTGGCGGCGCGCAGGGCCACGGTGCCGCCCGCCGGGGTGTATTTGATGGCGTTGGAAACCAAGTTGACCAAAATCTCCTCGAGCAAGTTTTGGTCGGAGGTGACGCTGAGTCCCGCGGGGCAATCGACCGTGAGGGTGAGCGATCCTTTTTCGGCCAGCTCCTTGTGGGCGCTCACCACGGTTTCGAGTAGCACGGACAAATCGACTGCGATGTTTTTCAGCGTGATCTTGCCGGCCTCGATGCGCGAGATACTGAGCATGGTATCGATACTGTTGGCCATGTGCGCCACGGCGTCGCGCGCGGTATCGAGCAGCCTTGCCTCCTTATCGTCCATCCTCTCTTTCACCTGCTTGGCCAATCTTCCGAGCGACCAGCGGATGGATGTAAGCGGCGTGCGCAATTGGTGTGATGCAAGGGACATGAACTCCGATTTGGCGGCGTCGATGCGACGCTCCTGGGTCACTTCGCGGTACAGCAATAAATTGCCGCGGGAGTGCGCCTTGGCATAAATGGGCAGATAATCGCGCACGATGATGCGCCCGTTTTTCAGCTCCATCTCCTCCGCCAGCACGGGCAGATCGCTGTTGAGCGCTTTTTCCAGGCGCTGCAAATAGTGTTCGGGCTTGATGGACGCTTGCTTCACTTTGCGCAGCACTTCCATCATGGACTTGCCGATCAGTGACGAAGGAGAAACATACAACTCGAACATCTGGCAGAATCTCTCGTTCACATGCACGATGGTGCGCTTTTCATCGGTAACGAGCGCCCCCAGCGGGAGAATTTCGATCATGTTCTTCAGGCGTTCTAAGTTGGCGTGCTCTTCTTTTTCGAAGTGCAGACGTTGCCGGATTTCGTTTGCCAGTTCCAGGTTGGCGGTTTCCAATTCACTCGTGCGCGCGGCAACTCTTTCCTCCAATTGTTGATTGAGCTTACGCACTTCCTCCTGCGCGGTTTTTTGATCATGGATGTCGGTACATGTACCGAACCATCGCACGATCGTTCCCTCCAAATCACGAATGGGCAACGCGCGGCCCAAGTGCCAGCGATACATGCCGTCCGAAGCCCTGCGCAGTCGGTATTCGATTTCGTAGGGCTTTCCCGAAGCAATGGAGTCGTCCCAGGTTTTTTGGCAGCGCCCGAAGTCGTCGGGGTGCAGCACCTCTCGCTCGAACGCATCGGGGTCGATGTCGCCGGCGTAACGGTAATAACGATTGTTGTAGTAGTCGGCGTTCCCCTTGGCATCCGCGATAAACACCATGTGCGGAATCGCCTCCGCGATCGAGTGGTACTGCTCAGTCATGCGGCCGCTCGTCCAATCCCCTTCCGACGCCATCGATAAAAGCACATCCTCGTTTTCCGACGACATGGAAGTATCCGCCGAAAGAATCGGAGAATCCTCGACTTTGCCCATTTTCCGCTTTGCCGCGGCTTTGGCGTTCTTTTGACTGATCATCGTCCGGGGCACTGTACGTGCCGCTCACCCCGCCAAGCAACTAAAACCGCGAGGATATGGCTTTTCCCAGCTCTTCTACATGCTCTTCGCGCGCTGCCGAACGGCGAGAAGAAGAGACAATGCCGCAAGCGATGCGCAAAAAACCTATTTCTCCGCTGATAGTAGAAACGGGAGTCATTGTGCGGGGGCATAGGAACGAGCGTGCCTGGCCGTGACGCGGCAGCCGAGCGCCTGCAAGCGGCCCTGGAGCCGACGGCTGAAGGGGCGGCCCTTGCCGCCGTCCACGTACACCTGAATGTGGGAGCGCTGCGGGTAGGCCATGACCCAGGAGACGATTTTGGTAAGCTCGCACGCTTCCTGCTCGCCGTCATCCGGAGAGTCGGTGTAGCGGGAGCAATCGATGACGAGCCGTGACCCCACTACGCTCTGAGGCTTGTCGGCCATAGCCTTGGCGTCGGCTGAAGCTACGCGGGGCAGGTTGGTGATGGAGGTGATGGGCATGACAGGAGTGTACGCTCGTACACCTCTGGGTCAAGAAGAATTACTGAAGAGATGTTGCACGTTCTGCGCGATGATTTTCCCGTCGCTGCCATGATCCATTTCCCAAGCTTTCCGAGCCGTCGCCGTTGTTCATTTTTTCACTCACAGCGCGGGAGTAGACATGCAACTGCGCTCGCACTTCATAGACAGAAGTTTGGCGACATTGTACTTTACGAATGATCAGAGTCAGCCGGCGTTTACGGTTGCCGGTGTCTGATCAATTGCCCTTTCTCTTGTTCGGAGGATCGTGTCATGAAACTTGCAGTTTTCTTAGCAACAGCAGGAGCGCTGTTTGCTACGGAGTTGCTGTGGATCGTACTGGCTGATGCGGGAATGCCGCAGGTTTGGCTCAATGCGCCAAATCCGATAAGCGCCTTCGCGGTGTCTATGGTCTGTGGTGTCGCTGTACCAAGCTCGGCATTGTCGATGCTCTGGTGCCAAGAAAAAAGTAACACCCGCTTCCTGTTTCTTGCGGCTGCAGCGGCAACGTTGGGCTATGGAAGCGTGGTGGGTTTGTCTGTGGTTCTGACACTCCTTCCTAATGGCCTCCCTGTCACGGCGGACATGGTGCCCGGCCTTCTATGCGCCGCAGTTTCGCTACTCTGCCTGGCTTGTTGGAAAGCACTGGGAAGCCCTGAAGAACCAAGTACCCAGACCGCGTAACCTTCTAACGGAATGGAGAAAAGGCGGAACCGCTCTGTTGCGAAAGTGACAGAGCGGTTTCTCCAAGAATGGAAATAAGAGGATAGAATGGTGACATGCCTGATCGCCTCGCCATCTACCGCAACGACCCCCGTACCTACGATGTGCTGATATCCCGCGAGGATCATGAGGGCAATCTTTTAAAGACGCTTCAAAGCATCTGTGACTTCAACGGGAAAGACATCGCCGATATCGGTGCCGGGACAGGTAGACTGAGTCTGTTGCTGGCCCCCTTCGCGCGGTCCGCATTGTTGACGGACGACGCGGGTCCGATGCTAGATCTGGCGGCCGAGAAACTGAAAGCGAAAGGGTTCGATCGATTCGAAACGCATGTCAGCGATATCAGCGTCATCCCCGCCAAAGACGCCTCCTTGGACATCGTCCTCGGCGGCTGGGCGCTCTGCGGGAAAGCATTACGTGGCGGTGATCAGTGGGCAGAAGCTGTACGAAGTGCCTTAGCCGAAGTGAAGCGGGTATTGCGGCCAGGCGGTACGATCATCC
>CAYTNJ010000066.1:0-7607 GCA_964439155.1 uncultured Candidatus Peribacteria bacterium | reverse complement strand
TATTGAATATATTGCAAAAATGCAGGACCGAATGACCCTGAGCTTGTCGAAGGGTGGTAAACCGCCCAGGATTTAGAAGGATGTTTGCCTGAAGATTTTGTCGCGAGGACGAATGGCGACCCTGAGCGAAGCCGCAGCGAAGTCGAAGGGCCGAGAGAAATCCTCGCTCTTTCGCTGTTGCCACTCCCGTGCCGCGGGTATACTCGCACACATGAAACACCCCCTTTTTGCTGTCATCGCCTCTGTCTCTCTACTCGCTGCTTGCACTCCCGCAACACCTACTCCGATCCCCTCGGATGACGAAGGTTCCTCTTCTTCCGCCAGGCAAGCCTCTTCCGTAAGGGAAGAAATCGCTTCCTTCCAAGGTATCATCGAAGAAGCCGGCATCAGCATCTACATGCAAGGCTCGCATCGTTTGCGTCTCGCCAACGACGGATTCCTTTTGCTCGAAAGCGACAACTTGAACCTTGATGACTTTGAAGGCCAGGAAGTCGAAGTGTACGGCACGCTGCGCGACACGGTCGAAAGCGGCGGACGCATCATGAACGTGAGCGAAGTCACTGTGCTCTCCGGGGATTCCTCTTCTTCCGAAGCGCTGTCCATGTCTTCGATAAGCCAAGCACAAACATCCTCAGCCGTCGCGGCGCAAGCATCGTCCAAAGTCGCCGTCTCTTCCCGCAGCTCCGTCGCTCTGTCCTCGGTGCGTTCCTCGGTTGCTTCTTCCCTGCAAGCCGCCTCCGCGCAAACGGCCTCGGCCGCTTCCACGGACGACGCGATGAAAGCCCGCGTGCAAACGATGGCCGGCTACAACTACGCCGCCGCCAACTGGAGCCGCGAGTACTGCTCGCCGAACCAAGGCTTCTGCTTCCCGGCGCACAAGAACTTCTACTTCAAATCGTTCGGCGCCACCTCCTCCTATCTCTGGCACGTGGAAGTGAGCAACGCGGAAATCGTGAACCTGGGCGAAGGCCCCATCTCGGTAAACCTGCACTCCGGCACCGTCGCTTCCAAATCTGCGACCGACCGACAAGTGCGCGACCAAGGTGAACTGACGATCGGCTTTATCGAATGGACGGATAACAAGCACTTTGAAGTGGTCGGTCCAGTCGAATTGAAGACGGCCATCGCCTACATCACGGCCAACCTGAAGGCGTTGCCGGCTTCGTCCGCCAGCTCGAACTAAAACCTCTCCGCCATGCCGCATTTCACCTACATCGCGCGCAAGGTTGACGGTACGGTCGAGCGCGGGTCGCTCGAGGCCGCATCGCTGGAAGAAGCCCGCGAACGGCTGCGCAAGCGGGCGCTCGTGGTGGAAAACTTACAACAATCGCAGCCGGGTGGCATGGTACCGCAGATCAAAGCCACTCCTGCACCCTCCTGGGTAACCGTACCAGAGGAAGGACAAGGGAAAGCCGCCTCCGTGGCCGCTCTGCAGGAAGAAGACGAGTATGCGCCGCTCTCCGATACTTTTCGCCTGTTCGCCGGTTGGCTGCTCGCCTGGTACGCGCTGGTGTATTTACTCGGCTCGTATCAAAAGGAATATCAGCTCCCCTACGAGCTCTCATTCATCGACAACATGTTCACATCGCCGCTCGTGCTGCGGTTCGCCTTCGCCACGTTCTTGTTCCTGTTTTTAGGATCTCTGCACCGGTGGATGCGGGGAGGGATGATCAAGGGATTTTTGCTGTTCATCCTCTGGGGATTGGCGCTGGCGTTTTTTGTGGTGAATACCTAAAAACCTCCATCGGAAAACTACATGGGGAGAATGTGCGTTGAAGTTTTCTTCTGCCCCTCACCCTAGCCCTCTCCCGCGAGGGGAGAGGGAGACGTTTTGCAGATATTAGAGGCCCAGCTGCTTCCTGATCTCCTCCGCCTGCGCCTGCTCTTCTTTACGAGCGCCTTCCTGCACGGCTACGGTCTGCAGATCTTTCCAGTCGTCGGCGTGCTTCTTTTCCAGCTTCATCAGCTGCAACAAATGCTTGGGCGAAAGTTCGCTGAATTTGCGGCGCTCTTCTTCCAAAATCTTTTGCAATTCATCGATTTGGAATTGGCTCAATTTGGGAACGGCTTGGATGATTCTCCATTTTTCGTCGCGCGTGAGGGAAATCGAACCGCGAAGGAGCGTTAAAAACGCCTGTTCGTCGAAGGTGATCTGCGGGTGCGCGGGCACCAGAATGTTGTCGTTGGTGAGGGTCACCGCAAGGGTGCCGAAGCGGTAATCGCCTACTTCGCCGAGCACGCGGATATCTTCGTCGTCGTAGCCCATTTCCTTGGTGGCCACCGTGCCGGGAGGCGGCGGGGGCGGGCCGGAATCTTGCGGAGGAACGGCGCCGTCATCGCCTTGGCCGTCGTCACCTTGTCCAGCAGTGCCACCGCCGCCCGTGGAGGGAGGCGTAGGAGGCGAAGCGAACACCATAGAAGGATCCAATCCTTCGGAAGGAACGGGATCGCCCGGACGGGGAGGAGGCGTGGTACCGGTTGTCTGATCGTCCATACGGAAAAGTGGGAGAAAACACCTAAATCATAGCGTCAATCGAATTTGAGAGAAAGCCGATTTTGAAGTGATAAAAAGGCACATTCTGCCTACTGTCCTCCGTCCACTGTCCGTTGTCCTCTTCATTTCCCCTTCAGGCCGGACGGCTTACAGTCATTCCCAGCATGCGCTCGGCGGCACGCCTGGCTTTCACCACCAGTTCGGGCTGGAACATCGCCGTGTACTGCGACGGAGGAAGCCCGCTCTGCCGTAACCCGAAGATCTCGCCGGGCCCGCGGATTTTGAGATCGATTTCAGCCAGCATGAAACCCGAATCGTGTTTTTCCATCGCCTTCAAGCGCGGCGATTTGGACTGCTCCGGCGTGGTGGTAAACAGGAAGCAATGACTCTGGTGTTCGCCTCTGCCCACTCTTCCGCGGAATTGATGCAACTGCGCAAGCCCGAAGCGCTCCGCGCCCTCGATGATGATGATCGTGGAATTGGGCACGTCGATCCCCACTTCGATGACGGAAGTGGACACTAAGATGTCGTACTCTTTGGCTTTGAACGCGCGCATGATGTCTTCTTTTTCTTTCGGCAACATTTTCCCGTGCAAGGAGACGATGCGACGGTGCGGAAAGCCCTCCTTCAAGCGCTTGGTTTCCTGCTCCACGTTGCGCACTTCCTGCATCTCATCGGCTTCGGAACCGGTGATGAGCGGGCAAATCACGAATGTCTGCCGGCCCTCGCTTATTTGCTGATCAATGAACAATTCCACCGTCCGGCGATCGTTCGGAGAGACGACTTTGGTATGAATGGGTTTACGGTTGCCCGGTTTTTCGAGGAGCACCGACAAATCGTGGTCGCCGTACGCGGTGAGCGCGAGCGTGCGGGGAATGGGGGTAGCCGTCATGGAAAGGAAATGCGGGCTGCCTTTGTCCTTCAACCGTTCGCGCTGCGACACGCCGAAGCGGTGTTGCTCATCCACGATCACGAGGCGCAAATCGCGGAACATCACCGAGTCCTCGATGAGCGCATGCGTGCCGATGATGATATCGACGGTGCCCGAGGCCAGTCCCGAGCGAATGCTCCTCGCGTCCGGTCCGGGAGTGGAGCCGGTAAGCAGAGCGACGTTGGGAATGTGAAACGGAAGCGGCTGGCCTTTTCCGGAAAGATACGCATGAAAATTGAGCAGCAAGCGCGACACATTCTCCGCGTGTTGTCGGGCCAAGACTTCGGTGGGCACCATGAGCGCACATTGCGCCCCCGTGCGAATGACCGAGGCCATCACGGCGACGGCAACGAGTGTTTTGCCGGACCCCACGTCGCCTTCGAGCAACCGCGACATCGGTACGGGCTTTTCCATGTCGCGCAGAATTTCGTAGATGGCGATTTTTTGGCTTGCGGTTGGCGTAAAATGCAAAGATGCGAAGAATGCTTTGATCAGCTCCGCATCCATGGGAATGGCCAGCCTCCCCTGCTCCGCCGCCTGCCATTCTTTTTTACGTTCGAGCGCCTCGCGCTGAATGTTGTACATCTCTTCGAACGCCATGCGGTCTCGCGCCTTTTCCACGTCTTCGGACTTTTCGGGAAAATGCAGCGCCCTGATCGCCTCGGGGCGGGAAAGCAATTGTTCTTCCTCGATCACTTCCTGGGGAAGCGTTTCCGGCAATTTCTCGATAGCGCTTTGCACCAACAACATTTTTTCGCGCAGCCACTTGGTGTTGATGATGTCGTGCTGCGGATACACGGGCACCAACTTGCCGGCGTGCACCAGGGGCTTTGCGCCGGCGATTTCGAACTGCGGACTTTGAAATTGCAGCTTGTAGCCCTTCTCCACGATTTTGCCGGTAAGCACCACCTCGCTGCCGTCGGTAAGCATGCGCTTGATGTGCGGCTGATTGAACCACATTACGTCGACGGTATTGCCCTCGGTATCCACGAACACGGCGCTGATGAGTACCTTGCCTCCACGCAGGCGCACCAATTTGATCTGATCGACGGTTCCGCGGATGGTCGCCTTTTCGCCGGGCAAGGACGTGGCAATGGTTTGCATCTGCGACAAATCCTCATGCGCTCGCGGCACGTACAACACCAAATCCTCCACGGTTTTCAGCCCCATGCCTTCGAGCGCCGCGATGTGATCCGGCGTGGTGCGTAGAACGTCTTTGAGCGGCAGCGAAAGCTTCACGGCCCAAGTGTACTGCATAGTGGACACTCGTCCACCACACTTCGCTCGGTTACGACCGAGCTACGCGTGGTAGGCCGCAAAGGAAAAACACCCGTATTGCCTTAATTCGCGGCGGAGCTCACGCTCACGACCGGCCCCGCGAACGCCGGACCGTACTGCGCATCGAGGATGGTGATCACTTTCGGGTTCGCTCCCGCGTACAGCGCCATCACGTTTTCTTTGCGGTAAAACCTTGGCGTGCCCTTCCAGGGAACGGCGGTGCCGCCGATCGTCTTGCCGTCTTTCGATAGCTTGGCGGCATCCAGGCGCGCCAGGCGCACGTTCTCGTACGTAAACACGAACACATCCTCGCCGCTCACTTTCGTGGACTGCGGCGCCACCGTAAATTTGTCGGCGGGCGCGGAGCTTTGCGCGGAGGAAGACGATTGACCGGTCGTAGTGCCCGAAGCACAGGCCGTCACGAGCAATGCGGAGACGAGAATGGCGGGAAGGGAGAGGCGCATGTGGGGAGAAGGAGGAACAGGAGAGGCAGTATAGAGGATCATCGGGCGGAGAGGGCAAGAAAAAAGGCCTCGTTGTCACCATCGCGCTCCAAAGGCAAAAATGCTATACTGGAAGACATGGCTGATTACTTGAAAATCATCAAGCAGAACGCCGATATGCCCTTATCGGACCAAAAAAAGGCGGGCCAGCCGATCGGCGACGACATGGATGACGAACATAAGAATTTTTTAAAGACCGTCATCGACCTGCTCGACCGTAAAGAAATCGACACGGCCAAGCCGGAATCCTTTTTCAACAAACAAGTGTACGACGGACTTTCGCAGGAATGGAAAGACAAAGTGGACCTGGCGACCGTCAATATCGCGGACCAACTGCGCCACATCGAAGATTTTTACCGCGACAAGAGCATCCCCGATGCCTCCCCACAGCTGCAAACCATGATCGAGTACTTGTGGCAGATGAAGCAGCGCATCGAAGATCACTATGACGTGTACAAGTTCTAAACTGTCTCCTCTCCCCTCTCCCATGAACAAGTCGCCCGAAACGCCGAAGCAGGAAAGACAGGAAATCAGCGAGAAGCTCAAAGATCCGCGCATGGACGCACAAGAGCAGAGGGAAGAATTGAAAGGAGATGTGGCGCGTGGCGCATTGGGAAAACTCAAGTTCGACGAAGAAAATCTCATGCCGCTCGCAATGCAGATAGACCCTTCTTATCAAGATATCTACAAACGCAAGATGCAAGGAGTGTTAGACCGGATCAATCCAGTGAATGCGTGAGTCCGGCTTCCACCACGTCATCTGCCGCTTTGCATACTGCCGCGTATTTTTGTTGATGGTATCGACCAAATCCTTGTCTTCCCCTATCTGCGCATCGTCCCAGTCGGGGTGTGCGATGATGGCGGCGGCGATTTCGCGGTAGCCGTGGCTTTTCATGCCGGGATCTTCGAGCGTGTAGCCGGAAGCCAGCAATTTTCGCACTTCCGTGATCCAACCCGCGGCAAACAAGATCTTCGTGCGCGCGTCGATCCTGTGCACCAGTTTTTCGCGCGGCCAGCGCATGCCGAAGAGCAGCACGTTGTACGGCACTTCCGTCTTGGTTTTGATGGCGGAAGGCGCTTGGCCCGTCAGTTCCAATATTTCGACGGCGCGGATGGTGGAGGGGCGATTGTTGCGGTGAATCGTCTCGGCCGTGACGGGATCTTGGCGGGATAAACGACGATGCAACGTTTTGCCTTCGTCCACGTCGTACTCCGCTTCCAGCCTGGCACGCAGGTCGGCATCGGCTGCAGGCAAAGGAATCAAGCCGTCGACGACGCTCGACACGTACAGCATCGATCCGCCCACGAGCAGCGGCACATGTTTGCGCTCCAGGATGGCATCAATCTCCTTCTCGGCCATCTGTTTGTACATCCCCACCGTCAGCTTGTCCTTGGGATCGAGCACGTCGATCAGGCGGTGCGGCACGCCGTCGGCTTCTTCCTTAGTGATCTTCGCCGTGCCGATGTCCATGCCCTTATACAGCTGCCTCGCGTCGGCGTTCACCACCTCGGCCCCCTGCCATCCATGCGCGGATGACTGCGCGGCGATCTCTTTGGCAAGATTGATGGAAAAAGCTGTCTTGCCCGAAGCCGTCGGTCCCACGACCGCGATGAGCGGGCGTTTCGCGGAAGCCAGGTACTTTTGGAGAAGGGCGGAGCGGTCCATGGGAAACGTTTGGGGAACAGTAGCGCACAAGATGGAATAACACCACATTTCAGGCCCGTGACTACTGCTGTGGACTAACGGAAAAGACTATACTGGAAGCGAACAACGGATTCTTTTTTCTCCCCTCTTCTCCATGGACCCACGCATCCAGAGCATCTACAAAGGTATTTCCAGCGGGAACGTCACGCCGCAGAACTTCATCATCCCCACCGTCATCGAAAAGACGCAATTCGGCGAACGCGTGTACGACATCTACTCGCGCATGCTCGAGGAGCGCATCATCTTCATGGGCACGGCCATCAACGACGACGTGGCCAACTCCATCATCGCGCAGTTGCTGTTCCTGGAGAAATCGGACCCCAAGAAGGATATCACCATGTACGTCAACTCCCCCGGAGGCCAAGTCACCTCCACCATGGCCATGTACGACACCATGCAACATGTGAAGCCGGAAGTCTCCACGGTGTGTTTGGGCATGGCGGCCAGCGGCGGCGCCATCATTCTCATGGGAGGCGCCAAGGGCAAGCGCTTCGCCCTCAAGCACTCGGAAATCATGATCCACCAGCCGCTCGGCGGCACCGAGGGTCAGGCGACGGACATCGCCATCCACGCGGAGCACATCATCAACATGAAAAACACGCACAACGAATTGATCGCCTTCCACACCGGCAAGAAGAGCGACAAAGTGAAGAGCGACACCGAGCGCGACAAGTTCCTCAACGCGAAGGAAGCGGT
>CAYTNJ010000065.1:0-7727 GCA_964439155.1 uncultured Candidatus Peribacteria bacterium | reverse complement strand
GCACAAGCAATTCGAGTCGAAGCAGAACTGAGCTTTTCGTGCACCGTGTGCCCCACGGGGGTAGGCTTGGGAGGAATCCCATGCCTGCCTCCGTTTTCGTTCGCCGCTTAAGCCTTGCCCTGCTCACCCTCGGCGGCATCGGCTTCGTGCCTGCGGCTCAGGGAACGCTTGGGAGCTTCGTGACGATCGTCCTCTTGTTGCCACTGCTCATCGTACTGACCCCCGCGGAGTTTGCGCTGGTCATCGTCCTGCTTTCCATGGCGCTTTTTTGGCTCAGTCTACAGGCGATTCACGCCGTCGTCGCGCCGCCTTATGATCGCCGGTTCATCGTTATCGATGAAGTGATCGGCATGAGTCTTTCGTTGCTTCCGCTCGTGCTTTTTCCCGAAGCGGGATTGCTTGGCGCAGCCGCGGCTTTCGTTGCTTTTCGTTTTTTTGACATCGTGAAGCCCTTCGGCATCCGCCGGATAGATGCCCTCGGCACCCCCCTTTCCGTGCTTACGGACGACCTGGCAGCCGGGGCGTATGCGGCTTTGGTTACGATTGTGTTCTGCGTCGGTATCGCGCTGTAAGAGAGACGGCGGTTATCCGTCTACATTTATTATGCGTCCGGGCGATGTCGACTTTTCCTTCGAATCTAGCGAGGAAAGCGCACGATGAACTGGACATCGATACTGGTTCATCTATCGTATTCCCGGCTATACGGAAGCATTTGCACAAGAGAGTACCCGCTTCCGAGGCACTCGCTCTCCTTCCCCCTTCCCCTCTGTGTCCAAGACCATTCTCTTAGCCGAGGACGATTCGTTCCTCGCCGAAACCATTCAGCTCGCACTGGAGGAACAGGGTATGAGGATTATCGTTGCCGAGAACGGCGAGGAAGCGATAGAAAAACTTTCTGCACACCAGCCCGACCTTATCCTGCTCGACCTGCTCATGCCGAAAAAAGACGGATATGCCGTGTTGCATCATCTGAAGGATGGCGGCTCGCAGGTGCCCGTGATCATTCTTTCCAACTTAAGCGACGAACTCGATCGCGAGAAATGCCTGCAGCTGGGCGCTAAGGATTACTTCATCAAGAGCGACATGGACGAAGACGAACTGTGGCCAAAAGTGCAAAAATACCTCTGATTCCATTTTCCTTTTCCGCTTATGTCCGCCTCCAGCGCTCTACCCGTCACCTCCGCCGAAAACCAATCGCCGTTTTCCTTTTTGGCGAGCCACGGACTGCGTTCTCCTCTCTCGGCCATTCGCTGGGCGTGCGGCAGGTTGCGCAAAACTTCCACGGGCGATTTGAACAAAGAGCAGCGCGAATTGGTGGAAGAGATTCACGCCAACGCCAAAACCCTCACGACGGTGCTCGGCTCCATGCAATTGCTCGGCAAATTGGAAGACCGTACCTACAAGATCAAGCATGAGGACGTGGCGCTCGCCAATTTGATGTTATCGCTCACTCATGGCCTGGAGCATCCGCGCACCGTGGAATGGAACGTATCGTGCCCGGCCGAGATGCACGTGAACGCCGACGGCCCCCTGCTGGAAAGTATTCTCGTGAACTTGCTTACGGTATGCATGGAATCGTGTGCCGACCCGCGCGCAGTTTCGATCGACGTGACGCAAGAAAACGGAAACACCCAGATTCGCTTATTCGCTGCTTTGGAGTTGCCGTTCCTCTACGCCACCGCGGCCGAGGATCAACGCGAGGTCAGCAGGCTCGTGGGAGGCATTCCGGGTTTGATGCTTTGCTTATCCAGCTCCATGGCGCAATTTTTGCATGGCGGCGTGACGTTGCATGAAGCCACTCCCGACGAACGCAAGCATCACGCGGCCGCGGCAGGCAAAGTCGAAGACGTGAAGTTGTACCGCATTTCTTTGGGGCTCAAGAAGCGATAATTTGCGTTTTTATACACATTATTCTTTCCGTCAATGTGATTGCCCGTCGTGAAGGGTCGTATGCTTGCCGATGATGAGGATTTCTTGTTATAACCACTCCCTTTCTCACATTTTTCATGGCCGTACGTCTCCCCGTCTCCGTCAGTTTATTCTGCTCCGCTCTGCTCGTCTTCAGCGGAATCGGCTTTGCGCTCTTCTCTCCCGCCGGCGGCGAAGCGCAGACGGCGTACTCGCTTTCTCTTACGGACGGTCGCGATAGGGTGACGGCCGGCGACAGCCTCATTTATGCGGTCACGGTCAGTGGCCCCCAGGGTGCGACTCCGGACGTGACGCTTGATTTACCTGCGTTCACCGATGCCTTCTCCGTCGATAACGGCGGGACGATCGTCGATAAGAAAGTCACTTGGAACGATGTTGTCCTCGGGCAATCCCCCGTGACCATGACGATACTCGTGAATGTGCACGGCAACACTCCCGCCGATACCGTATTGCTCGCCAAGGCGATGGCCGCGGGCTTGGAAAAATCCGATTCCACCGTGGTACGCGGCAATCGCGCCGATGAGAGCAGCGATCCCTTCACCGTGGACATCGAAAGCGCCGACCAGAGCGCCGAGCCCGGCGATACCGTCACCTTCGTGATCGCCGTGCGCAATGACGCTCAAACCCCGCGCACCACGAACGTACAGGCCGTGTTGCCCCGTTCTTCCACTCTCGTACGCCAAGCCGACGGCACGGTGCTGCAGGGCGATACGCTGCTTTGGAACGCTCAATCGTTTTTGCCTTCCGAGGAGCGCCTCTTCACCTTCTCCGTTCGCATTCAAGAAAGCCTTCGAGACTTTAGTCCCCTGCGCGCATCGGCCAGGGTGGGCGGCATCAGCGATTCCGCCACGGTGCGCTTGCGCTCCGGCCCCCAGGCCCAGGCGCTCACGCTCAGCCTGAATGATAACCGCGATTCGGCCATGCCGGGCGACGTGCTGCGCTACGACATCCGCGTGGTGAACGACGGCTCCTCTCCCGTGACCAATGCCATGCTCACGGCCTCTCTGCCGATATACGCCGAATTCATTGACGCGACGGAGGGCGGATTTTGGGACGGCCCCACGGTGCGCTGGATCAATCTGCCCGTGGCTCCCCATGACGAACGCAACGTGACCTTTATCATCCGCGTGCGCAGCGATGCTCCCGCCGGCGCCGTGCTTACGACAGGTGCCAATGTAAGCGGCGTTCGCGCCAGTGACATCACGCGTATCGTCCCCGGTGCAGCGGCGCCGAATGGACAGAGTCCTTCTTCCGTCGCCTCAGTCGTCACGTCATCACAGAGGTCTTCGGTTCCCGTCTCCTTTTCCTCGTCGTCCGCCGTCCAAACATCTTCCCAGGCAACCTCGCGTCAAACGACTTCCGCAAGGAGCACCGGCCCCACGGGCGGCTTCGGCGCGGTGCAAAGCTCTGTGTCCACCCAAGCGCAGCTTTCGGTTCCTTCCATCGGCGAACCCGTGTTATCGAATGCCGAAGCTCCGTATGTGCTTCTCAAAAAAACCTCGAACGCGACGCGCCTGCAAGCAGGCAAAGAAGTGCGTTATACGATCACCGTGCAGAATATCTTATTGCAAACGCTTACGGACATTACGGTCACCGATCGCTTTGACGACGTCATGCTGAATATCAACGACGCCGCCACGGGCACGCCCAAGCCCGGCGAACTTTCCTGGAACATCCCTTTGCTCGCTCCCGGCCAACAGTGGCAGGTGACGTATGTGCTCCAGGTTGATCCCGCCGTCACGCCCACCGGCGCGGCGCTGAATACCGTCAGCCTTACGGGAGAGGGTTTGAGCGACGTGCCCCTTACGGAACGCGTCCAAGCTCTCACGCTTCCGCTCGTCGACAGGTTGCCCACGACCGGCTTTTCCTCGGTGAGCTTGTCGCTGATCGGCGCCGGCATCGCCTCCGCCGCCTGGACGCTCGTCAGCCGCAGGTCGCGCTTGGCCTAAAGGAGTACAGGTACAGGAGCGATTTAAACTTTTTCCTTCGCAACGTTTTTCATCATTCTTAAGCATGCAGCGAGAAGCTTCTCCCCATCGCGTCTCCAACGGCATTGTCGCCGCGGCGCTTTTGTCGCTCGCTTTTCCGTTGGTCATCTCGGCGATGTATCCCGAGAGCACGCAGGCGTCGCTGCCCGCCGCACGCCTGCAAACCACCATGCTTGAGCGCACGGCTTTGCGGTTGCAGGAGAGAGTGAAGAAGCAATTCGGCAAAGCATACTCGCAGTCTTCCTTGGAAGAAGCCATCACGGAGCGAAGGGCTTTGTTGCGGTCCTCGACCGTCGTGCACTATGAAGCAACGACGTCTTCTCCCGAGGCGGCCGCGACGAACGATTGGACGATGAGGCTGGCGGACAAGCCGCATTGGATCGTGTTCACCGCCGGCGCCCGACCGATATTTTCCTTGGATTCCGGCGCGATTCGCAAACACTTGCTCACGGATTCCTCGGATCGTCCGCTTTCTCCGAAGCACGCGAGATTGATCGATGTTGGGGAGAAATGGGGCCATGCGCATGCAACACTGACGGGATCGCTCCGCAGCGGTTACTCGTTTGCCGAAAACAAAGCCGCCTTGAAGATCGCCGACGCGCTGGAGAACGGCGAGCAAGCCGTTGCCATCTCCGTCGCTTTCGAAGCGGCCCGCATCTACCGAGACGATGTGCGGTATTGGACGGAGCTCTCCACCGGTCGTTCCACTTTCGCCACTTCTCCCTACGGCCGCAAAACGAATATTCGCAAAGCCTTGAACGAACACTTAGACGGCATGATCGTGGCCCCGGGAGAAAAGTTCTCCTTCAACGGCATTCTCGGCGGGCCGATCAACGGCCAAAACGGATGGCTGGATTCGCTGATCATCGTCAACGGCAGAGACCTGGAACCCGCACCGGGCGGTGGCATCTGCCAGGCAGCGACGACGCTCTACCGCGCGATGCTGCTCGCGGGCCTGCCCATCCCCGTGCGCCGCAACCACAGCCTCTACGTGCACTACTACGAGCAGTACGGCGTGGGCTTGGATGCCACGGTGTTTCCCGGGCAGCAGGACTTGGCGTTCGTGAACGACTACGGCGAAGAAGTCTTCATCCGTTCCTATACGGCTGGCGACGAAGCCGTGGTGCAGATCTTCGGCACGCCCGACGGCCGCGAGGTGACCATGGAAGGCCCGTACTTCGGCGGCAAAACCGTGGAAGGCCGCAAACTGCGCGCCAACGAAATCGCCTGGGTGCGCACGATAAAAAGATTAGGCGCCACGGAACGCCAAGGAGTTTTCTCCCGTTACCTCGAAGTGCCCTACAACCTCGCCGGCAAATACGCGGGCTCGCGCGGACTCACGGAATTATTGGCGGCGCTCTGAATCTACAGATAACCGAGCCAGTGCAATCCCCAACCGAGCAAAAGCGCATCGGTTAAACCATGGCTGACGCATGCGGCAAACAGTCCGCCTTTTTGCCGCTGCAACAAACTCCACGCGACCGCGACGAGAGTGAGGCCGATCACCAGCAAAAGCGCGATGAGCCACGTAAAACCGGGAAAGCCGACCATGATGAGCGTGTGCATGGCGCCGAAGCTTACCGCAGAGACACCGATTCCTATCGCGCTTCCCATGCGTTTGGAAAGCTCGCGATCAAACCATGCGCGAAAATACAGTTCCTCGAGAATGGCATTGAATGCGGAAAGAAACACAACGACGGCCACGGCTCCGGTCGGACTGATGGTAAAGCGTGCATCAAAGTTCGCGCGGAGCAGTTGAGGGTCGAGCGAGAGCAGCGGTGCAAGCAAAGTGATCGCGAAGATACCTGCGAGAGAGAAGCCGACGGCAATGGCGATGCCGATCAGCAAAGTGGAAATCGAAGGCAAAGTGGCATCTGGCCAAAGGAGTTTTCGCAGATGTCTTTCCCCGCGCTGCCACCGCCAAAACGGCGGCAAGAGCAATTGTAGGATTTTGTAGAGTGATTGCAGGACATAGCCCGTCCAACCGAAGAAGAGCACGGCGATTTTCGCGATGAAAGGAAGTGAGCCGAGGCCGAGGAGAGCGAGAACTGCGGTCATGAATTTAGGACGCAGATCGGACGAGTTCTTCTTTTTGGAGCTTGCTCCACGATTTTATCTCGGCCTCGCGCTTAAGGGCGTCGCTCTTCGTGGCGAAAGTCTCGGAATAAATGAAGGTGATAGGCAGACGGCTGCGTGTGTACTTGGCGCCTTTACCTTCGTTATGTTTCTTCTCGCGATCAATCAGATCGGCGCAGATGCCGGCATACAATGAATCGTCGGCGCAGCGGGCGAGGTAAAAGTGGAAGACGGGCATGCTGGTCAGTGTAGCATCCGATGCTATTGCGCCTGAGTATCGCCATCGCGTTTTTGTCGTTCACCTTGCGTAGCCTGATCAGAACTTTTCTTTCCAGTAAGTAAAAGCAGCGTATTTTTACGACATCTTTGTGCGAATTCTTCCGCTTGTTCTCGCGTTGCGTCCTCTCTCAGGCGGAAAACCGAAAGTCCGTCGTGTATTTCCATTTTGGAAAATGTCTGTTGATAGTCTTCGGTTTTCGGAAGCCTTTGAACGATCGCAGCCGTGATGGCCATGCGAATGCGACGAATGTCCTTCTGCAGACTTTTTGGAATGACTAGAAAGAGCCGCTCACCCTTTTCAGGACAGAAACTTTGTCTACTTTCTACCAGAAATTCTTCGATGTTTTCGGGCAGCTGGTTCTCGTTCATTGATTTACAATTTACTATTTATTTCCAATCTGTCAATCATCCTCCGAAGGATCCTCCGGTGAGGATTACCAAGGAAAGAAGCACCACGATACGGGCAATGGGCAGAAGGGCGAGAGCCAGGACGATGGCCGCGATACCCACGGAAACGCGCCATACCAATTTTGGCTTTTTGAGGAGCAAGCGCCCGCCGAGCCAGAGTAGGCCAAGCTCAATGGCCAGAACGGCAAAGATGACGAGGCCGGCGAGAATCATGCTGAGGATGGGGCTCATGATTGTAAGGTAGCAAAGATCTTCGTGTTTATGAAGTCTGTGACAGTGAAATTATGGTGGGCCGGGTGGGATTCGAACCCACGACCAAGAGATTAAGAGTCTCCTGCTCTACCAACTGAGCTACCGACCCGATGTTATAAAATGAACCAACTGCCTGCCCCGCGAAGCCCAGAGGCGTAGTGGGGAGCTACCGACCCATTGGCCTTACCCTAGCAAAAACCTGGGGTCTAGCACAACAGCAATCCCCTATCCCCGTTAAAGCACCTTCCTCGGCTGCGCCCACCCCGCGCCCTCTTTCGCCGGAACCAATACCGCGATCGGCAAGCCTTGGTGCCATGCAAAGGTATCCGGCTCCACCTGCCGCTTGATCTTCCGTCCAAAGCCGATGTCCGTTGCTTCGGCGTCGGTCAGTTCGATCGCGGGCATGTCCTTTAGTACTTCTTTCAGCGGCAACACTTTCGTCCACGTGGCTTCGTCCGGGTGCACGCCGTCTTTCACGTGCCAGTGGCCCACCGTCGTTCTGCGTAAGGCGGACATGTAGCCGCCGCACCGGAGCATTTCGCCTAAGTCGTGGGCGAGGGATCGCATGTACGTTCCCGAGCCGCACTCCACGCTCAGTTTTAACAGCGGGTACTCGTATTCGCTTATCTCGCAGCGCTTGATCTCCACTTCACGCTCGGGCATGTCGACCTCTTCTCCTTTGCGTGCCATCTCGTATGCGCGCTTGCCGCCGATTTTTATCGACGAGTGGGAGGTCGTGCTCTGGCGGATTTTGCCGACGAAGCGATCGAGGATAATCCTGCGGATGTCTTCCTG
>CAYTNJ010000064.1:2190-7930 GCA_964439155.1 uncultured Candidatus Peribacteria bacterium | reverse complement strand
CAGATCTTCCTTCCCCAATCCTCCTGTCCTCCTTTCCCGACGGGGGGAAAGGAGAGAAGAGACTTCACCGTAATCCGCGATTCTTCTCTGCGTTTCTTGGAATGGTTGTTATCGGTGGTGTGAAGGGTCGGAGTCTTGTTGGTGTCGGGTGGGGCGCCCCGGTGTGTGTTTGTCTTGGGTGTGTGTTTACCCTGAGCGGGTCGAAGGGTGAGCGACTTGCACTGGGCAAATCACGCCATCATAGGTATCGGTCTTGTATCAGGCAATAAACCAGGGTGGTGCAAAAACAAAGACATGGTGTAATAATTTAAGGTCAGCCCTAGAGGATGCTGAAAAGGCCAAAGCGCGCGGGGTGGGTGAGCACTGGTCAAAAAACGAAAGAAGAAGTGCAATAGCACACTATTATTTCAGGAAAGGGATTTGTTGAAGGGGCGATACATGGAAGAATGCAGGCCATGACAACCGCAGCCGCTTTTCGTACAGGGCAGAGAACGATGATGAGTTTTGCTCTTCTGGCAGGGCTGATTGGTATGTATCCACTCAAAGCGAATGCCGCAGTGGATATTCCCGGAGCGGTCACAAGGCTGGGAAAGGTGTCGTTTCGGGGGTTTCATGAGGTCAAATCCTCTACCGGCGTCATTCTTCTTCGTAAAAATCGGGAATATCTGCAGGTGGTCGATCCTTCACAGGGCGCAAAGCTCAAGCTGATTCAGGAATTCTCCACGGCTTCCGGTGCGATGACGTTGTTTAAGCGATCGTTGCTTACAACCATGTGGAAAGATGAGCGCAGAGTGTCGAAGAATGCGTTTTCCGCGATCAACGGGCAATTCTTCGATACGCGGTATCCAGATGATGCGGCGTTGGCATTTTCCACCAGGGCAAAGGGCAAAGTGTATGCGGGCTATGCGGATCAAACCGAATACCGCGGGCAGAAGCGACTGCTCATTCTTGGTCCGAACAGGCACGACATGCGCGATTACGACGACCAACCGTTTTCTCTCGAACTTCTGAAGGACGACGCCATCATCGGCCTGGATGATCGCGCCACCAAGGCGCCTGGCAGCCGCATCGGGCGGACGGTAATGGGGGTATCCGACATGGGCAAGACGTTTCTCTATTCTTCTCCCATCGCCACCCAACGCAAAGCCGTGCGCATGTTGCAGAGCATGGGCATTCGCCCGTCGAAAATGCTCACGCTCGATGGCGGCGGCTCCTCGCAGTTGGTAACGGAGCAGGGGATTATCGTTCCGACGCCGGTGAGAGGAAAGAGCACGACGCTGCGCAAGATCCCCCAGGCGATCCTGGTGGAAGCCGGCGAATGAGCGCGGGTTTTCTTTTCCGCGAAGAAAGTGTCTGGCACCGGGGCGGGATCTAAGTGCTACGATGTCCCTCCTCTCATGCGCTCAGCCCTTCTGCTTGCCGGCAAAACGCTGCTCATCATCGTTGCCGCGTTCGGCGTGTGGCTGGGCGTGTATTTGCTCAGCTTGTGGACGACCATTCCGCGTATCGACGCCGACAGTCTCCAAGCCGAGCAGAGCATCAGCGTGCTCGACCGCGAAGGAGGGGAGTTATATCGCATCATCGGCAAAGAGGACCGCACGTTCTTGGCCTGGGACGACATTCCCGCGCACGTGAAATCCGCGATGATCGCGGTGGAAGACGAGCGGTTTTATACCCGCCCCTGCGTGGACGTTCAGGCGATCGTGCGTGCTCTGTTTACCAACGTGTTCGGTGGCCAAACACAGGGCGCCTCCACCATTACGCAGCAGTTGGCGCGCAACATCTTCCTTTCACCCGAAAAGCGCATCGACCGCAAACTGCGCGAAATCATGATCGCCTGCCGGTTGGAAAATTTTCTGAGTAAAGACGATATTTTGCACAATTACCTCAACTGGATTCCGTTCGGCCACGGCGCTTACGGCCTGGAGCGGGCGGCGCAGCTCTACTTTGGCGTGGGCGCCAGGCAACTCACGGTCGCCCAGGCGGCGGTACTGGCGTCGCTCCCGCAACGCCCCACGTATTTCAGCCCCTATGGCGAACACGTGCGTACCGTGATTCCGGAGGAATTGCGCGCCAAGCTCAAGTCCGGCGAGGTAAAAGAAGAAGACGTCACGCTCGACCAAGTGGAAATCGGCCTGCTCGGCACGGTGATTCCCGTGAAAGGCGGAGTGGTGCGCATAGGCGGGCGCAGCAATCAGGTGCTGGAGAACATGCAGCGCCTCGGCATGATTCCGCCGGATGTGAAGGAGAAAGCCGAAAAAGAACTGCGCTCGATGAGCTTTCGCCCGCGCGCGTACCCGCTGGAGGCGCCGCACTTCGTCCTCTTCGTGCGCGAGAAAGTGGCATTGCTCAAAAGCCAAAAGCAGTCGGATGTCGACTGGGACAAAGCGGGACTGCACGTGCAAACCACGCTTGATCCCAGGCTGCAGCAGATCGCCCAGGAAACCGTGGCCACCCTTTTCCCGGCCATCGGCAAGCAGTACAAAGCCGAGAACATGGCGCTGGTCGCCATCGACGTGCGCACGCGCGACATCGTGGCCTACATCGGCAATCCCGAATATTTCGACGAAGAACACGCCGGCAAAATCGACATGGCGCGCGTGCCCAGGCAGCCGGGCTCCAGCTTCAAACCCATCGTCTACAGCGCTTTTTTCCGCAAGGGCTTCGATCCCAAGACCATCATCCAAGATACGCCGCTCACGATCGGCTCCGACCGCCCGAAGAATTATGACGGCGCCTTTCACGGCCCTATGACCGTGCGCACTGCCCTCGCGCATTCTCGCAACATCCCCGCCATCCGCGCGTTTAAAATCGCGGGCGGCGAAAATGCCGTGCTCGATTTGGCCGAGGCGCTGGGCGCCGTCACCCCCAAGCGGCGCAAAGAAAGCTCGCCTCAGCCCTTCGACTACGGCTGGCCGCTCTCCATCGGCAGCGCGGAAGTGCCGCTCATCGAGATGGTCCAGGCCTACGCCTCCATCGCCGACGGCGGAATATTCAAACCCGCAAAAACCATCCGCGAAATCACCGATGCGCAGGGCAATCCGCTCTACACGCCGCCCAATACCGGCACCGGCACCCGCGTGCTCGAGGCCAAAGTGACCGCCGATATCATCTCCATCCTCAGCGATGAGTCGGCTCGGCCCACGGGCTGGTGGAAGCAGCAGATGCATTTGCCAAACGGCCTTCAGGCCGCCATGAAGACGGGCACAAGCAACTTATGCCTCCGTCGCACCGCGAACGCGTGCGCCACCTACGGCGTCAATAACGTCTGGGCCATGGGCTTTACCCCCGATTTGGCGGTGGGCGTGTGGATCGGCAACGCCAACAACGCCGCCCTCGACCCCAAGGCAGACGGCCTCTCCGCGGCCATTCCCATTTGGAAAGATTTCATCGTGAAAGCCACGGCCGTACGCGGCGATAGAAAGGAATTTCCAAAGCCCGCGGCTGAGCCCCGTCAGAAAAAGCGCTGATGTTCGTCTAAAGGGCATATCCCTTTTCTTTTCTCCCATGCGCAAACTCTTGGTCACCCTCATCATTGCCGCGGTCTTCGGAGGCGGCTGGGCATTTTTGTATTTCATTTTCAGCTGAGGTTCAAACTCTCGCCGATCGCGCGCAAACGCACTCCCTCTCCCCCCGGGAGAGGGCGGGGGTGAGGGGCATTGGGCGTTCGCGTATTCCTCGTCACCTGCCGCAACACCCCCGCATCTGCCGTGGACGACTCCTTTCCACGTTACCTATCCTGAATTTTTATTTATTGAACATATTTATTATTCAAATTTTATCTCTTCCATAAGGGCTAAACGCAATTTACCAAAAATACTGAACTAAAAAATTGAACAAATTTTCTATACATAATCATCTATGAATACAAAAATTGAACAAAAATATTCAATCGTCGTCCATCATTGCGTCTTCATCGTCCACGGTTATCTCCTGTTTTGGGTGTAAGGCGGCCGGGTCGTGCTGGCGTGCGGCGTTGTGTTCCGTGAGCAGATGTTGTTCCTGCTTATGCCTTGCGGCGTGGCGGTTAAGAGAGCGTGTCATGCGGAGTGTCCTGACGGATCAAGCGGCGCGGTCTGTCAGCGGAGACCAAAAACGCCCCCGGGATGCGGAGGCGTTTGGATGGTCGATTGTTTTGGAGAGATCAATCGATGGGGATGGGCATGCCACCCGGATTCATCATCTCCAAGCGCTTTTCGAGGAGTTCCTTGGCCAGCGGGATCGTGACCGATTGGCGGTAGAACTGTGTGTTACCCTCGGTGTTTTGCACGGGGAAGACCAGGGACGGAACGATGAGCTCGTTGCTCTGGTCGTTCTCGTAGGTGTAGTACTTGGCGAAGCTCACCGTGGGCGTGCCCAGCTGCACTTTGACCGTTTTCACCTTCGTGCCGGCCATGCGGTACAGCGTCGGCTGCTTTTCGAAGCGGGCCAAGTAGTCGCGCACCGTGTTGGCATCGGTGACGCCTGCGTAATTCGACTTGAGGTACTTCTGATCCATGAGACCCCACATGTCGGCCACTTTCTTTTCACGCACGCTGACACCCACGCTCATGCCGGCTTTGGGACCGTATTCCTCGTACACGGGCTTGCCGTCCACGAGCTGCGGGTAGACCACGCGCATGCTCTCGGGCACGTAGGCCAGGGTCTTGTCGGTCTGCTTGTCGTATTCGATTTTCCACTGGTTATCCACTTCGGGGGTGCCGTAGGTGGAAACGTCGATGCCGTGTTCCTTGAGGAAGTCGTTGGCGATGCCGATGAGCACGTCATCCGCCGGGATTTCGCTTAACTTCACGCGATACCTTTGGTAGCAGGCTTCGTCTTTGCACTCGTTTTCCGGGTGCGGCCAGCGGGCCCAGTTTTGATTGATGGAGAGCATGCCTTCGCGCATTTGCAGGTTGATGGCGTAGCCGTAGGCCTTGTCCTGCACGAAGTTGATCGACTCCACCGTGGAGCCGGCGAAGGAGTGTAAGTTGGCGAGTCCCACGTTGAAGGCACCGGCGATGGCGCTCAAGGCTACCTGCGCGGTGTTCTTCTCGCGCTTGAGCACGCCGACTTCGGCGTCCAAGGTGGGAAGTTCACCCGTGAACACGTACTCGTATTCGGTGATGTCGCCCGGGGCGATCATTTTGCCGTCGACCATATTGGAGGATTCCATCAGGGCCGCATCGGCCATGCCCGGAGCGCCACCGGCGCCACCACCACCTCCGCCTCCGCCGCTTTGGCTGCGGGTCATCGACATGTTGTCCTGCACCTGGGTCAAATCGCCGAAGGCTTTATCACCCGTAGCGGTGACGGAGTAAGAAAAGAGTTGTTCCGTGCTCGAGGGCACGCCCGATTGGCCGGGCAGGAGGGTTAAAAGAGGAACGAGGACGACGGCCGCGAGCACGGCGCCGCCGGCCATGTAGGGAAGGTGGTTCATGGAGAAGAAGGACCCCACTGCGCCTTGCAGGCTTCGCGGGGCAAGGGAAGAGATAAAAGTCGGTCGCGCGTCGGCTTCGTCCTGCAACTCCACGGCGCGCAAGCGGAGGCGGGTGCGCAGTTCCTCGACGAACGTTTCGTCGGGCAGTCGCGCGGGGTCGTTTTTGAGCAGGGAGAGGATGAGGGGCTTCAGAGTGGCTCGTCCAGTGTAGATGGCGGCGGTGTAGCCCGCGCAGCCGGTGCCGATGATGATGACGTTTTCCATGGAAAGGGAAGGGGTTGGGGGAAAGGAGAGTCGCGATGATGGAAAGGGCCGTTCCGG
>CAYTNJ010000064.1:0-2180 GCA_964439155.1 uncultured Candidatus Peribacteria bacterium | reverse complement strand
GTTCCCGGAGAGAAGGATCGATGGCGTAGAGCTCATCGAGCACGTTGGTGATATCGGGTGTAGTCATGGATTGGGTGGGAAGAGCCCTACTACGCCTTACAGGCTTCGCGGGGCGAGGAGGAGAGCGAGGAAGACCAGCAGAGGCAGTTCGGCGCGCAGCGTATCGAGCGTGCGGGAGAAGATGACCTTGCAGTTGCCCTCGGTTTTGCCAGTGACTTGGGCGATCTCTTTATAGGAGAGGCCGTCCCACAGGCGAAGGATGACGATTTCACGCTGGGCGGGCTTCAGCTTTTGGAGCGCTTTGCGCAGCTCGGCATGGCTCATGCGGTCGCGGACTTTGCCGGCCACGTCTTCATCGGAGGACAGGTCCCACGCGTCTTCGATATCCGTGTGAGGGTGCGCCGTGCGGAAGTGGTCGGTGATCGCGTTGCGGGCGATGGAGTAGAGCCAGGCCGCGAACACCCCGCGATCGCCGCGGTAGGAGCCGATCTTCTCCAGCGCCTTGATGAAGGTGATGCTGGTGATGTCTTCGGCCGTCTGGCGATCGAGCGTGCGACGGTAGATGAAGCCGTAAATGGGCTTCATGTAGTGCGTGTATAAAGGATCAAAGTCCGCGAGGTTGCCCGCTTGGCAGGAGCGGATGAGGGCTGCTTCGTCGAAGGACATGGGGGAAAGGGAATGGTGTCTGCAGACACGCAGAAGCTTCTTGCATAGTGTACTACGCGAGGAAGCTTCCGAAAGTAACAGCAATCGTCTTAGCCTTTCTTCTTCGCCTTTATGGTGGCATACACCCTTACGCGCTGCCCGTCGGTATCCACCGACCACACGTCTTTGAGTTTGTCGGCGAGGACCTTCTTGCCGTCTTCGAACAATTGCCAGCCGCCGCCGACGTAATTGCGCATGTAGGTTTTGCCATTGGGCGTGAAGGCGATGCCGTGGTTGTCGCGCCGGGCATCAAAGAGGAAGGACTGCCCCGTTTTCTTGCCGTTTTTGATGAGATAGAAAGTTTGAGGATTGGCCGGGAGCGAGGCGCGGAAGGCTTGCTGATTTCCTTGGAACGCGATGGCGCCTTCCATATTGGCAAGCCCGGGCTGGCTCGTCTTCTTGCCGTTTTTGTACACGAACACGTTAAAGCGCTGAGTGCCGAAAGTGGGATCGGACGTTTTCGCCTGATACACCTCGTATCCCACGTGCCAGATGGCGCCGCGCGGGTCTTCGAACAAAAAGCCCGAGTAGCCCTTGCCCGTGAAGATGGGGCGGTTGTTCATGCGCAGCTGGTAGCCGTCCTCGGTGCGGAAGAAGGTATAAACATCGCCCTTCTTCGTCACCAAAAAATTGGTCTCGTTGTCGATGGGCGTGTCGTACAGGCGCGAGACGTTGCGATACAGGTACACGTCGTTGCCTTCTCGCACGGTGTAATACATCTCCTTGCCGATCCTGCGCATGTAGCGCACTTCGCCGCTGTTTGGCACGGTGTAGAGCGTCGTCCATACGTGGCCGTCGACGTGGTACGACAGGATTTTGTCCTGCTCCGGGAAATACAAATAGGTGCCGTCGTAGGCGACGGTGTCGCTGCCGATGTAATAGCTGTAGGTGTTTTCATCGCTCGATACTTTCACATCATCGATGTACAAGTCGGTGTGATTGATGGAGTGGACCAAGTGGCCGTCATCGGTGAAAAAGTAGATGCCTGGGAAGACTCCTGGCAGTACCGCTTAAGTAATGGGCAAACCGGAGAGGAGTTCCTGGGAGTTATGGTAGACGCTGTAAGTGTTCTGGGGCGTCGTCAGCAAAAAGGCGACGTTCTTTCCTTTGCGGTCGGCCGTCATGGCCGTGATCGATCCCGCCGAGGCCGGAATGTTGTAGGCCTTGCGAAGCGACTCGGCGTCGACGATTTCTATATCGGTCTTTTCCGCCGCACCAGGGGCATTTTCCGGCAGCCGTAAAGCGTAAGCCGAGGGAGAAAGCACTAGAAAGAACGCTGAAACAGCGAAGAGAACGGTCGGGCGAAGGGTGGGCATGGACGGCAGTATAGAAGAAGAACCCTGAAACGGCACCCCGGGCGGGGGTGCGTGCCGCCTGATTGCGCCTTTACAGCTTGCTCCCTTTCCCTACACTATCCCGGTTACACCCCGCTTTACCCGCTTTCAACCCGTTTCCATGAACGCCTTAGCATCGAT
>CAYTNJ010000063.1:7577-7957 GCA_964439155.1 uncultured Candidatus Peribacteria bacterium | reverse complement strand
GAGTGCCTTCAACATCCGCGAGGTGATGGACACGGGAAAGGTGCTCTTGGTCAACATCTCCAAAGGTAAAATCGGCGATATCAACGCGCAATTGCTCTGCCTCATCTTCTTGAACAAGGTGAACATGGCCGCCATGTCGCGCGCCGATACGCCGATGAAAGACCGCAAACGTTTCTACCTGTACGTCGACGAATTCCAGAACTTCGTCACCGACGCCTTCGCCGCCATCCTCTCCGAAGCCCGCAAATACGAACTCGGCCTCATCATGGCTCACCAATATATCGGACAGTTAGTGGGCAAGACCGGCTACGAAGAAGGCTCGCAAACCAAAATGCGCGACGCCGTGTTCGGTAACGTGGGCACGATCATGAGCTTTAAAA
>CAYTNJ010000063.1:0-7567 GCA_964439155.1 uncultured Candidatus Peribacteria bacterium | reverse complement strand
CCCCGGTGTTGAGCGAGCAAGACGTCATCGGCATCCCCAACTTCAACTGCTACGTGAAGCTGAACATCAATAACACCACCAGCCGCCCGTTCTCGATGGCCACCATCTACGACGAGAGCCAGCGCAACGACAAATTGGCGGGCCTGATCAAGGAATACAGCCGCACGAAGTTCGGACGAAAGAGGATCTTCGTTGATCAGGAGATCGAGGATCGCATCGGTATCAACAGGGCGTAATCGCAAGTACTGCAAAACCGCGAACCCCATGGGGTTCGCGGCTGTTGCTCCTTTCGTGGCAGGTCGGTGTCAGGGGTTCATGTTGAACTTCCAGCCGAAAAACGGGGATGTCGCCCGCTTCCCCTTCCCCAAGGAAATCCCCTGGTAATGGGGAGCGACGGAATAGTCCTTCCCGTCTCGGGTCATCTCTATGACATACCGTTGGCCGTCCGTGAGCATGCTCATGAGCTGAATGACAACATCACCTTGGACAGTTCCATGCCCCACCTCGTTGTAGCCTTCGGATTGCAGATGTGCTCTCAACGAGTCGAGAGAGTGTTTCTCGGCCTCCTCAGCCCATTGATCTTCATGATTGTCGTTAAACAATGCCATCGAGAGCCTCCTTCCAGTGAAATGAGAGAACCCATTGCCCTCTCCGCGCTGCAGCCAAAAAGCTTCAATGCGGAGAGGACGCCTGACAAGAAAAGGAGCGTTTGCAGCTAGTGCTGCATTAATCAATATATAACAATAATGAAAAAAGTCAATAAAACACCGGGGAATGTTTTTCGCTATGCTGCGGTCTCCTTACGCCTTTCCTTCCACTCCCATGGCCTCCTTCTCCCAGCTCAAAGACATGTACAAGCTCCAGCGCGAGGCCAAGCGCGTGAAGCAGGAATTGGCGAAGGTGCAGGTGGAGGCCGAGAGCTCGGGTGTAAAAGTGGTGGTCACGGCGGAGCAGGAGGTGGTATCCGTCGAAATCGCCGAGTACGTGGAGCGGGAGAAGATTCCCGCGTTGCTCAAAGACGCCCTCAACCGCGCACTCAAGAAGGCGCAGGTGGTGGCCGCCGAGCGCATGCAGGGCATCATGGGGCAGATGGGCTTGCCGACGGAGAAAAATGCGGGCTGAGTTCTCGGCGTAATGCCGATCGTGTAGTACCATGTTCGCCGTGCGAAAGATATTTGCCGTAGCCGCCGTTCTGCTCGTGCTCTTCCTCGGGTACACCATGTGGTACCGCTTGGCGCTGCGCGCAACAGGTGATGAGAGCGAACCTTCGGTGGTCGTGACCGTGCCGCAGGGGGCGAGCGCCGCGCAAATAGCCGCCATTCTCGATGAAGAGGGTCTCATTCGTTCTTCCCTGGCTTTTCGCCTGCTCGCCAAAAAAACGGGAGCTGCGGCAAAATTGCAGGCCGGCACTTATGCGCTTAAGCCTTCCATGGACGCGCAGGAATTGCTGGAAGTGCTCTCCGGCGGCATCGGCGGCGAAACGGTGGTGACTATCCCCGAGGGTTTCACGGTGAAGGATATTGACGCGCTGCTCGCGGAAAAAGGGCTCATCAAGCCGGGCGATCTATCGGAGTGCGCTAAAACCTGCGATTTCGCGACGTTCGATTTTCTCCCAACCGCGACGGGTCTTGCCGGTAGAGGCGGAAAACTGGAAGGCTATTTGTTTCCCGATACCTACTACGTGCTCAGCCAGGGATTCGTGCCCAAGTTCTTCCTCGAACGGATGCTGGGGAATTTTCGTACGAGAGTCGTCACCGGGTTGAAAGACGATCTCGCCGCATCCGATAAATCGCTGCACGAAATCGTCACCATGGCCTCGCTCGTGGAAGAAGAAACACGCGCCGACGAAGAGCGCCCCGTGGTGGCGGGCATTTTGTGGAAGCGCCTGGAAATCGGCATGAGCCTGGGCGTGGATGCCACAGTGCGCTACATCTTGGAAAAGCAATCGCAGCCCCTCACTACAGCCGATTTGGACGTGGATTCGCCCTATAACTCCAGACGTTTCACGGGCTTGCCGCCGGGCCCCATCGCCAATCCGGGCATCGCGAATATCAAAGCTGCGCTTAAACCCGAGCAAAGTGTCTATCTGTTCTATCTCCATGGATCGGATGGCCGCATCCATTACGGCCGCACTAATGATGAGCATAACGCCAATAAGGCCTATTTGAGGTAAATAAGGAAATATGCTATAATAATAGAGACAAAAACAACGCTCTCCATTCTCCCTTTATGACCGAACCGACTCCTCCAAGGAAGCACCGCCTGAAATTCGGCGTCATGGGCTCCGCCAGCGGACCGCAGATCGAAGACCCCGTAGCCCGCAAGAAGGCCAGACAACTGGGAGCCGAAATCGGCAAGCGCGGACACATCTTCATCAACGGCGCCTGCCCCGGTTTGCCCCACGACGCGATGCTCGCGGCTAAGGAAGAAGGCGGTCTCACCATCGGCATTTCGCCCGCCTTTTCGGAGTACGAGCACTTGAACGAATACCTCTCCCCCAACGAAAGCGACATCATCGTGTACACGGGCATGGGCTTCATGGAGCGCGACATCATCAACATCCGCTCGGCCGACGGCGTCGTCATCATCGGCGGTGGCATCGGCACGCTTAACGAATTCACCATCGCCTACGACGAAGGCCGCCCCACGGGCATCGTCACCAATTCGGGAGGCATCTCGAATTCCATCCCGCACATCGTGGAAGAACTCTGCAAACGCAAGCTCCCCCCGAATATCGTCTTCGACGACGATCCGGCAAAGCTGCTCGATAAATTGGAAATCGCCATCCGCGACTTCCCGCTGCCCATCCGCGAAGACGGCCGCGTGAAGGATTTGCATGAGGGCAGAGGTTGATGAGTGGTGAGTTTTGAGACAAGAGATGCGACAGTATTCTTTTATCGTACCCTACTGTCCTCTTTCCTCTTTCCTCTTTCCACTGTCCACTGTCCACTGTCCACTAATCAGCACCCTTCCTCTGAATAATGCCCTTCTCCAAAAACTCCTGAAATAGTTTCAGCGAAGGCTGATGTTTTTCATCCGCTCGCAAAATCTGCTTCAAGATATCCAAGGTCTGGGCCTGCACTTCGGTGTTGTCGGGTTTGATGCTTAGGGCTTTTCTCAGGCTGGCGATGGCTTCGTCGTATCTTTTTGTATCGGCGTACAGCTGCGCCAGCAAGGCGTAGGCATCGTAGGCTTTGGGTTCCAGGGAGATCGTGCGCTCATAGGCCGCTATCGCTTCATCGGTTTTCCCCTGTTTGGTGAGCACGTAGGCCAGGTTGAAGTAAGTGTCGGGGAAGAACGGATCGTACGTGAGGGCTTTGCGGTACTCGGCCTCGGCTTCCTGCAATTTGCCCTGCTCCAAATAGATGGCGCCGATGTTGCTGTAGACGCCGATGAAGTGCGGGTCCATGGCGCTGGCACGCCGGTAGTACTCGAGCGCCTTCAACGTATCTCCCGCTTCGGCCGCGAGTAAGCCCATGCCGAGCACGGGTTCGGGATCGTTCGGGGCGATGCGCATGGCAATTTCGTACTGCTGCTTCGCTTTCTCTTTTTCTCCTCGCCGGCTGTAAATGCTGGCCAAATTGGTGCGCACGCGCGGATGATCCTTGATGAGCAAGGCTTTGTTCAATTGTTCTTCGGCTTCTTCAAATCTTTCCGACTCGCGGTACACGACCGCCAAGTTGAGCCGGGCGCCGAGAGCTTTGGGATAGTATTTGAGCGTCTGCAAAAAGAGCGTCTCGCTGTTTTTCCACGTGCCGGCTTGCTTGATGCCCGCCAACGAAAAGAGGGCCAGGACAATGCAAGACGCGATGATGGATGACGTCGCAAGCATGCGCAGGTCTCGTTCTCGTTTGCCAAGATCGTACAGCTTCACGATGCCGATTCCCGCCAGGAAAAAGAGGCCGATCAGCGGCACGTACGCGTAGCGGTCGGAGGCGAAGTACAGGTCGCCGCCTTTATTGATGTTGATGAAGCTGGGCGCGAGCGTGAGGAAGAAGAAGGCGAAAGCAAAAGCCACTTCCCGTGTGCGCTTGAGCGAGAAGGCGATGGCGAGGAAGAGAACCGCGAAAGCGATCACCGGCACGAAGAAGTCGGGCGAGGTGATCGTGACCGGATGCGTGTAGGGATAAATGACGGATAATCCCGACGGCCACGCGAGTTTTTCCAAATAGAACACCGAGCTTTTTCCGGCCATGAGAATTTTCTCCCACAGCGTCGATGCCGTGCTCACGTCCTTTTTGCCAAATAGAGCGATGACGCCGAAGAGGAAGGAAAGCGCGAAGTAAGGGAGTTTCTCGACGAGCATCGAGACCGTGATCTTCCGTTTCTCTCTCCAATCCAAAAGCAGCAGGACGATCGGCAGGGTGAGGATATTCACTTTCGCGAAAAGTCCCAGCAGAAAGGCGACGATGCTGCCGACGTAAAGATTTTTCTGCGCTCTCTCACGCCACAGAAGATAAAAAGCGATTGAGAGCAAAAAGAAGAACGTCGAGAGCACGTCTTTGCGTCCGCTGATCCAGGCCACCGCTTCCACGTTGAGCGGATGCACGGCGAACAGCAGGCCCGCGATCATGCCCACCCAGGGCTTGCGCGAAAGCAAAAACCCGACGTAGGCGACCAACACCGCGCTCAGCGCATGCCACAGCAAACTCGTGGCATGAAACATGGTCGGGTTGAGACCGGCCAAAAAGTGGTCCACCTGATAGCTTAAAAACGTGAGCGGGATATACAGCTCCGGATCGTACGACGTGAAGACTTTCTTGATCGTCCCGAAGGATAGTTCTTTGACGAGGGGATTGGAGAACACCAAATACGTGTCATCCCAGTTCACAAAGCGGTTGCTCACCGATGCGCCGTACACAATGAAGCACGCGCCAATGATCGCGGCCGCCGCGAGCAGCGCCGTGGAAAGAGACAACGAAGAACGGCGTGAGTCGGTATCCATGAGCGAAGTGTAGCACTTGAAGCGCCCCTCTCTTACTCCTCGTCGCGATCGCGGTGCTTATCCTTGGTGATCCACCGTATGGGCGTGCCCTCGAAGGCGAAGGTCGTGCGGATGTTGTTATCCAAATAGCGCAGATGGCTCACTTGGATTTTGTTGGGATTGTTCACGAACAGCACGAAGGTGGGCGGGGGATCGGCGGCTTGGGTTAAGTGCTTGCTCTGCGAAAGCATGCGGGCGGGCACGCGCTGGATCGCCGCTTCGTACCACCTGCGCAAATCCTTCGGCGCGATGCGGCGCAGGCGGTTTCGCACCACGGTTTCGATGAGCGGGAATACTTTCAAAAGTCCCTCCTTGGTTTGGGCGGAGGTAAACAGCCTCGGCGCGAATGCGCAGAATTGCAGCGCCACTTCGACTTCGCGCAGCTTCTCTTTTTTTTGTTCCGCGTTGAGAAGGTCGGATTTGTTGATGATGAGAATGATGCCTTTGCCTTCGTCCACGGCCATGGCGGCGATGCGCTTGTCTTGCTTGCTCACGGGTTCGTCCGCAGGCAGCACGATCACGGCCACGTCGGCATCTTGCAGTGCCTGGATGCTCTTGATCACGCTGATGCTCTCGATGTCTTCTTCCACCTTCGCCTTGCGACGCAATCCCGCCGTATCCACGAACACGTAATCTTTTTCCTCATGGCGGATGACGGTATCGGAGGAATCGCGCGTGGTTCCCGGAATCGGCGACACCAAACGCGGCGATACGGCGCGCTGCGGATCGGACATGAAGGCGTTGATGAGCGAGCTCTTGCCCACGTTCGGTTTGCCGACGATCGCGATGCGCGGGTAGCTCTCTTTTTCGGATTTCTCTTTTTTCTCCGGTGCAAAGTGCAGGGCCTTTAAGTTGCGCGCGATCACGTCGTCCAATTCGGACATGTTGAGTCCGTGCACGGCGCTCACGCCCACGATGTCTTCCGCAATGCCGAGCTTGTGGTAATCGGACAAGCGGGAATCGAGCGTGCCTTCGTGGTCGCACTTGGTCGCCACCAAAATTACCGGTACGTGGCGCTTGCGCGATTTGCGCAGCAGTTCGGCAACTTTCGCGTCGCTCGCCGTCATTTCCTCTTTGGCGTTCACGGTGAACAAAATCAAATCGGCCGCCGCCATGGCGATGAGTGACTGTGCCGATACGTCCTCTTCCAAATCGTGATCCTCCGACCCGCCTCCGATGCCGCCCGTATCGAGCAGCAGGTAACTGGCATGCTCGCTATCCACCCGTTCGGCCACGTGGTCGCGGGTCGTGCCGGCAAAACTGCTCACGATGGCCTTGCGGGTGCGGGTGAGGCGGTTAAACAGCGTCGACTTGCCCGTGTTGGGGCGGCCGATGATGGCGACTGTGGGAAGTTTGGCCATGGGAGCGCCCATTCTAGCACGCCAAAGCCCTTTCCCTTAGAGGAAATACCGCCTGCCGTTGGTGCTTTCCTCTGCGGCAGGAGCCACGACTTTCTCGGGGTGCAAATCCTCTATACCATAGGTAATACACGAAGCGCGGGGTTTTCGTTGGTTGTGGGGAGAGGCATAAGAAAGAAGCTCAGCAGCCAGGGCTTCGGGGAGGCCTTGCAAGTGCAGGTCATCCCGCACCACGGTCGCCCAGTCCACTACTTCCAAAACGTCTTGCCGCACCTTGCAGACGAAGTGCCCCACATAGTTGCTCTGATTGATCATCGCTATTCTGCCGAAATGGGTGCCGCTTTTGAGGAGCGCCATGAGCTTTTCCTTCGTCAAAAATTCCTTGCCGCGCAGTTGGTAAAAATGCTTTTCCGCAGTCAGCAGAGGGCTATGTTCCGATTGAAACCCGATCTTGTTTTCCAAATGTCGTGCTTCCAGGGTTTGCAGCGTCGGCTTGAGCGAGGAGCTGGGGTCATAAGAGGATGTGTCGCTTCCATCGCCTTTATGCGGATGCAGCTTCAGGCACTGCAGGACGGACTGGATGGTGGTCTGCATATTCTCCAAAAGAATGCGTCCGTCGGCAATGCTGGAAGGGCGAACAGCCGCGATGTCGCGAAACGTCTGCATGACCGCAATTTTCAAAGACCCATAAGGCAATTTGGAGAGAGATTCGATCATTTTTGTCCATTTGGTGCCGTCATCCTTGCGAGGATCCCTCTTGTCTATATCTTCCATATCGTTGTTATAGACATGGTCTCGCAAATAACGGACATCATCGCCGAATTTGATCAACGCAGGAGTGCCATCCATAAAGGCATTTGGAAAAACCACGTTCATCAAACATCTCGCCTCACGCATTGTCAAAGATGGTCAATGCCTGCCCCGGACGCTATGATACACGCCATGTACGCGTTCGATCCCGCATCCATTGAAAAAAAATGGCAGGAAAAATGGGAGAAAGCGAAGGTGTATCACGTCGATTTGAAGAAGGCGAAAGATCCCTGTTATTACCTGATCATGTTCCCGTACCCCAGCGGGGCTAAATTGCACGTGGGGCACTGGTATCAGTACGGTCCGACCGATAGTTACGCGCGTTACTTGAAGATGAAGGGCAAAGACGTGTTCTTTCCCATGGGTTTCGATGCTTTTGGCTTGCCCGCGGAGAACTACGCCATCAAAACCGGCA
>CAYTNJ010000062.1:0-8002 GCA_964439155.1 uncultured Candidatus Peribacteria bacterium | reverse complement strand
CCCGAGAATATCCGGATGTCTTCAGCGGTGAGTGTTCTCAATAGTTCCTCGGCAATGCCTTCGGCGTTCTCGACGGATTCCTCGAGCATCCGCTTGCCGGAGGCCGTGATGGCTACCAGGCTGACGCGGGCGTCTTTGGCATTGGCTTCCCTGCGCACAAGGCCGATCTTCTCCATCGGAGCGAGCAGGCGCGTGATGCCGGAAGCGGTGAGGCCGACCTTTTCGGCGAGGTCAATCCTGCGCATCTTCGTGTCATCGGCTTGGGCCAGGTGATACAGAATGATGAACTCGGTGAGGCCCAAACTGATGAGTCCCCCATCGAACCGGCGCGTGGTGGCCGATTGAATGATCGACAAGTTCAGAAATAATTTGAGGGATGGGGAGATGGTGGTCATATGCTTGCATGATACTTGATATATGAAGCATATGTCAATGAAATAGAAAGCTTTCTTTCTCTCCCCTTCCCCAAGCCTAGAGCGCGCCCAGATCCAGCGTTTCGTCCACGGAGACCTGCTGCACGAACTCCTGGTCGTGGCTGACCATGATCATGCCGCGTTCGTATTCGTTGAGCGCCTGGGCGATCACGGGAATGTGGCGGAAGTTGATGTGGTTGGTCGGCTCGTCCAAAATGAGCAGGGACGGCTTTTGCAGCATGAACCGGGCGAAGCAGAGTAGGCCTTTTTGTCCTTCGGAGAGCGCGATGGCTTTGGTTTGCACTTTGTCGCCGGGGAGCAAGAAGCGCGCGGCCGTTTCGTAGACCAGCTGGTTATTCGGAGCGGGCATGGCTTCTTCCAAAATCTGGTACACGGTCTTGTCCATGGGAAGACCCGAAAAGTCCTGGCGGTAGTAACCGATGTTCACGCCCTCGGTCATCACGGCGCCCTTCTCGGTGCCGTTCGCGATGGCTTCCAACAGCGAACTCTTGCCGATGCCGTTTGGCCCAGTGATGAGGACCCTGTGCCTGCGGCGCACCGTCACCTCCGCTTTTCTGCTCACCAACTTATGATCCTTCATGATGGACACGGAGTGGATCTTCACGAGCGGCTTGGAGAAGGGCTCCGCGTCGATAGTAAACGCCGGGATCGTTTTGTCTTCCTTGCGCACGTCCACCTTGTTTTCCTCCGCCTCTTCCACGGCATCGCGCATTTTGCTGGCGAGCTTGCGCATTTTTCCCCCCTTGTGCGAGAAGAAGTTGATCTTTTCCTTTTGATCGATGATCGACTTTTCCATGCGCGCGTTCTGCCGCTGCTCGCGCTCGATCTGCGCTTGGATTTTTTCGACCACTTCGAAGTAGTCGCCTATGAATTGCTCCACTTTGTGCATGTGCGAATCCAAGTGAAGCACGCCGTGCGTGAAGCTGTTTAAAAACGCCGCGTCGTGGGAGATGACGATGCAGGTTTTGTCGTACATCACCAAAAATCCCGTGAGATGATCGATGCCGGCGCTGTCTAAGTTATTGGTCGGCTCGTCGAGCAGCAAAATATCAGGCTCCTGGATAAGCGCATAGGCAAGCAACAATCTCGCCTTCTGGCCGCCGGAGAAATCTTTCATGTGCTTCTTCAAATCGGCTTTCAAATTGACCGCGTCCAGCACGCGCGCGATGTGGCGCTCGATGTCGTATTGCTTTTCCTTGAACGCGCCCTCAAAAAATTCCAAGACCGTTTTTTGCAGATCTTCCGCGGGCATCACCTGCCGGGCGATACCGATGGTCGTCCCCTTCTTTACGTGAATCTCGCCTTCCGTGGGTTTGTACTCTTTGGTGATCAACTTAAAAATCGTGCTCTTGCCGGCGCCGTTTTGGCCCATGATCGTGAGCTTTGCGTTCTCACGCACCGAAAAACTCGCCTCTTCGAGAATGGGCTTGGTGACGTCGTAATGAAACGAGACGTCTTGGAACCGGAGGATGACATCGCCGTGGTCCATGAAAAAAGAAAGGGGGTGGAGCGCGCAGTATACGCAAAAATGCGATTTTGGGTAGTCTAATGCAGTAATCCTCCACTGTCACCATCATCCGCGATTCAGGGAAGGGAATGGTATTTCCCCCTTCCTCCCTAAGTATGTAAGCTGACGACCATGGAAACCGTACGCGAAGACCTACAACCCAAAGATCCATCGATCATGAAGGTCTTGTCCGTCACGCATGTCCGCGGGCACATCTATCATGTCGTCACCGAATCACCAAAATACGGAGTGGTGAGCCAGAACGTAGTAGTGTTTCCGCCATCGCTCTTCGAAGAGCATCCTGCAACGGAACAGGAGCGCGCTTCTTCCACGGTCTCCTCCAGAGTCGCATCGGTGGTATCAAAAATAGGCGAATGGTTCGCGCGTGTTTCGTCATAGAATTGGGCGTATCGAGTTTATTTTTCCTATCAGACATAAAGAGATGAACTCTCTCTCTCTTCATATTTGCAAATCCGACAAGCCGCTCTTTTCCGATTCTGTATAACGCGTCCGAAGAACATCTTGATTGCTCTGCATTTCTCCATCTTCGCTATCATCCAACGCCTTTGAATTCTTTGTCTCGATAATAGTCATACTGGCAGCATAGAGAAATATCACAATAGACTCCACAATGACACAAGCACCACAATTTCATCTCTCATTCCCCTCCTCCGGCGCCAACTCCTCGACACGTCGCGTCATCTCCTCAGCCAACGCCCGATCGCGCGGCGCGATGACGTCCTCCGTGATGCTCAAAAGCAAGCCGCGCACGAACGGGTCGCCGCGCATTTGGCGCTCGGTGAGCATCGGCACCATTTGGCGGAAGATCTTGAGCATGTCCTCTCCCCTGCCCTGCTGCATGGCGACGGACGCCAGGTTGATGTAGGCCGTGGCGTTCGTCGGGTCCGAGGCGAGCGCTCGCTTGTAATAGCCGAGGGCATCGCCCAAGTTGCCGGCGCGCTCCGCGATGGCGCCCAGAGTGCCGAGAGCCACGGGATGCGTTTCGTCGTGCGCGATCACGTACCGGCTCAATGTTTCCGTATCGCGCCAGGCCGAAGAGTACGCAAAGGTCCTGCCGCCGAGCGCGAGAAGAATCACGACGCCGACTGGCAGCAGGAATTTCTTAACGGAAAGCCACCGGTCCTTCATGGCCGCAATGATCATGACGAGCGCGAGCAACAACCCGAGCATCGGCAAATACGCATATTTTTCCGCGGTGTAGTAGAGCACACCCGCCTTGATCGCACTCGGAAACGTCGGCGCGAGGAACAGGAAAAACCAGAGGATGCCGAACGCCGTCGACATCGACTTTCGCGTGTTTCTCAAAAAGAGCAGTACGACGCTCATCGCTAATCCGATGCAAAGAGCGAACGACACGAGAAAAATTCCCGAAGAAAAAACGGGCCCCGCTTCCCAGCGCAGCGGCGACTGCAGGATGGGAGCTAAGAACAACAGAAAAAGCGTGGCTGTGCTTTTCGCGCCGAGAAGGATCATGGTTCCAAGGCCCAGTGGAGCCAAAAATTGGCTACCGGAAGAAAGTCCGATCAGAACGAACGGAACGGAAAGCACGACGTAGGGAAGTTTTTCCAGAAGGGCTTTCAAGCGGATCTCTCGGTCCAGGACGAAGTCATAAAGCAGCAGCGCGATCGGTAAGGGAAAGATGCCAACTTTGGCGACGAGACCCAAGGCAAAGGCGATCACGCTGAGCCAGGGCATCGTGTCCTTCCCCTCTTCCTTGTGACGCATGTACAGCGCAAACGACGCAAGTGCGAAGAACTCCGAAAGCAAATCTTTTCGCTGCGTGGCCCACAGCACGGCTTCGGCATTGAGCGGATGCAGCGCAAAAATCAGCGCAGCGAAGAGAGCGAGTAAACGCCTTTGAACGACGCGATCCAAAATCCAGAAGATGAGAACGGCATTCGCGATGTGTAGTAACAGATCGACGAAGTGAAACGCAACCGCGCTTCCGCCGCCGACGAGCCACGTCATCTTCCACGTGACGATCGTGAGCGGAATGTACAGCAACAAATCCGCGTGCGACGACGGCACGAACGCGTCGAACACCGTCATCCTTCCCGACACGAGCGGATTTAAGGCGATGAATTTATCATCATCGATCAGGAGAAATCCGTTGCTCAGAGATGTTGCGTACACGACGAACGTGCAGACGGCGATCAGTACGATGCACGAACGCGACGTCGGCGCTTGAAAGAAATCCCGCACACGATCGATTATCGTCATCGCTTGAAGTATACGCGGCATCGGAGGATTGCGCGCGCCAAAACCGTTACCCGATTTTTCCCTTTCGCTTTTTCGCCTTCCTCAAAAGATACAGCAGCACCGGCAGCGGCAAGCCGAGAAACGGCACGGCCGCCAGAATGAGCATGGGGGAAGAGAGGAGGGAAGAACCTTCTCCCATGATCGCGCCCGATCCGGTGGCGACGGAGGACATCGACGCCATGCTCAACGCACTGCCCGAGGCAACGACTGCCGCGGAAGACGAAGAAATGGAGACAATGGGAGAGCGCTCCACCATGCAGCGCACGTCGCAGCCGTCGCCCGAAACAACGTTGCCGTCATCGCAGTCCTCCGCGTAGGAGGGATCGACTATCCCGTTGCCGCAGCGCGGCATGCGGCACCGCGTGCTGCAGGAATCGGGTTTTTGATCTTCGTTAAAAAAGCCGTCGTCGCATTCTTCACCCGGTTCCAGAATGCCGTTGCCGCAGGCGCCGCGCACGCAGGCGGGGGTGCAGGCATCGCCGAAGAGCGTGTTGCCGTCGTCGCATTCCTCCGACGCATCTTTGATGCCGTCCCCGCAGCGGGCCTTGCGGCAGCCTATGCGGCAGGCGTCGGGCATCTTATCGCTGTTGGCTTTGCCGGCATCGCACTCCTCGCCCATTTGCACTTTGCCGTCGCCGCAGTTAGGGGGATCCAACGGGGTGAACAAGCAGAACGCCGTGCAGTAAGCGGTATTGGGCGGCTCACATTGCTCATTAAGCTGCACGCTGCCGTCGCCGCAAGAGGGGCCCGTCGGAGTGGCGGCGGAAGAAGAAAAGACAGCCGAACGGGACGATGAGAGAGAAGAGCGACTCGAGGATGCAAAGCTTCCGACGGAAGAAGATCGCGAGGAAGTGAGCAGCAACCCGCTTCCATTCAACGCGCCGCCGGAGGCGGTCATGACGGACGATTGCGAGGAAACTGCCTGAGCGGCGGCCTGCGACGCCGGGCAGGCGGGCAGGAACGTCCAGCGGCAGCCGCCGGCGCAAGTACCTTTTTCATCGCAATCGGGTTCGGCGCACACCCGTGCGCCGCATGCGGGCTGACGCAGGTTGCCGGGCTCGCATTCTTCGTTATTTTCGGGACTGATGACACCGTCGCCGCAATATTTACTTTTGCAAAAGAGACTGCAGTCCGGCGAGTTGCCGTTATAACGACCATTGTCGCAGTCTTCGCCTTTTTCGGGCTCGAGCATGCCGTTGCCGCAATTGGCGGGAGGCACGGAGCTTTTGTTCGACGTGGAAGATCTGATTGACGATTTTGAGGAAGACACAGCCGTGCGCTTGCAGTTGACGGAGCAACCCGTGGTGCCGGCCGGCTCACACTGCTCCGAGCCTTCGAGGATCCCGTTGCCGCACACGTTGCTGGCGGTGGAAAACGAATGAGACGAAGCGAGCGACCCCGTGGATGTACCCGAAGTCTGCGCAGTCCAAGTTCCCCGCACCGATGACACGCCGATTTGCACGGCAAACACGAACGCCACGGCACTCAGCGCAAGCGCGATGCCCGCGGGGCGCAAATCGGTGTTTGCTGTGTGTTTTGGCATAATCCATATATTTTACCACGTTTTCTCGCTTTTTTAAAGGTGTGCACTTGTGGCTTTTCTGTAAGGGCAATCCTACAATGGCGCCGTAAAAAGCGCCCGTTTCCCCCCAAACAGTTATGCGTCTAACCAAAATCGTCTGCACCCTTGGCCCGGCAACCGCCAATCGCGAGGGTATTTTGGCTCTCTATCGCGGCGGTATGAACATCGCCCGCATCAACTTCTCGCATGGCAACCGCGAGGACCACGCCAAGCTGGTGCGTCTGATTCAGGACATCAATAAGAAGGAAGGCATCGCCATCGGTTTACTGCTCGACACCAAAGGCGCCGAAATCCGCACCGGCGACGTGAAAGAACCGATCCCCGTGAAAGTCGGCGAGGAAGTGGTATTCAGCCCCCGTCCTCTCCCCAACGAAAAGCGCCCGGTCATCCACGTGAATTACGAGGCCTTCTCCGAAGACGTGCGCCAGACCGACCGCATCCTGCTGGATAACGGCGACATGTCATTCGACATCGTGTCCGTCGGTAAGAACGGCAGCGTGGTCGCCAAGTCGCGCGACACGGGCTCCATCGGCTCGCGCAGGCACGTCAACCTTCCGGGCGCCGATATCTCTTTGCCGTCGCTCACGGAGTCGGATTGGAAAGATCTGGAGATGGGCATTAAGGAAAACATGGACTTTACCGCGCTCTCCTTCATTCGCACCGCCGAAGAAGTGGCAGAAGTACAGGCCTTCCTGCGCAAAAAGAAAAGCACCATGCGCGTAATCGCGAAGATTGAAACCAAGCAAGCGGTGGAGAACATCGACGAAATCATCGCCGTATCCGACGGCATCATGGTGGCCAGAGGCGACCTTGGCGCGGAGATTCCCTATGAACTCATTCCCGCGTTGCAGGACTACATGGTCGAAATGTGCAGGCAAGCCGGCAAACCGGTGATCGTGGCCACGCACATGTTGGAAAGCATGATCAAAAACCCCATGCCCACGCGCGCGGAAGTGACCGACGTGGCCCACGCGGCGATGACACGCACCGATGCCACCATGCTTTCGGGTGAAACGGCCATGGGCAAGCACCCTTTCCATGCGATCGATGCCATGGCGCGCATCCTCAAGCAGACTGAGGAACATTTGCAACCGCTCGACGCGATGGTGCCCGAGGAGCAGTGCGACGAATACGCGGCCAGAGCACACGGAGCGGTAGTGATGGCGCAAGCGCTGCAAGCCGCGGCAATCGTGGTGCTCACGCACACCGGCGACACCGCACGATCGGTAAGCGGCCTGCGCCCGGCGATGCCCGTGTTCGCGCTTACGGACGATCCCAGCACCGTTCACGCGCTGCAGATTTGCTACGGCGTGCAGCCGCTGTACCTGCCGTTCAAAAAAGACCCCGAAGCCAACGCCATCAAGGCCATCGAGATGGTGAAAAAAGCGGGCGGCTTTAAGAAAGGCGAGCAGATCGTGCTCGTGTCGCAGACGAAAGTCGCGGGTGGCACGGTGTCCACGGTGAACATCCGCTCCATCGCGTAAAGCTCTACGGCTCGACTTGCTGCTTTGCGGCGATACTCACGCCTTCCTGCACGTACTTAGGTTCGCGCACCGCCACCATGCCTTTCACCTTTGGGTCGCCCTGCAGCGTCTCAAGCGACTGCTCCTGAGCGATGCGCATTTTCAGCACTTCGCCTTCCAGCATGTGCTGCGACCGTTCGTACTCCAGCGTGCGCAGTCTGTAGCCCTTGGTGGCATTGGCGTTCTCGTGGAACAAAATCATCAGCGCGAGCAGCAAAATGAGCGAGCCGATGGCTACCATGAGCAGCAGCGTGCTCTGATCTACCAGCGTGCCGAGTGATGCGCGCCTAGGCATGCCCGATGAGCGGGAGAAAGGATTTTTCATGAAGGGAGACGAAGCAGGATGCGCAATTTCGCGCTGCGGGACCGGGGGTTATCCAGAATTTCCTGAGAATCGGGGACGACTGCTTTGCGGGTGACAAGCTCGAAGGGCGCAACCGTCGTGCGCTTGCCCGTGACGGGATCCTTGGGCGAATCACACAGCGCCCGGAACGCATGCTTGGTAAGACGGTCTTCGAGGGAATGATAGCTGATCACGGCCATGCGGCCACCGGGTTTGAGCAGTAAAGGGCCATGCGCGATCAAGTGCTCCAACGCGGCTTCCTCATCATTCACGGCGATGCGCAGCGCCTGGAACACCCGGGGCAAAAATTCTTTCGCGCGATAGCCGACGGCT
>CAYTNJ010000061.1:0-8217 GCA_964439155.1 uncultured Candidatus Peribacteria bacterium | reverse complement strand
AGACCTGCCAAGTGTGGTACAACCAATTCAGCGCCTGCTTGTCGGAGAATATCTCGCCCACGATGGCGTTTACCGTGCTCAACACCGGCAGCGATACCATCGGCCTGAATGCAACGCCCGTCGTGTCGGGAGATACTCTCACCATCGGTGCCTTCGCCGATGCGGGCTACGCCAACGGAAACCAATCCGCCTACGTAAGCGGCACGTCCTTCGCCGTCACTTGCGGGGCTCCGCCGGCTTCTTCCGTGGCGAGCAGTGCCCCCAGCAGCGTCGCGAGCAGTATCGCCAGCTCGGTCGACTCCTCCGTGGCCAGCTCCGCTTCTTCCGTCGTCGTGGGTTGCGGCAATAACATTAAGGAAGGCGCGGAACAGTGCGACGGAACCGACAAGGGCGCGGCCACCTGCTCCAACCTGGTCGCGGGCAGATTCGACGGCGGCACGCTCGGTTGCAACGTGGACTGCACCTACAACACCGTGCTCTGCACCAAGTGCGGCAACGGCTACGTGGAAGGAGGTGAATCGTGCGACGGAGTGGATTTTGCCGGTCAAAGCTGCACGCCCGGCCCGCTCAACTGCAACGCCAACTGCACGCTGAACACCGCGCATTGCTCGCAAGCCACCGCCGTGTGCGGCAACGGTATCGTGGAGGCGCCCGAAGACTGTGAACTCCCCGGCACAGGCAGCTGCGACGCCACTTGTCATCTGCAACGCGGGATCGGCGGCAGTCCTTTCCGCCCGCCCACATCGGCGCCGGGCAGCACGGCTTCGAGCGTCGGCAATAATACCCCGGCCAACGCGCTCATGGTGTACTGCTGCGACGCCGCGCATACCGACTGGTACCAAGTGCCCTTCGCCACCGCCTTCACCGGCGAAAATTCCTGCCCGGGAGGCGTCAAATTTACCGCGCCCGATCCCAGCCGCGACGTATGCAACCCGCCCGTGGTGAATTCCTGCGAACAGTGCGGCAACTGCGGCAGCAGGACGATCCTCGGTCTCTGCTTCGCCTCCAATTGCACGGGTCCTTGCACCTTTGAGGCGACGGGTCTCGGACTCACTGGCATCTGTCGTCCGAATCCGGCATCGTGTCCTTACTGCTGCGGAGCCGACGGCTTGAAGCGCCGTGATCTCAACACCTGTTTGTCGCAAGGCCGGGAGATCAGCTTCGCGGAACCGCCGCCCTTCCAATGCGGTACGTCCCCGAGCAATAGCAATGGCTCTTCCAGGCTTTGATACAGCGCAGGCACGGAGAAAACGCATCGCCGACTTCACGCGGCGCCATCCACAAGCGCCTATTGTCGCGGGCATTGTTCTGGCCACGGCCGTCGCGATGCTGGGCCAGCGCTTTACCGCGCAAGTGATACCCGAAAACACCGTCGGCTGGTGCTGCAGCGCCATGCCCATGGCTTGCGCCTCAAAAACAGTAGCCGAATGCAGAGGTCCCGAGGATGCCATGGATCCCAATGCCGTGTGGTACCCCGAAAACCAGCAGGCCGCCTGCAATCAGTTCTGCGGCGCGCCAAACGGCGGCAATCCTCCCGCGAGCAGTGCCGCGTCGTCCGTAGCCAATTCGCAAGCGACGAGTGCAGGCAGTTGTGTGATCGATTTTGAGGATGCCCCGCTCGATCAAGCCCCCGGCACTCGCTATCAATCGCTCGGCGTCCTGCTGGAGAACGGCGTCGTCACCAACCGACAGTACGTTGATCCTCAGGGTGTAAGCCACCCCATCGCACCATCGCCGACCAAATATTGGCATACGCGGTTCTGGCCCGGCAGTCCGCCAATGGGTCTGGAGGCATCACTCTCGCATCCTCTCATCATGCGCTTTGCCAACCCCCAAACGGGTCAGCTCACACCCGTGAAGGACATTGATTTCAAGCTCACGCTGATCGGCGTCTCTCCCATCACCGTGTCGTTCTTCCAAAACACGGGTGACGCATCACCCTTCAAAACGATCACCAAGCCCGTGGGTGGCGAAGCGAGCGCGCAAACCGTGAACACGTTCGCCATCTCCTATCATGAAGCGACGCCCATAAGCGTGGTGATCATCAATATCGCCTCGAACGGCGCCCAGAACGGCATTGGAAGCGCCTACCTCCAGTATCAGATCAATGTCGATGACCTATCGATTGGCACGGCTTCCTGCGGCGAAAACAGCACGGACGACGAGCCGCGCACCTGTATCGAACAAGGGGAAATCACGACGCCGGGCCAGTGTCCGGCCAATACGTACTGCACGGATAAAGCCATCTGCGAATCCTTTTCCGATGATGCCGATTCGGGGGGCAGCTGCCCGGGCGCGATCGTCGATTCCACCACGTGCTGCAGCATTCCTCTCTGCCAAGGGCCAACATTGCAATGCCCGAGCGGCGTGCAGACCATCGATTTTTCCGGAGCGGGTTTGAACGCGGGCTACGCGCCCTCGCAATTCGATTCCTACTTCCAATCCGCCGGCATCAACCCCAGTCCCCGCGGCACGGTGATCACCGATCAGTTCAAGAGCAAGGGGGTGGTCTTCTCCGCCACGAATAACGGCGGTGTGTACATCAGCAACGTACAAACCGTGGGCGGCCCCAGCGGCCCCTCCGGCGGCAATCTTTTGGCCATCGATACGCCGCCCCCGTTCGGACCTTCCATCCAAACCACGGTGACGGCGCAGTTCGTGGATCCTTCCACCGGCCTGCCTGCGACCGTGCCGGGCAACAGCATAAAATTCTTCGCGGCCGATTTAAATGCCTCGCCCCAGCCGCGCCTGATTTTCCGCACGCGGGACAGTAACGGCACGCTGATCGAGGAAATCCCCATGGGCAACGAAAGCTCTCTCATCCAGTTCACCACGGGCACCGTCTCCAAGCTGGAGATCATCGATAACGGCGGCGACGGGCATACCATCGACGATTTGCAATTCGGCCCGCTCGATTGCCCGCACGGCGCGGCGCCTGCCGGATCCCAAGCCTCGCAGGCCTCCCAAGCCTCGCAGGCCTCCCAAGCCTCGCAGGCTTCCCAAGCTTCCCAAGCCTCGCAGGCTTCCCAAGCCTCCCAGGACCAGTGTACGACAAGCATCAAGGTCGACTACACCTTCGCGGAGAACGCGCAGCAGCAGACGATTCTCGGCAATGGCCAGACGGTTCTGGACAATCAGCCCTTCACGGTGATCGCGAATGGCTCGACCGTGACGGATGCCAGTCTCCTATCAAACAAGGACGGCATGGTGGTGCGGCGCCAGGTGGGATATGTGGATTTCTTCGCGCGCGATCCCAACAGCGACCCCAGGGCGAGCAAATTGAACGGTAAAATTACGATCCAAAACGGTACCTTCACCGCGGTGGCACCAAGAATGATAACGCCGCACCCGTCCGGAAACGCGACGCCCGGCACCGGCATGGAAGCGAATGAATACGATTCTCTCGCGCTCACGAATGCAACGACGATCGATTTTTCCACCTGGTACAGCCTGCCGGGCGATGACTTCGTTGTGTACTACAACCCCTCGCTGCCCGCCAGTTGCGGCGCGGTTGCCGCGCAAAGCTCTTCCCGTTCGGGTTCACAGGGGTCTTCTCCCGTAGGATCTCAAAGCTCTTCACGCTCCGGCTCGCAGTCTCCCTTGGCATCCAGCCAGCCGGCAAGCAGTCGTTCCAGCGTCAGTTCTTCCCGTCCTTTCCTGGCGTCGGTTTCGTCCGCTCGCTTCAGTTCGGCGCCCGCGTTACTTGTAACATCGGTATCGTCGCAGCGCGTCAGCTCGGCAAAATCCTCTTCCCGTCGTAGCGCGGTATCTTCCATACGCTCCGCTTCGCGCAGTTCGGCGCGCTCCTTCTCGATCTTCTCGCAAAGGTCTGTCCCCCCGGCGCGCTTTGAGCCCGCCGTGTTCGATCCTTTGCGTCCCGAATTCCAGGAACTCACCCCCGACCCCGTCGCCTGCGACAGCGATGCGCAATGCGGATCGGGCAGCTGCAACGGCTCTGCTTGTTCCTGCGAGCAGACGAACGACTGCCGAGCCGGCAGCTGCATGGCCGGCAGTTGCGCGACACCCGCCGTGTGCGGCAATGCCAAGCGTGAAAAAGGTGAAGAATGCGACGACGGCAACCTGCGCCCCATCGACGGCTGCTCGGAAAAATGTTTGGTTGAAACGGGCGGCTGCGGCGACGGGCGCGTGCAGAGTTTGTATAACGAGCAATGTGATCCGCCGGGCGGCGATTGCTCGGCGAAGTGCCGGTTCGTCTTGGAATTCTGCGGCAACGGCATCATCGACTTAGGCGAATCCTGCGATGCAGGCAAAGCGAACGCCGACACGACTGATGCGGCTTGCTTGAGCGATTGCTCCGCCCCGCGCTGCGGCGACGGACTGAAGCAAGCAAGCGAGGCGTGCGACGACGGCAACATGGTGGCGGGAGACGGCTGCTCCGAACTCTGCACGGTCAGTTGGGCGTCGGCGAACGTGCCGGGCGTGCTGGCCGCCACCGATTCGCAGCCGGGCGTCTTGCCGGCGAGCATCTTCGACATTCCCTTCTCCCAAGAGCCGCGCGCCTGCGACGAAGACGGCGATTGCGAATCAGGCTTGTGTAACAGCGTGTGCAGCATGTGCACGAGAGACAGCGATTGTTCCTCGGGGCAGGTGTGCTTGGCGGGCCGCTGCTTGGCGCCTCCGGCGCACGCTCCCGTGGGCGACACGGGTCCCGCGGCGGTCATCGTCATCGCGGGAGGCGCGGGAGCGGGTGTGGCGTGGATGAGAAGGAGGCGATCGAAGAAGTGAAGATTTCGAGTTCAGTCCTGAAGCAAGCCGAGACAAGGAGGGACCGAGTTAGGTAGGATGTCCGCATGCAACGATTTTCCCGACGGAACATGGCCCGCGTGGTACTGGCGATGGGCAAGGCCGATTTCTTGCTCAAGTACAGGGGATCGGTGCTGGGGTATGTATGGTCGTTCGTCGCGCCCGCCTGCAAGTTCGTGGTGATTCTCTACGTGTTCCGCCAGATCGTGGGCGTGGAGGATAAATTGTATCCGCTGTCGCTGCTGCTCGGCATTATTTTATGGGAGCACTTCGCCCTAACCACGCTCGGCTGCATCGGCATGCTGTGGGACAAAGAATCGATCATTCAAAAAGTGCGCATCCCGCGCCTGCTCCTGCCGCTTGCGGTGGGGTACCAAAACCTGCTCGTACTCGGCACGTACACGATCATCTTTCTCATCGCCTTGCCGCTGCTTGGCGGCAGATTCACGCTGACGGGCACGCTCTACCTGCCGTTGCTCGCCGCGCAAACCACGTTCATCGGTCTCGGCGTCGGCATGCTTTTAAGCTCGTTTGCCCTCAAGTTCCGCGATATTCGCCACCTGTGGGAAGTGGTGCTGCAGGTACTGTTCTGGCTTACGCCTGTGACCTATCCCTTCGGCATGCTGCGCAGCAGCCCCATCGAGTCGCTGCAGCGAAGTGAGGCCTGGCTGGCGCTCGACGCGTTCGTGCATTTGCAACCGCTCTCGGTGATCATGACGGCCGCGCGCTCGGTAATCCTTAAGCAGGGGATGGTCGTGTCGCCTCTCGCCATTGTGCTCGTAACCGCCGGCAGTGCGCTTATTTTCCTGCTCGGCGCCATCGTGTTTAAGCGCCGCAGCCGCTATTTTATCCAAGAATATTAAATGCCCGACGTCCTTCTTTCGTGCAACGGCGTAAGCAAGGGGTTCACCTATTTCCCGGTGCCATCTTCGCTCCTGCAAGACCGCATCGTGCACTGGAAAACCTTTCGCACGGCCAAGTGGTATCAGGCGCTGTCCAACGTGAGCTTCTCGGTGGAAAGAGGCGAATGGGTGGGCATCTACGGTCCCAACGGCAGCGGCAAAACCACTTTGCTGCGCATTCTCGCAAACTTGTTGCCGGCGGATGAAGGAACAGTCGCATGCGACGCGACGCTCTCCTGCTTTTTCGATCTGCTCGTCGGCTTTCACCCCGAGCGCAGGGCCGAAGAAAACGCCTACTTCCACTTGCTCCTGCACGGCATTTCCCAGCAGGAAGCAACGGTGTTGCTCCCCAAAATCCTCGCCTTCTCGGGGTTGGGAGACAAAGCCGACTTGCCGTTTAAGTGCTACAGCCAAGGCATGAAACTGCGCCTGGCCTTTTCCTGCGTCGTCCACGTGGAGAGTGATTTGTATCTATGGGACGAAGTGACGGCGGTGGGCGACGCGGCGTTTCAAAAGCAGTGCAGGGAGCATCTGCGATCGCTCAGGCAAGCGGGCAAAGCGGGCATCATCGTCAGTCACAGCTTGGCGTCGCTGCGCGAAAGTTGCGACCGCATCGTGTTTTTGGAAGAAGGTCGCGTCGTCGGCGCCGAGCGCTGCGTGGGCGATCTCTCGTTGCTCAAAACCCCGCAAGCGCCATCGCCCGTTGGATGATGCGTTTCAAGCGCGGCCAGCGATTGAGGCCGTGCCCGACGAAGCGGTGGAATTTCTGCCAAGGCGTGAAGGCGTAATGGTATTCCAGAGAACGCGCAACCTCGAGCGCGCTGATGGCGAGGTACCTGCGCTCCAGGCGGTGCCAGTCCATGGGTTTGTCGACGAGGGTGCGCAAGAAAGCATTCGTGTCCTCGGCGCAATCCGTCCACAACCGGGTCGGCTGCAGTTTGGCGGGCGAAGGCGCGTTCCAAAGCTCGCGTGCCGTTTGTGCGACGTCGTTCATCTGCTGAAAGAGATGGAAGTGTGCGCCGAGCCCGAAGGTTTCGCGTAATTCCCGGTTCACCGGCATATCTTGCGAAAGCACGGCTTTGCCGGCGAGAGCCGCGTGAATGACGGGAAAGCCGAAGCCTTCGTAACTGCTGGGCACGAACACGAATGCACATCGCTCATACAACGCCGCCATCATCCCCGGCGAAATCTTGCCGCTCGGCAGCACGTGCATGTTCTTACGGCTGATCTTATGGGTGTTGCCTATGACCACCACTGGCAATTCTTCCGGCAAGGCGGCCAACCCCTCTTGCACGCGCTTATGCTTGAACGCGTTGCCGAGCAGCAGCACGTATTTGTCGGGGAGATCGGAAGAAAGTTCTTCCGGCGCCGCGTGTCTAAAATCCAAGCCGTGGCGAATCACACGCGTCTCCGGCAGAGGCCCGAGTGCGGCAGGCACGTAAGCCGAAACGTCGGCGTACGCGGCGTCGCTGATGGCAATAATGCCGTCTATGTGCACCATGCTCAGCCGGCAGGCGTATTCCATCTGCATCGTGCGCAAATGCATGGTGCGTAGCGCGATCACGTCGTGCATGGTCACGACGATGCGCTTGGAGACGTTGTTTAAAAACGAGAGATGCTCGAGCGAGAAAATTTGAAACGGGACGAAGACCATGTCGAACACGTTTTCTCCCGCATCGGTATACATGCGCGTGATGTCCGGATACAAACGCGAAAACCCGAAAAACGCATCGCAGGCAGGATTAACCAAGATCGTGACATCGCACCACTGCCGCAGCAGAGGCAGCAAGCGGGGGAGCAGTTCCAAGATGTACTGCGTCGTCCCGCTGTGTGCCGCGGGCAGGCGGGATAAGTCGATGGCCAGCGCCGGGCGGCCGGTTTGCGGGGAGCCCTGTAAAAATCTTTGTGTCGCTGGCAGTAAAAACCGGTGATAATCGCGGTGGGCCGTCCAGTACGAAGGATGGCGCATGCGCAAAAGCTCGCCGTTCTTTTTATCCAACTCGGTTTTTTCTTGGGGCGTGAAACTTTTATTGCCTTCGTGAAACACGAACGCACGATTGGCCATCACGGTCGTAAAGCCGTAGCGATTGATGCGCGCGCAGAAATCGTTCTCCTCATTGTAGCCCCGTCCGTACGCTTCATCGAAAAGCCCGTAATCCTTGATGACCGAACGCTTGATGAGCAGGCAAAACCCAACGCCCGTGGGCACGATCGTGTAGCGCTCGACGTGGGGCTGCATCGCCTTCCACCGCGCAAAGCTGTCGGGTCCTTCCACGGTAAGCACCGTCACCCGGTGATCGCTGCGAGGGCAGCACACGGCGTGGCGCTCCGCGGCGTACAGCAGGTCGTCGTACTCCGCGCCTGTCAGTGTCACCACGCGCTGACTGTCGATCTTGTTGATGCCACCCCCCACCAACCCTGCCGCCCTCGGCCGGATTTCAGAGGCGATCCTCTCGCGGAGCTGCTGGGTGCCGCTGTACTCGATAGCGATGTCGCGCAGGCGATTCACCAGGGCCGCGATGTCGCCGTCTTTGAGTCCAGTCGCGGCATC
>CAYTNJ010000060.1:0-8243 GCA_964439155.1 uncultured Candidatus Peribacteria bacterium | reverse complement strand
AACCCCTAACCCCCTGCTTGCAAAGCAGGTGCTCTACCAATTGAGCTACAGCCCCACGAAACGTGGTTGCCGGCATGGTAATGCAATTTTCAGAGATTTGCTACGCCGCTTGGAGTTCCTGTATCTCCACCTTCTTTTCTTCCGGCGGACGAGACGCCGGGAACGCGTTCAACTTATAGAGAATCGCAGCTTTGGAAGCGATGATTTCAACATATGCCTCATGAAATTCCTTCTGCTCTACATGAGGGATCTTTGCCGTAATGCGGATACGAAGACCGTCTTCTGTTACCTCTTCTGTTGGAGGCAGCATCCGCATACTTTCCACGATATCTTCCATGGGCACTTTTCTGCCGTACTCTCCATGAAAATATTTGTTGTTATGAGCGTGCAGCGCGAGACTTATTTGAAACTCTTTCATGATCGTATACGTATGTTCTGAGCCGATAACGTCAAAAAGGCGACGCACCGATCTTGCAAACAGGGCCGACCATTGCAGGGAAAATTCATAAGAATCGACGCCCAAGGCAGCCGATAAATCCTCTATTAATCGACTCTGCACCAAGAGCTCTCGTGCATACTTCTCGGATTTTTGCTTCTTCAATACCTGCTCTTCGGTGAGAGCCGGCTGTTCTTCGACGCGCGAAACAGCGGATTCCATGGGCAAACGCTACCCCCGTTCATTTTGCTGTCAATACTTTGTTTTTCTGGCTAACTGCAGATGTAATGTGGAGATAACAGAATAAAGGAATAGGCACAAAAAGCCCGCTCGTTTCCGAGCGGGCAGTCAGTTTCATGGGACATCGAAGCATCAGGGAACGATGGCGATCATTTGTCGTCCCCGTCCGAAACCGAGGGGCAGCATGGTGCGCGACACATCAAGCATCGCGCGAAGCTCGAGACAGGCAGCCGCTTGCTTCTCCGCCCGGCACCTGGCGTACAGCTCGATGAGTGCCAGGACGCCCATCCACATCGATCCTCCAAGACCCCCCTCGGTGGCCTCCACCGACTTGCTATCAGGATCGAACAGCGAGAAGTGCGTGGCCATCATCGTATCGAAGACACCATTGCTTTCCTGCTCGAAGAGATGCGTGAGCGCTTCGGTCCGCGCATGCAGGATGGGCAGATATCTTTGCTCAAGCAACTCATACAGGCATGTGCCCGCATGCTCCCAGCCAATCCTTTGAAGATAGGCACCCGCCCTCTCCCATCCACTTCTTTCGACCAGAAACGCATGGGACACACAGCGGACTGACGACACCCTGAGTGGTGCCAACGCGGCAACGGCCTTGGCGGCATCGGCATCAGGCAAGAGCGTGATCGCATTCTCTCGCAGCCACAGCAATTGCGGCTCGAGTTCTTGGAGCACTTCGGACGCCTCCTTGCCAAGATGAACCTGCAACAGGCTCAGCAGACGCTCGATCCATTCTGCGTACGACATGATGCTTCCTCCGATTGGTGATGTCACGGAACCGACTTTGGCTCACGAGGAGCCATAAGATCATTTAAAACAATTTATATAAAAATGTCAAATACCCTTCGCGTCAATCGCCCCGATATCCTCAATGGAATCTTCCGTTTCCCTTCTCACCCTCTTTTGCTTATCATCTGCGCATTGGTGCCGTAGCCAAGCAGCCCCGCTTCGCTAAAGCTACGCCGGGCTATCGCAGATAGCACCAATCCAGCTGTTTTCTCCCATCGGTGCCGTAGCCAAGCAGTAAGGCAGGGGTCTGCAAAACCCCCATACGTGGGTGCAATTCCCACCGGCACCTCCATCCGTCTCCAGCGAACTGCGCTCCGCTTGTAGCTTCCGCCGAGATGGGGCTGTTCTTCGATGCAGCACAATCCAGGATGCCTCGGCGGAATCTCGTCGAAGCCCGAAGGGCAAAGACGGATGCAGCCGGGCTACTCCTTCGTCGCTTCCTTCAGTGTCGCGTTCTGCAGGATGAGGAGGATTTGGTTCTCTACTGTGTCTTCCACGCCCAGCGGCACCGCGCCCGTAAAGCTGTAGCCGTTGCCGTCCGCAGCGATGCTCACTTGGTAGAAGCGCGTTTTGGGATCTTCCGGCCTCGGCTGGGCACCGAAGACGTGTACGTGCACCTTGCTGCCGTCGATGGTCACTTGCTTGCTATCGATCTCCTCGTAACCGGGCAGGCTTTTCACGGCTTCCATGTTGGCTTCGCTGTAGTCCTCGGAGGTGACGTCTTTGTCGATCGATTCGCGGGTCACGGTCACGGTCGGATATTGGCCAGAGAAGGGTTCGTCCGATTGGAACGCCACGAACACTTCCTGCGGTATGCCGCGCTCTTCCAATTCGGCGTCTTCCGCGATGTGCCAGCCATCCGGCAAGCAGGTACCGATAGTGCCATCCCAATAGGATTGGGTGCAGGTGCTGGCGCTGCTTCCGCCGCATGCCGCGAGCAAAAGGGCGAGAGCCAAGGGGGCGAAAAGCTTCTTCATGGCGGTTATTCTACAGGAATCCTTTGGCCGAGACCTGCCACCTTGCCGTTGACAGGCTGGCAAAAAGACCTCGTATATCCTTGCTGGGAATTGAGGAAACCGGCGATTCATGCTACAATCATCGGATTACATAAACCTCAACCCACAGACGTATGCAGCGACTCCTCTCCGCGATCCTGGCCATCGGCATGCTTTTCTCCTCTCCGCTTTCCGCTCTTGCGGTGGAGAATACACCCGGCAAAGCCGGACAAATCACGGTGGAAGATTCCATCGCCGGACTAGGCGCGGATATCGCGTTGCAAGGATTCGACGCATTCAGTTCTTACTCGCTCACGGTGCTGCCGCCGATCGGTCAGGCGATCACCCTGCAAGCGCAAACCGACGCACAAGGTAACTCGCTCACGAGCCTTCGCCCCGAGGAAACCGAACACGCCGGGCGCTATCGCGTCACCGCGAATCGCGGAGGCGTGCGCGCGGGTGCCGAAGCCACCTTCTCCGTGCTGCCCGACAGCCCCGACGTGCGCAACGCCGACGTGCGGGCCGACCGCGACAGCATCGATGACGACGGCAGCGACGAGGCGCTCATCACGGTTACGCTGCGCGATCGCTTTGGCAACGCGCTCGCAGGCCGCCCGGTGACACTTGTGTCCAGCCGCTCGGCCGATCAGCTGTACGCGCTCTCTCAAGAAACCGACGTGTCGGGCGCACAGGAATTCGTGCTGGCCAGCGACGAACCGGGCTATGCCGTCATCCGCGCCATCGACCTTTTGAGCGGACAAACGCTCTCGCAATCGGTGGAAGTGCAGGTGGGCTCGGCCATGGGAAATGAAGACCGCGTCGCCTACCAAGACTCGCGCTCCGCCGGCGGCAAGCGCATGTATGGCGCAGCCCTCGTGACGGGCGACGAGTACGACGTGATCGACCACTTCGAGATCGACGCACCCGCGCAGATGGTGGCGGGCGTGGAGGCGCCGGCGCTCACCATTACCGCAGTCGACCGTTCGGGCAACATCGTGCGCAGCTATGTCGGCACCGTGGTGTTTTCTTCGACCGACCCCGACGCGCAATTGCCCAACTTCGGACGCTACGCTTTCAAAGACCGCGACCAGGGTGAAAAGGAATTCGCATTGGGACTCAAGTTCTTACTCGGCGGCACGCAAACGCTGCGCGTGGAAGACCAAAACGATCCGCGCATCTTCGGCGAAGCCGACATCGACGTGAGCGGACGCGGCACCTCCGCCGATAAAATGATCGTCGTGGAATCGCCCGTGAACGGCGACAAGCTGGGCAAGCCAGCGGTCACGGTAAAAGGCAAAGGACCGCGCTTCGTGAATCTGCAAATCAAAGCCAAAAGCGGCGCCGCTCCCGAGCAGACATTCTTAAGCTCCACCGACGGCGACGGCAACTTTGAAGAAGAGATGCAATTGGTGGGCACAGGCCCGGACTTTTACATCGACGTGTATCACGTGGATGACGACGGCACGATCCGCGCCAAATCGGAATCCGTGTACGTCACGCTCGATTCGAGCGCGCCCACGCTGAGCGACGTCACCTTCGATCCCGGTTCTCCCGTGGAAGGCGAGCAGGTGCTCGTGTCGGTGAAGGCCGACAGCGATACGGCCGGAGCCGGCATGCGCCTTACCAACAAACAAACGCGCGTGAATACCGACGTCGTGCTCAAACCCAACGCCGCTGCCCCGGGCACGTTCCAGGAATTCTTCACGGCGCCCGAAGCCGGTGAGTATGACGCGCTCATTCTCGCGAGCGACGCGCTGGGCAACCAAACGCAAATGAAGGCGATGCTCACGATCAAGAGCAAGGAACTCACCCAAGTGCGTAACCTCCGCGCCAATCCGCTTGCCAACGCCGTCACCCTTGAGTGGGACGCGCCGAGCGACGGTGAGGAGCAGGACATCGAGAAGTACCGCATTTACGTGGGAGAAAAAGAAGGCGACTTCGCTTACGATTTCGTGACCGATCGCGCCGTCACCAAGGCGACCGTCGCCAATCTGAAAGCCGGCCAGCCCTACTACTTCGCCGTCACCGCTCTGAAAGAGGACCGCGAGAGCGAGAAGAGTGACGTCGTATCCGCGCAGGCGCTCGGCCTCACCCTCGAAGTATCGCCCCAGGCCAGCGCGCTTAAGCTCACCTGGACGCCACTTTCCAAAGATATTCCCCTCTCGGCCTACGTGCTGGAATACCGCGTAAAATTCGAAGAAGAGGAAGAGAGCGAGCTTGCGTGGCAAGGCGCCGAGCGCCGGCTCATCAACGCTGAACTCAAAACCTACATCCTGCGCGACTTGATCGACGGCATTCCGTACGCCGTGCGTTTGACGCCGCTCACCGTGACCAATGAAGAACTCACCGATTTAGTCGCCCTCGGCGAAGGCACTCCCAACGGCAACGGCTTCCTCGTGGGCGCCGCCGACCCCATTCCCTTCGACGCCACTTCACACCCCGGCAATTTGCACTCGGGCGCTCCCCTCACGCCGGAATCCGGACTCCCCCGCGCGGCGGGCTGGATCTTGGTCGCGGCGTTCGGCGGCGCGGGCGGCCTGTGGTACAGGCGCCGCATCCAGAGGCAACGTCACGCCGCCTTCCTTCATGCGATGCAGACGCGTTACGCGCGCTGAGCCCTCACTTCGCGCGCCAAACGCTTTGCGAAGAGCGGGTGTATGCGGAACACTCTAGCGCCACTCCCCTTCGCCCCATGACCTCCCCTGTCAGCCCCCGCACCATCTCCATCGGAGGAGCGACGTACGATTTGTTCGTGACCACGAGCAAAGAACCCGTGCACGCGCCCGATGGAACGGAGTCGTTCTTGCTGCCGCTGGGAGAAAAAATCTGGATCAAAACCGTTGTCGGCACGTTCGGCGGAGGTGCCGCCAATACGTCAGTCGGACTTTCGCGCTTGGGCCTGCGGGCGGAATTTTGCGGCATCGTGAGCGACGACCAGTGGGGCAACCAGATTTTAGAAAACCTCAAGCACGAAAACGTGGATCACAAATCGGCCACCATGGTGGAGGGTGAATCCTCCAGCTTTTCGATCATCCTCTCCTCGCTCTCCGGCGAACGCGTGATTTTGGCGCACCAGGGCACGAGCCGCCATCTGCACGACGTCACCTTCGACCGCGAGAACGCCGCGGACGTGGACTGGGTGTATCTGAATCACATCCACGCCGACAGCTGTGTGATCGAAGACGACCTGATCGCCATGCTCATCGCCAACAAGGGGACGAGCATCACCTGGAACCCCGGCGGCTGCCAGATCGACGCCGGCATGAAGGCGAAGAATAACGCGCTGCTCCTGGCGCACACCGACTTGCTCCTCCTCAACAAAGAAGAAGCCTTCGCCTTCACCGGCAAAAACGACACGATGCACGCGCTGAGAATGCTTAAAGAAGCGGGTGTAACAATCGTCTGCATCACGGACGGTAAACGCGGGGCCATTGCCACAGACGGCAAAGACGTATTTTCCTGCGCCGCCGGAGAAGTCAAAGTGGTGGATACCACCGGCGCCGGCGACGCCTTCGGCACGGGCATGACTTGGGGCTTCGCGACCAAGAAAAGCTTGCCCGAAAGCCTGAAGGCGGGTACTATAAATGCGATGAGCGTTGTGGGTGCGATAGGCGCCCAACCGGGACTCCTCACAGACACCGAGATGCGGGCCAAACTCGACGCAACGCACCTGGACATCGCGTCTTCTCCCCTGTGACACCAACTCCCGCCGACGCTCCATCGACTTCCTTCCTCACTCTTCCGTATGGCCGATGATGTGTTAGTGCACGTGCAAGAACTTTTGGAAAGCGCGATGTCGTCTCTCAAGACGGCCAACGCCATGCTCCGCGACGTGACGGGAGTATCCGACCTCTCCAAGGAACGCCACATGACCCGCGCATCCCGTATTTCCACGGGCAGCGCCACGGGCCGCGTGATCGAAGGCGCCTTCGACGGACAAAACATGCTCGACTCCTCGGGCCAGAACTATCCCGTACCGGCCAACTACGCATCGAAGAGCAAACTGGTGGAAGGCGACGGCATGAAACTGACCATCACCGACGAAGGCAAATTCATCTACAAGCAAATCGCTCCCGTCGAGCGCCGCACCACCAAGGGCGTGCTCATCCAGGAAGACGGCCAGTACAAAGTGCTCGTCGAAGGCAAAGCCCTTCGCGTGCTCTTGGCCTCGGTCACGTTCTACCGTGCGGAAGTGGGCGACCAGGTGACGGTGCTGCTGCCAAGCGAAGGCGAAGCCCACTGGGCCGCCGTCGATGCCGTACTGCCTAAGCATTTGGCCGAAGCCGCCGCCCGTGAAACCATCGGCGGACAAACATTTGCCCAGGAAGACGGCGAACTGAGCCCCATGGTGGCGGCCAGCGACCCGCTCGCCGACGTGGTGGAAGAGAAAAAGCCCCGGAAGACGCGTAAAAAGGCAGCTGATTCTGAATAATCGCACGCTCGCCGGACCTTCGAGACCGTGATAGGCTACGATCCTCCGATCATGAAGCGTTCCTCTCGTCGTTTGCTGCTGCCCGTTCTCGCCGCTCTCGCGTGCGCGCTCGTCGTATGCGGCGTTTTGTGGTGGCAGCTCAAGCAGATTCATCCCCTGCTCGCGGGCCCGAGCCAAGTGGAACACACCGATGATCCCACGCTGCCCGACGCTCCCGCCACCCTCATCGAAGACGGTGACGAAGCACTGCTGTACCTTCGCAGGGGCGATTTGGCGGGACTGCAAGGCGACTGGGCCGCGGCGGCCGAAGCCTACGACGCTTCCGCAAACGCCGGCGGCGGATTAACGGCGCTGCGCAAGTTGGCCCAAGCCCAATTACAACGGCGCGATGCCGACGGCGCGGAAAATACCTTGAGCCGCCTGCGCAGAGCCGGCGCACGCAGCGAAGATCTTCTCCTCCTGGAAAGCATCATTCTTCTGCGCACCGGCGAGTTGGCGAACGCGAAAGCCCTGCTCACCAACGCCGCCGACAGCCCCCATAAACACTATGGCATGGCACTCCTCGCCATCGTGCAAGGAGCGCATGAAGAAGCAAAAGAACACCTCACCCAGGTGCAAGCCGGCTGGGAACCGGTGCTCAGATCCTATGCCCGCACGTTGCAAGCCGCTTACGACGAATACGCCCTCTTCCCCGAAAGCCCCGATATCCATTTGTCGACGCTCCTCTCCCGGGCGCTTGCTCAGGTACAGGAATGTGAACTGGCGCTCCCCCTTCTCTCGCAAGTGACCCAACGACAGAACGACTACCGCGACGCCTGGACGGTACAAGGCTACTGCGAACTCATGACCGAGCGCTCCAAGGAAGCTCTCGCCTCCTTCGAGCACGCTTACTCCCTCGACCCCGAAAAGCCCGACATCCAATACTTCCTCGCCCGCGCCTACGCGCTGCAAGGCGACCACGGCAACGCCCTCACCTTTGGTCAGTACGCGGTGGAAAACGGCTTCGAGCCCGCAGCCGAAGCCCGCAGATTCGTGGCCCGCGAAGCCGCCACCATGGGGAACGCCACTCTCGCCCTCGAGCAGTACGAAGCGCTCACCAAACTACCCGACGCCACCATCGATCTCTTCGCCGAACACGTGCAGGTGGCGCTCAGTCTCGGCAAAAAAGAAGAAGCGTATTTGATCGCCCAGGAAACGGTGAAGCGCTGGCCGCTAGCGGCGATCGCCTTCGATTTGCTCAGCCGCTCCGCCCTCGAAACCAACCGCCTGGACGAAGCCCGCACGGCCAACGACAAAGCCCTCTCGCTCGACCCCAACCTTGCCAGTGCGAAGGAGA
>CAYTNJ010000059.1:0-8299 GCA_964439155.1 uncultured Candidatus Peribacteria bacterium | reverse complement strand
TCATCCACGATGCTGCAGCTATCCCCTTCTCCGTTGAAGCGGTAGATGATCGCCGTCTTCTTGCCGTTCTTCTCGAACACCGCCGAGGAGCAGCCGTCGCTTCTGTATTGCGTTTGCAGGGTGCCGAGGGCTTGCAGCGCTTTCACCCAGTGCGTCACGTAGCTGTAGCTGAGGCCAGGATCGATCGTCGTGCCTTGCTTCATCACCGGGATGGCATTTTGGATGGAGCGCGGTGCGGCTGCGAGGAGCAGGCTGCTCTTCCAGATGTTGGCGCCCGCGCTCTTGGCGATGGGTTCGATCAATTTGGAGACGATGCCCTGGTCGAGCAGCGGGAACAGGCTGGTGCCCACCGGGAAGAACTGGATGCCGTGCACCGCTTCTGCCGAGCCGTCGAAGAACGTGGCGTAGTCGGCTTTGCCGCCCCACAGAATGCTGACGAGCGGATGCGGGAAGTTTTCGGGGAACACGTTGACGCCCGGTTGTGCGTTGAACCAGTACGTGCGCGTGCCCACCGTCTCCTGCGAGTAGAGCCAGGTGCCCAGGTTTTCCAAGTTTGTATCGCGCGTGGTCTTGCCCCACAGCATGATCGAGTACCAAGCATGCAGGGCTTCGGAGGTGGATTCCTGGTTGTTGCCGTCGCCCATGCGCGTAAGCCCGTTGGCCCAGCTGTGGCCGGCGTAGGCATCGAAGTGGCGCAGGTACGGGAACGATGCATCAGCGCGGTCGGACGAGGTGACGTCGCGGATGATGAGGCGGATGCAATCGCCGTAGTCGGTGGCGATACTCGGATCGATGCGGGCGAGGATGGCGGCAGAGTGGATGAAGTACCCCGCATGAAAGTGGTGATCGTTGTAGTGCTCGCTGCCGAACGCCACCGGGCTGGCGATGAGGCCGCCTACTCTCGTGTCGTAAGCAAACTGGAACGTCGTTTCGTTGGCGGGCGCGGTGCACCAGCCGGCGATTTTGGCTTTGGCGGCGGCGAACGCTTTGGTCTTCAATTCCGCGTTGCCCGTGGCATCGGCGATTTCCGCGAGTTGCGCCGAACGCAGCAGGTCTTTTGCCGACCAGTACACGTCGCCCGCGAGCGGACGATTTTCGAGGACTTCGCCTCGCAGTAATCCGATGATCGCTTGGTCATCTTTAAAACCCGGAGGTAGCGGCAGGGTTGGCGGCGGCGTTAAGCGCGGTACGACCGTCTTGAAACTTTGGCCTTCGTACACGTCGATGATGCCGCGTACGGTTTCGTAGGAACCAATCTTGTTTGCGCGCAGACCTTTGGCGTAGGGCTGCTGATGCGGGAACACGCCCATGAGTCCCGTGCCCGGAAATGTGAACGTCGTCTCGACGGTGGTAGGCAACACTTCGAACGCGGCTTTCGTGCCCTGCATGGGGGCAAAGGCCGAGCCGATGATCGCTTTTTCATCCGAGCGCAGCGGCACCAAACCCACCGATAGGAGCGCCTCGGATGTCTTGAATGTTACGGTGAGCCTGCTGCCCTTGAGCGTCATGTCGCCTCCGCGAGCGGCCACCACATACGTCACGTCGGGGCTTTTTACCGAGTAGGCGGCGGAGCAAGGTGCGGCGCACGATATCTTGGTGGCTTTGGAGGAAGGCGGCAGGTCGACCGTGAAGGATTCCACGTACGGTATAACCTGCACAAAGGGGCTGCCTTCGGCGGCGGTTACGTCGTAGACAGGTTCGTCTTTGCCGGTATGCAAGCGGAACGTGACGTCCCAATCGCCCCATGATTGCACGCGCGCGTGGTTGAGCGGCTTGCCCGTGGATTGAATGCGAAGCGGTGCCCGCGGCTGCTGCACGATGGCGCGGGGCACGGTGAGCCGTCCCGGTGCGGTGATGGTGACGCCGTCCGCGCCGATAGAGGTGACGAGCGGCCAGGCGAAGAGCGGTGCCGGCCAGTCTTCCAGCACTCCCCCGCTCCACCAGGCGTTGGTGGGCAGCGGAGTCGGCATATCCTCGGGCAGCGTGAGTGCCTTATCGAGAGCTGTGGGGAATTTGCCGAGCGTGCTGCGATCGTCGACGAGCGGATTTTGCAGCAGCTTCTTCGCCGTTCTCGCACCGGGTTTGGGCAACGTTTTGGCGACTGCTGCGGGCTTGGCAGGCAGCGGCGCAGTGGTCGCCTGATGAAAGCTGCCTTGCACCGCGAAAAACACGATGGCGAACACCCCGAGCGACCACGCGCTCGCGAGTCCCAGCCTGCGTAAAGCGAAAGGGCGAATCATTGCTGCTGCGCGTTGGAAAACGGAATCGGCAATTGCGCGACCCAATCGAGCAGGCTCTGCACGCGAGAATCATGGGAGAGATTTTCCACGAACGTGCGAACCGCGTTGACGTTCTCGATGTCGATCGTCACCTGCACGGGCGCGCCCACCGTAAGCTGCATGTCGGTATCGGGAAATTCGAGCAGGCGCAGGCGCACGTCGATACTGCCGGTCTTGGCATCGTATTCGGGGTCGACGGAACTGACCACGGCCGCGAGCGGGCGGTTGGCGTTGATGTAGGGCGCGTGCACGATGGCGGGCACGGTGGCCGACACGCGGCCCAAGTCGGCGGGGTCGATGGGGAACGACGCCTCGATGGTGATGGCGTCGATGGAGTTGTCCACGATGCGCGCCAGCTTATCACTGGTGCGCACGTAGGCGCCGGCCGTGACGGTGATGTCCGTGATCACCCCTTTGCGCTGCGCCGCGATGAGCACGGGCGCGCCGCCCTGGGGATCGGATGGCGACTGCGGCACGATGGCGAAGAGCGTTTGGCCCTGCGACACCTGCTGATCCTCGGCCACGCCCACCTCGGTTACGAGTCCGGAAACCGGCGTGCCCACTTCCACCGTGGATCCCACGATCACGGCTTGAGCGGCTTCCAACCGTTTGGGCAGGAGAAATTTTTGCGACACGATCCAACCCTGCACGGAAATAAACACGCAGAGCACCAGGATGACGATGAGGAAGGAGGAAAATTTCATGCGAGGGAGCGGGCGGAGAGAACGGACCCGGGGATGGGGCTGCGCGCGTAGCGCGGGAAGGCGCGTTTACAGATGGACAAGAGAATCGCCGAGTTCCAGCAGAGCCAGAACACCGTCATGGCGGAGAGCACGATGCCTTTGTCTTCTTGGAACAAGGCGATCGGAATGGCGCCGAGCGACAGGAGGAGAAGCAACAAGTGCGGCGCCACGGATTTGACGTAGTCTGTGCGCTTGCGGATGACGCCGGTGACGCTCCACCGCACGCGGATGCCGGTGAGAACGGTAAAGAACGCTGCGATATGCGACGGGAACGGCGTGAGCGCCACGACGATCGTGCGCCACTTGATCGGCTGCCCCATGAAGTGCGCGGCACTGGCAAAAGTCATCAAGTAGTAAGGAAAGAACCGCACCGCCCATTCCCATGCATTGGGCGCATCGATCGCCCTCCATCCAAAGTAGACGTACAAGAGCGGCAAAAGAAACAAAATGAAGATGGAAAATCCGCTCAAAAAGAACATCGAGCTATGCAGGTACTGCAGGCGCTGATCGAGCGAGAGACCTTTGCGAAACAGCGGATTCCTGCGGAAGAAAATTTCAAACCCTCCCGTGGCCCAGCGGTACTGCTGGCGGAAATATTTGCCCACGGTTTCCGGCGCATGGCCGCTCGCGAGCACTTTGGGCAGATAGAAGGATTTCCAGCCGCGCTCATGCAGGAGCAGCGCCGTCCAAATATCCTCCGAGTGCGATTGATCGTAGAAGCCGCCCAAATCGCGGATGGCATCGCCGCGGAAGAGCACGTTGGTGCCCACGTAGAAGGCGGAGTTGAACGCGTTTTTGCCGGCCTGGATGTGGCGGTAGAACACTTCCTGCGTCTGCGCACTGCCGCCGGAGATGAAGCCATCGGTGTTGTTGAAGTGCTGAGGAGTTTGAATGAAAGCGAGTTTTTCGTCGGCTAGCAGGTAGGGCAGAGTTTCCAACAGAAACTCCGGCTTGGCCGCGTGGTCACTGTCAAAGATGGCGACGAAATCGGGCTGCAGCAGTTCGAAAGCATTGTTGAGATTGCCCGCCTTCCATCCCTCGCGCGTATCGCGGCGGATGTATTCGACGCCGAGTTCCTGAGCCAGAAAGGCAACATCGTCGGAATTACCGTCATCGAGGATGAACGTGCGATGGGGCAACAGCATATCGCGCGCCGCGGAAGCGGTGTCACGAATGACCTCGATCGGCTCTCCGGCCACGGTGATAAACGCCGCCACCGACACGGGCAAATCGACGGCATGAGCCAACGCCTCGCGGTTCCTCGCGACGGCCACGGGGGTTTCGGGTTGGGGTGCTATGAGGATGGTCAGCCACACGCCGAGCAATTGCGTCATGCCGATGAACTCGGACACGAGCAGCAGGCCGTAAGCGATCGGGTGCCCCGCGTGCACAGGCGAAAAAACGAACAGCCCGTACCACGCCATGGTTCCAAGCGAGAACGCCGCTACGAGCGGGGTAGTTGCCAGGCGGTAGGGAGCGCGTTCCGTCATGAGGCGTGTTCCTGGAAAGTGAAGAGATATACCGTACAAGAATCGGTGCAAAATGACAATCCCCTGCTCTACGTTAATTTGCACAAAAAGCCAAAAAGCAGGGACTTCACGGTATAGATGACGGCTGGCCAAGAGGGTCGTGACACGCTGGATGGTGCTGCCCTTCCCAATAGTCTTTTTTCGTTGTATTTTCGCTTTACTGCGTCAAAAAGGATCTCCTTCAAACCAGCGGAAAGGCGGATGTCGAATGACAGAGAAAAGTCGGACGGTAGGGCTGATTTTGCTCACGGATCATCCGAGAAAAGGCCGGGTCGCCGTACTGCAACGCAGGGGCTCGTACAACCCGGAAACAGATGAGGATGTAACCTGGAAGTACGGCTGCCAAGCCACGAGCCATGGCATCATTCCCGCTTCGGTCCATACCCCCGTCGACGCCCTGCTTGGCCATGTGCAAGCACAGCTCGGCTATGTTCTACTGCAGCACGTCTCCCTACATCTGGAAGATCTGATTTGCCTCATGGAGAATGAGGAGACGCCTCGGGAAATCGTCACCACGTACGGGATGCTCCTCCCTAACTGGAAGATCTTCAATCGAGGGATCAAACTTCATCCCGGAACGGGCGGGCTTGAATGGATCAATGAATCCCGTCTAGCGATCGTCGCCGCACTCACGCATAAAAACAAGAATAAGGGTGCCGGCAGGTGCAACATCGCCATGTTCCCCGATGAAAAAGAAGCCCTGACCAAAGCCTTCCAGATCTTCGCCGGACTCGCCGTCACGCAGTAACCCGAGGGGAGACGCCCGTCTCCCCTCTCGCCCATCGATCACCTACAAAAAACCCCGCCTGAAGCGGGGTTTTTAAACTTCGATTGAGAAAAGCTTAGGAACGAGCGGCCGAGAATCCCGCGCGGGCGGCGGCGATTTCGTCGGCTTTGTTCTTGGGCACTTTGGCGTAGTGGCTCGGTTCCATGGAGTAGCTGGCGCGGCCCTGGGTCATGGACCTAAGTTCCGTGGCGTAACCGAACATTTCGGAGAGCGGCACCTTGGCGTCGATCACTTTGGCCGTACCGCGGTCGCTCTGGCCTTCGATGAGGCCGCGGCGGGAGTTAAGATCACCCATCACGTCTCCCAAGTAGCTCTCGGCGCAGACGACTTCCACTTTCATGATCGGTTCCAAGATGACGGGGTCCGCCTTGCGGGCCGCTTCCTGGAAGCCGATGGAGGCCGCGAATTTGAAGGCCATTTCGGACGAGTCCACGTCGTGGTAGGAGCCGTCGAGCAGTTCCACCTTCACGTCCACAACGGGATAGCCTGCGAGGATGCCGCGGCTCATGCCTTCCTGGAAACCCTTGTCGCACGGCGAGATGAATTCGCGGGGGATGCGTCCACCGACTACCGAGTTGACGAACTCGTAGCCCTTGCCCGGTTCCTGCGGGAACAACTTGAAGACCACGTGACCGTATTGTCCGCGACCACCGGTCTGCTTGGCGTACTTGTGTTCGCCTTCGATCTCCCTGCCGATCGTTTCGCGGTAGGCCACCTGGGGCGTACCCACGTTCGATTCCACTTTGAACTCGCGGCGCATGCGGTCGACCAAGATGTCGAGGTGCAGTTCTCCCATTCCGGAGAGGATGGTCTGGCCCGTTTCGTCGTCGGTGCGCACGCGCATGGTCGGGTCTTCTTCGGCGAGTTTCTGGAGAGCCATACCCATTTTTTCCTGGTCGGCTTTGGTCTTGGGCTCGATGGCGAGCGAGATGACCGGTTCTGCGAAGGTAATGGATTCGAGCTGCACGGGCTTGGCTTCATCACAGAGGGTGTCGCCGGTGCGCACGTCTTTAAGGCCGATCACGGCGCCGATGTCGCCGGCGCGGATTTCGGTGATTTCCTCACGCGAGTTGGCGTGCAAACGGACCAAGCGTCCGATGCGCTCTTTGTTGTTGGTGCGGGGGTTTAAGACGGCCGTGCCGCTCTTGATCACGCCGGAGTACACGCGCACGAAGGTAAGCTTACCTACGAACGGGTCGGTGGCGATTTTGAATGCGAGGGCGGCCAAGGGCTCGGAGTCGCTGGAATGACGCTCGACCGGCTGGTTCGTGTTGAGGTCGGTGACCTTGATGGCCGGAATATCCATCGGGGACGGCAGATAAGATGTGACGCCGTTGAGCACGAATTGCACGCCCACGTTCTGCAAGCTGGAGCCGCAGAACACCGGATAAAGCTTGCCGGAAGTCGTCGCCTTGCGGATACCCATGTAGAGCTGCTCATCGGTGAGGGCGCCGTTCTCGAGGAAATAGTCGGTGAGGTCATCGTTGGCGTCGGCCACCTTTTCCATCAATTCGGCACGGTACTCGTCGACGTTCTGCTTCAGATCTTCGGGGATGGGGATTTCTTTGATGTTCTCGCCGTGCTCACCTTCGAAGATGTAAGCCTTTTTCTGTACCAAATCGATGATGCCGGAGAAGTCGCTCTCGGCGCCGATCGGCAGCTGCACCGCCACCGCCTGTTTGCTCAAGCGGTCGTGGATGGAACCGAGGGACATGTAAAAGTCGCCGCCGGTCTTATCCATCTTGTTCACGAACGCGATGCGGGGCACGTGGTACTTGTCTGCCTGGCGCCACACCGTTTCGGATTGGGGTTCTACACCTTGCGAGCCGTCGAACACCACCACGCCTCCGTCGAGCACGCGCAGCGAACGTTCCACTTCGGCCGTAAAGTCGACGTGGCCCGGGGTGTCGATGAGGTTGATGGTGATGTCCACGTCTCCCACTTCGCCCGGAACGGGGCCTTTCCAATGACACTGCGTGGCGGCAGCCGTGATGGTGATGCCGCGCTCGCGCTCCTGTTCCATCCAGTCCATGGTCGCCTCGCCCTCGTGTACCTCGCCGATTTTATAGTTACGGCCGGTATAAAAGAGGATGCGCTCGGAAGTGGTGGTCTTTCCGGCGTCGATGTGGGCGATGATGCCGATATTGCGCACGTGTACGAGGTCCATAACGAGAGAGTGAAAATGCAGGGGACGCGGGCTAACGCATCCGCCTTGAAAAAGTAGAGGGAGTGTAGGGAAAGCTCCTGGCCAATGCAATGCAGAGGATCAGTTGCTGCCCCTGTCTTATTTGAATACAAAATTTGTTCAAAATTGGGGTTTTCTCAAAGATCCGTCGGGCGGAGGACTTTGATTTTCCTACGCAGCAGTATTTCCATCTCGCGGTGAATGCGTTGCGGCAGGGTTTCCCTGGAGCGCCTGATGCCTGTCCCCTCTTGCGCTTCGGCAGGAGCCATGGCGAGCATGGTGCGCATTTCGGACAAAATGATTTCTCGCAGAGTGTGCTGGTACTGATCGCTCAGGCTAACCCGGCCCAGCTCCAAAAGCTCCGTATATTCTTCGTTAAAGGTCTCTTGCAGGAGGCTATTGATCAACCTTTCGACGCTTGGATCATGCTGAGGAGAATCGGCGCGAGCCATGGGGGATGTGTGTGTTAGGGGCAAAAATGTTGACCGACATATTATACCGATTTTTACAGTTTTTGCAAGGGTCAAGAGAGGAAGAAAAGCGGTATTTTGCGGTACTAAAACCTCCTGCTGCCATGGCCTAAACGGCCCTCTCCCCGCCGCGGCCCCGAAGGGGAGCCTTTGGCTGAGAGGGTAGGGGTGAGGGGGATGTGTTCGCGTGAGCACGTCGCTTAGGCTGGGTTGCAGCTCAGAAAGAAGTTAGGGTCTCTAGCTATCACGGGTTGTCACTTTCTTGGATGGCCAAGAAAGTAACCAAAGAAGGCCACCACCGCGGAT
>CAYTNJ010000058.1:0-8341 GCA_964439155.1 uncultured Candidatus Peribacteria bacterium | reverse complement strand
AGGGATGGAAGGGCGCTTTGCTGGCCTCTGGCCTAATGCGCGCCGTTCAAGGTGCCGTCGGGTATTTTGCCGCATCGCAGAACATGGGGCAAGAACTGCCGAAAGTAAAAATCATCGTGCCGGGCCTGATTGCCGTGCTCGCGAAAAATGGTATGATACCGGTGCCGGGCATGTTTCCCGCGGCCGTCGCGTCGCTGGTCGATTCTGCGGTCGATAACACAAAAGTGCTGAAAGATATTTTCGATTTCAAATTCATGCAGGCAAAGCCAAAAGCGACAGCCGGACTTTTTGCTTTGCCTGAAAGTCCGCGGGAAACTAGCGGCCTGTTTCTCAATGCGCCGATGGAGCGCAGCGGGTACGGCAAGCGGTCGCCGGTCAGTGACTACATGCAAGAGCGCATGGGGTCGACAGGCTATCAGCGATAATGTCTTTTTAAGAGAGTAAGGAGAAAAACAATATGCGATACAGACGCGGATTCAACGACATGGGCTTACAACTGGCAGACGAAGACGATTTGCCGATGTGGTCAACTAAGACACTGACGACAGTCAAGCCCCTGAACTTTTTCGATACAGGCGGTGGGCCTGACCAAAACACATCACTGGTTCAACCGAACGTCATCGACCAGAACAAAGACTACGACGTCCGCCGGGTTGAACTCAACGTAATGACAACCGCAAAAACTGCATTCACCACGACAGAGATGGCAATCGTTGCGAAGCTGATCCGTGACTATTACGTCACGATCAAAGTCAACGAAAGCAAGTTTTCGTGGTGGGCTCCGGTTTCAGCGCTGCTGAATTTTCCGACGCTCCTCGCGGCCGCTGCCACATACAACCCTGAAGGAGTCGTTTCGGGCGGTGCGAACATCAATCCTCGCGCAGACGGCCGCGGGCTTTTGATCCTGAAGGGCGGACAGGCTTTTCAGTTTCAACTTTCATCAAGTGTTGTTGCGCAAGACTTAACCGGTCTTGACCTCAATGTTTGCTTGTGGGGCAAGCGCTACGCCTTAACTACAGCGCAGTAGTAATCCATGGGCGATAATCAATACCCGAAGCCGACGCAGCGAAAAACTGTTAATCGGCTATTAGTTGGCCAAGTTGCCACCGGACAAGCGAACGGAACAACTTTCACGCAAACATTTCGCGTGCCGGAGGGGTATACAAAAGTCACTGGTGTATACTTTGACCCCGCGCAAGATGTTCGCCTGACGGTAAATAGTCAGAATCTCAATTCAGAGATTGTGAATAATGTCTCGACGAAAATCGGGTCAGCAATGGGATTCATAAATCCCGCGCACGAATGGGCGGTGCAAGACATATTGACAGTAACCGGAATCTGTACATCTATTACGGGTACGACCATTGCTGTCACTATTCAATACGAATAAACGAATATGCAGCCCGTACAAGTTGAACAAACAACTCAATATGCGGTGCTGCGTTATAGCCAAATCATTTTGACTACCATTCTGACTGATGTCAACACATTGATTCAGTCAGAATGGGAGGTCTTTTTCAATGGCGCACCGGGGACAGACAAGCTCGAAATACCAAATCTAGGCAAGCCGAAACGAAGAACACGTATTCGCCTTAATCCATCCGCAAACATGCGGCCGATAAACACAGTTTCAGGAAACATCGTTTCCGTTGAAGTTAATGCTCTGGAATTACGGACGCAATCAGAACTCGCAATTTTATATGACGGGACAGGCATTATTAATGAATCCATGTCTAGAGATTTTACCAAAGAGTTTTTTAGGGACGTAAACGAAATTCAGTTTACTTCAAGCGCTGGGGATTTGCTTCTTGACGTTAGCCATCCAATACAAGCGTATGCGCCGAATGCAAATATAAACATTAATATGGCTGCGGCGACAGCCCGAGGATATTTACTTTTAGCCCCTGAAATTATTTTGTACTTTTAATTATGGCAGTCCTACCGGTCAACGTCCCGGCGTACTGGCCCGACTTAAAAGTCACAAGCTTTAAACGCGGCACAGGTAGCCACGCGACAGGCAACGCGCTAGACATCGCCCTAGACATGCCTAATGCGTCTAGAGCCAAGGGGTCTAAATACTGGTTTTTTTATTTTCTGACAATCGAAATGCTCTGGATGATTCAGCGTCGCGGCCGTGTGCGCGCCGCGATCCCTCCGCAGTGCCCACATTTTCACCTAGAGACAGGAAACGAAAAACCTTTCATCGGCATGGAGCTTGTACGCTTCGACAAAAAGACATCAAGCTGCATTGCCGAAAATATCTACGAAGTACCAAAGACTGAAACGAAGCTTGCGAATCAGTTTGTCGACGATTTCAACGAAAAATTTGCGGAGCCATACACAGGCTTGACTGTGGAGCGCATCAAAGCGTCTTGGGAATACCTGACGACACCAAACACAAAGCAAATCAAAGTGAATGGTAACGGGCTCATTGGCGAAAATGACCTCAGCGACCGTTTTTCTATCCTGTTTGGCAATGGCTCAACGTCACAAGTCATTGCAGACATGGCCTCTCAGGTCCTTAATTATGAAAATTCAACCGCATTGCGTGAAGCGGTAGAGCCATGGGTGGGCGTCGCACTACTTGCTGCGATCGCCGGGGGCGCGTATTGGCTCGCCCGTGAAGAAAGATATTGGACCGCGACAAGCCCGAAAGATCCCGCCCTCTAAAAAAATTTGACCGAAATCGACCATAAATGCGTCTAAATCATATGAAAACCAAGAGAAAAACCTTCAAAAGACGCGAAAAAACCCCTATAATAACCAATAAACAAGCCTCCAATAGCTTGTTTATTACGCTTGCCGCGGGGGTAATTATCGGCCATTACCTGACAAAAAATCCCGATTTGATCGACGTTATAGTGCGTTTGCACAAAGAACACCGCCCGAAGCTATTTGCGGAGCTTAAGACATTGCGGGGGAAAAAGTGAAAGGCGACGACGAATTACTGAATGACATCTGCAAAGAAGTGTCACGCGCAAGAACTCTTTTTCCATCGAATGAATTCATGTTCCCGGCGCTCATCGAAGAAGTGGGAGAGCTTGCAAAGGCCCTCATGACAGAATCGGCAGACAGAATTCGCGCAGAGGCCATTCAGGTGGCCTGCATGGCGTTTCGCATTGCCTCAGAGGGCGATACAGACATTACAAATCGGCGATTTATTAGAGGGGTGCAGCCATGAAAAACGTAGAAATTTTGAACGAAAAAAAATCTTTGCTGAAACGCTATCGTGAATTGCCGCTTGATAATCGGTCGCTGAATGAAGCTTGCCAAGCGTTCGGACCGGGCAAGTATTATGCGTGTTATACCAAAGCGCAGAACACAAAGCAGGGCAAACCGGGCGAGCGCCGGGCTAAGAAAAAAGTTTTTATCGAAATTTATGTCTACGATGAAGATTATCCCGAAGAAGTAAGGGCGCAATTTGCGGCGAATATGCCGCAAAAATCGACCGTAATGGTCTTGGGAGGCCCTCAGGCGCGCGCCGGGGCTCTGACCCCTGATGCGCTCCGCGAAATCATCGCAGAGGCTCAGCGGCCGCTTTTAGAGCGCCTAGCAATCGCCGAAGAAACAGACGACGAAGAAGAAGAGGAAGAAGAGGAAGAGGAAGAAGAGAACCCGTTCTTTTCTCAGATTATCGCAATTTCGCAAAAGCCGGAGTATGCGCGACTTGTCGCCGTGCTATTTTCTAACCTGCCCGATGAACAAAAATTCGCTGAAATCGACGCGGCATTTGCTTCTGATCCTACACTAAAGCAAAAGCTTTTTGCCGATGCCTTAACGCTGATTCCAAAGGGGTTTGCATGAACATTACAATTGCGCAAGCGCTAGACCCGCGAATGGGAAAAATCGTTCAGGGGATAATGACGAAAAACTGGGACATGGTTGGCGACGCATTCAGAGAGTCCGCCGCGATCTATCATAATCAGAACGGCCTGCCGCTGCACTCTGGCCTCGATGGCCTGCCCGTAAAGCTTCAGGACCATTGGAGACCGATAGTCTCAGCGGTTCTTTATAGCGCGCAGGAAAACGACGGGCTAATCCAATGATTTTTGGACTCGCTGCGTTTTCTCTGTACTTTGCTTTTTTTGCCGGTGGGCTCGTGCTCGTCGGCATCGCTTACGACTTCGCGAAGCTTTGCGCACAAACTGCGCTCGACTTTCTCACAGGGGGTGCGAATGTCAGCGACAGCCAAAGCATTTGAAGCCTACGAAAAAAAAGGCAAGTGGTATTATCGCAACGCGACAAATCACGAAATCCAATGCCCGGCACCACAGAGAGAAGACAAAACTGCAGACATCCAAAAAGACTTTGAAAAGTCTTTGCCCCCGTCGCCTCACCAGCTATTCGCTATTCCGAAATCCCTTGCAAAGTCGCCACTATGGCGCGACCTAAAATCAGGTCCACGAGATCTCTTTCTATATCTGATTTCTTATTCTAACACTCGCACATTTAAAGACGTATGGCCCAGCGCTGAAACCATAGAACACGATCTAGGCCTAGACAAGCGAACACGAATTCGCTATGAAAAAAGGCTCGTGCAGAAAAACCTGCTGCGCATTTTTGAACCGTACACAGCTATAAAAAACCGAAGCGGAAAAACCGAAAGCGTCGCTTCGCGTCGGTTTCGGTTCTTGCTTAAGGGATATATTGCAAAAGATTTTCAGGATTTCAACACAGCACACGGCATGACTTACCCCATCGTCGACGACTTAGAGATTCTCGCGGAAAGTTTAGAAACTATCGCGAAAAAAATCAAATACGATCTGACAGAATTGCAGGACAGATTTTCGGCAGCGCAGTTTGTCCTGGATAAGATTGCGCAGCGCTTGCAATTTGATTCAATTGACGACTTAGGGCGCGTGCATGTACGATTGCACTCGTCGCTTTACCCGGTAGAGACAGCGCAAAAGCTATTGCCTGCAAATGTTCTAATTTTTCCGCAGAAAAAAGATGTAGTTATCCACCCCAAGGCGACTTGGAAAAAGACGAAAGCCATTCTCGAAGCTAAGGCACAGAAAGCCGAAGCGCTCGTCCGTGAAGCTCCATTGCTTCGCTGGAAACAGTCGCTTGGCTAATCTGCCGGCGACTACACACACCCCTAATTTTTAGTAAAACCGAAACGACCGGGCGGAGCTATCTATATAGGGGGGGTGGCAAAAATGCGCGCACAGGTGGCGATTTTGCGCGCACAGGTGGCGATTTTGCGCGGAGGGGTGGCGAAAATGTTTGGAGGGGGTGCCTTTTTGCCACCCAAACTGTATTTAACTGAAATTGAACTGACTCAAACTATTTAAGAGTCGGGCGGTCGAATCGGTGCCGCGCAATTTTGCTCGACGGCTCACGATTAAAAAGCTGGGTTGTGTCATGGGCGAAGAGGTAATTTATGTGGACTCTGACAAAGATCAGGTATCACTATTTATGCAGTTTGCCGAAAAGTACAAAAGCGACTTTGATTTACCGCAAATGAAAAAATTTGCTGACGCAGACGCGGAAAAAGTTTTTCGATGGATAGTTAAGAACTACCGCGAAGAGGAAGGGGAGATTATCGTTCGCCCGAAAATCTATTACGACTTAGTTTTAAAAACAGGGCAGGGGCTCGACTGCGACGACGCAACGATCTTTTGGTGCGCATTGCTGCGCAATGTAGGCGTGCCAGCGGAGCGAATTTTAATTGCGGAGGTAGCGGAGGAGGGGAGCCCAGAGGATTACGTGCATATTTTTTGCGGCGTCGATTTTCAAGGTGGCGTCGTGTGGCTCGACAATCTGCCGGGCTCTGTGTTTGGCAAAATAAATTATGATCCGCGACTGATGCACATCGCGCCGATGAGTGATTATCTGTGAACGCAAACGAATTACAGCAATTTTTTCCGCTCGTGCCGCTTGTGATTCTCGACAAGTTTGCAAAATATTTTTCCGTCAATGTTCAGGACTCTGAAGCAAACCGGATTTACGCGGCAGAGTACAACCAAAAATGCAATGTAACTTTTTCAGGCTCTGATTCAGATGGCGCATACATTAATTTTCAAGCGTTCAGCCCGCCGGCAAACTACACGAAAAGCGCCGATGCCTCAACAACGATTCAGGTTGCCGCAATCTACCATGAGTATTATCAGGAGTCAATGTTCGGCGACAGACTTGTTGAAACCTCAGAGGAGCAATGGGTAAATATGCCGGTTTTGATCGGATTGTATTTTGATTACCGACTGGGGGTATTCGGTGCGCCGTCTGTTTCTGCTGACATAATCCACAGAGCCCCAGCGCAATCGCTATTTTCAAAAAGTTATGTGTACCGAGGCATACAAAAACTAGTCGATGTAATTTATTACAATGTGTTCCGCAGAAATGCGTCAGTGAATTTTAACGCGGCCGCATTCTCTGGTTTGTCGTCTCTAATAATTGCAATGGAAAACGGAATTGTATTTTCGGAATTAGACTACACCGATGCAATGCAGGCCATGACGTATATCAAAGCGACGGAAAAATATGCCGCTGAAATGGTCAACGCAAGAGACATTGCAAAGCAAAAAGCGGCATATGAAATAAACGACGTGATGCGCGCCGCTAAGGATTCGTTTTCTCGCGACATGGCAGACCTAAATCAAAAAAAACTCGCAATTGCTCTTGCGGTTCAAAACGAAGAAAAAAGCGCTTTGCGTGACATGCAAAATTTGCTGCTTAATGCACAGTCGATAAGATTATGACCGTTCAAGTTACAACCGATATTACCGACGAAAAAAAGGCTCTTGCTGTTCTCGGTGAAGCTGTGCGCAATCCACCAAGAGAACCGATGGACATGCTGAAATTTGCCGCAAAACATTTCAACGTGTCTGGTAGCATTACGGATTTGGTTTCAAAATACCTGCCAAACTTTGCTGGACTTTTGCCAATAGCTGGTCAGATTTTTGAAATGTTTTCCGGGTTCTCTGGCCCCTCTATCGGGCAAATCACTTTAGATGCAATTCAGCAAGTAAGCGAACAGTTAGCGGCAGGGATTGCAGATTTAAAAAATTCCATGCGCATCGAATCAGACAGAGCGATTGACATAATAAATCAAGCGTCTGTCCAGATCTCCCAAGAGGAAAGCGCAACGCGAATTATTAACAGCATTCAGGAAGCGCTAATTTTAGCAGAGAACGACGCGCAAAAAGAAAAAATTTTCCAAGAGTATTCACAAGCGATAAGCGATGCGCGAACGCAATTTATGGACGAAATGCAATCGACAATTGCGGACAGTCAAGCAAGAGTTAATGCGGCATATTTGCAAATTCAAAAAATCTTAGCTGGATTATCTTTGCAGATGCTCACGGACCTTTACAACCAACTGACAGCACCACAAGACAGCGCAACGCGCGCAGAACCCAGCGCGCAAGCGGTGGCGCGCCCCGTGGCGTCTGACGCATCGCCGGCAGATTTTCCATGGGCTTTATTATTCATTGCCGGGGGGGCTTTTTATGTATTATCAAAAAAAAATTGACAGCATAAGTAACCCGGTTCAGGTGCGTGCATGGCTTTGAAAGTCCGCGCATTTTCTGGTTTCGCAAAATCTGGTTACACAGAACCGGGTTGGAAAATTGGCGGAACAAATGCCGCGTTCTTTGTTTCAGTTTTTCGCAATCTCTACGGCGACGAATTCGGATTCGCTGAACTGCAAGACTTCAAACGCGGCAACGGCATCGACGACTGGGAGCCCTCAGACGATTTACTGGCAGACGGTACGCTGGTTGCTGAAGATGGCGTTTTATATATCCCGGAGGGATTTGAAACAAAAGGCTGGTCCGATCTTTACACGCAATGGAAAAACGGGGTGTCAGTAGCGACAGCGCCGCAAGCGCCGGCACCGGCACCGATCCCACCGGCACAGACTCCTGCTTCACCTACGCCGATGCCATCGCCGGACGCAAGTTATGATTTCAATGACTATTCATGGGACGAAGAACCGCAGACGATAACGCCGCAGCAAGCGCCGGGCGGTAGCGCGCCGGGCGGTGCAGCGCCGCAGCCGATACCGGCCGCAATCTCTAGCGCCCCAGCCGGTGCGGCCGCTGCGGCCGCTGCATCCAACAAACCCGGAAAGCAAATGGATATGATGCCGGTTTTGTTAATCGGTGGCGCGGTCGCAGCATTTCTGTTCTTATCAAAAAAACCATCACGGAGAAAATAAAGTGGCAACAAAAAAGAAAAAAACACACAGCAAAAAAAAGAGCTCGCACAAAAAGAGCGGTTTGTTTGTTTCAAAATCAGGCAAGAGAAAAACCCGTCGCAAAAGCGGCGGCAATCTTGGCCTAGAGGGATGGAAGGGCGCTTTGCTGGCCTCTGGCCTAATGCGCGCCGTTCAAGGTGC
>CAYTNJ010000057.1:0-8433 GCA_964439155.1 uncultured Candidatus Peribacteria bacterium | reverse complement strand
TGGCTGGTGGGGCCGAAGGGTTTATCGACTAACAGGAAACCGTGCCGCATGGGCGAAGTATAGAGCATTGTAGCCCTCCAAAGCACCGGTTTTTGGCTTCCTTTGCCCGGTTTACGTGAATGCCGGCAGCAGAGCCGTAAACACGATGGCAGCCACGCCCAGCAGGGCGATGACGCGGATCAGGGTCTGTTTCTTGAGCTTTTTCATGAGCGAACGGTAATAGTGACAAAGGTGACGGCCTCCCTCTCCCCTTCACCCTTTACGGTGAGGCTTACCCTGTAGGTGCCCGGGGTTTGGAAGACGTGGATCGGCGATTTTTGGTCGCTCTGCGCATTGTCGCCGAAGTCCCACAGATAGGCAACGGCGCCGGTGGAACAATCGGACGAAAACTCCACACCCAGCGGAGCCTGGCCCGCGGTGCGACTGGGGAGAATGCAGGCGTTGAGGAGCGGTGCTCGCACGACGAGCGTTTTATCCGCGCGGAATTCTTTGCCCGACGTGGTGCGCACGATCATGGTGACCACGTACGATCCGGGTTGCGTGTAAGCGTGCTTGGCCCTGGCGCCGCCGAACTGCGCGGGCGTGCGATCGCCGAAGTTCCACTCGAAGCCCGTGATCGTTTCACCGGGGATGAAGGTTTCCGCGCCGTCGAATTCCACGCTCAACGGAGCGATGCCGGTTTCGGGATTCATCTGGATGGAGAGCGAGTTGGAGGCGGGCTTCACTTCCACTTTGATCGGCAGGCGCAGCACGTGGTCTTCGAGATCTTGGGCCACGAGCGTCACCGTGTACGTTCCTTCCTTGCGGTAGATGGCTTGGAGCGTTTCTTCGGTGCTTCCGACGTCGGTCGCTTCCGGGACTTCCCAGTGGAATTGCACGAAGGGAGTATTGGTGCGCGGCCGCAAGTTAAGGGTAAGAGGGACTTCGCCCGTGATGCGTCCGCCTGCTTCCACGGCCGGGGTTCCTTCGAAGCTCAAATCGCTTAGCTGCAGCGTATCCACCACTTGTACCACCGTGGTTAGTTCCGCGAGTACGCCGCTCTGGGAGCGCACTTTGGCCGTCACCGGGAAGTTGCCGTTGCGCTCGAAGGTGTGGGCCACGCGCTGGCCTTCGCCCTTGCCGCCATCGCCGAAGCTCCACTGAATATTGGAAACGGGTTCGGCTGTTTCTATGCGAAAGAGCACCGCGAACGGAGCCGGGCTGATGAGATAGCGTGGCTCGTGCTCCATGGTCACCGGGAACGGAAGAGGTGTGGGGTTTACCACCTCGATGGTGCGCTCGTAGCGCGTTTGCAATTGGTTCTGCGTTTCCACCACGGCCTGCACGCGCACTTTGCCGAGCGCATAGAAGGTGTAGGTAGTTTCGGGTTCTTCGGTGACGTCGTCCTCTTTGTCGTCGCCGTCGAAGAACCAGTGCACCTTCGTGATGGGATTATCGGCCGTCACCAAATGCGCGATGGAAAACACCGCCGGCTGCTCGATCACCGGAGGATTGGGGTTTACGGAGAAGACCGATTTTTGAATGACGAATCTCCGCGATGCCGTTCTGGTCGATTGTCCCGCGTCTACCATGACCACGCTTACCGTGAAGAGACCCTCGCGCTCAAAGTTGGCGGAGATGGTGGGCTGCACCGTTTCCTGGTCGATCTTGCGGTCGCCATCGATGTCCCAGCGATAACGCAGCGGGAAAAATCCCCTTTGCTTGAGCAGGTCTATGGCCGGAGCGGCATCGAATGTCATGGTCACTGGCGCGATGAGTTCTTCTCCCGCGGCGGGCGACGTGATGGCCAGTGTGAGCGCCGGTTCGCGGCTGACGGCGTAGGCCATGGCTCCGCTAAGGAGAATGCCCGGCACCACGATTATCCCTAAGATGATGAGCGCGTTGCGCCGCTTTTTATCGGTGGCGGTCACATTGCTGCCGATGCGCAAAAATCCTCCAACCCCGATGAGGGCGAAGGCGGCGGCGCCAAAGAGTGCACTGAGCAAGCCCACCGGCACCAACGACTGCAAGCCCGTGCTCGACGAAGGCAAGATGCTCATAAGGCCGAGGCACCAAAGGGCGTAGAGCAAATACACTGATCCTCCTGCAAGAATCAGCAGCATCTTCCATTTGCGCACTTCCTGCACGCCCGCCGCGGGGGCGGAAGGCGCTGGCGGCTTTTGCACCGGCGTCGGAACGGAGGGCAGCGGCGTGACGCCGTCGATGGGCAGAGGGCCTTCGGGCATGGGTTATTCGTTGAGAAGGGAATTGATGATGTCGCTTTGCTGTTCGGGCGTGAGGGTGGGCGAGGCGGGTTGCTGCACGGTTTCGCCGGAAAGCAGAGGCAGAAGATCTTCGGCGCTGCTCGGCAAATCCGCCGCGTTCGCCGGAGGCGTGATGGGCTCGGCTTCATCATGATCGGTCACGTTCATCTCCACGTGGGCCTGCAGCGGTTCGGAAGCGTCTTTAGAGGTGGCGTCCCACTCCAGACGCAGCACTTGGAAGCTGGAAGCGTCGATCCACACTTGTCCCTTCCACTCCAACTTGGCGAGCGTGTCTTGCTGCGCGGCGACGGAATCGGCGTCGCGGCGCTTGAGTTCCTGGAAGAGAAAATCCAGTTTTTCCGGATCGAGCGTCACTTCATAGTGATAAGCATTGCTTCCTCTTATGCGAGCGATGCCCAAATCTTTGAGCACGGTAATCGCTTGGGTTTGCAGCGAGAGTAAATACGGATCGCCGCGCGCGCTCAAGGGAGTGGCGGCGTCGTTTTGAGGCAGTTTCCACCATTGGTTCTGCAAGGCCTCGATCGCCGGCCCTTCCAAACCCGGAATGGGAGGATCTGTTTGCAACGAGCGCAAGCGGAGAAAACGTCCTTCCTCGCCGGCCGTCATTACGTCTCCCGTAAGGTCGAAATTTTGCTCCGGACCGTTTTCATGCTCAATTTTTCCGCTTACCTCCGCCTCGAATGTCACTTGCGTGCCGCCGTCTTGCATGCGACCGTCCAAGTGCGCCATCACACGCGCGCCTTCTTGCTCGGTGCCGGTCGCCCAGCCGATCTCCACGTCGAAAGACGCCGATTGCAAGTTCTGTCCTGCAAGCACGGCGTTACGAAGCACTTGCTCTGATGGCAAGTGTTCGACCTGCACGCAATGGGCGAGCAGCAGCGCACAGCCGAACGGCAGAAGGAGTCTTCGCGGAAACATGCAAAAGGATCGTGATTCAGTATAGCAATCAACGCGCAAATGTCACCGCTCCGCGTTGCATAAAGGCGATTTTTGCTTTCCCGTTCAGTTGCGCGGAGCACGGTACGGTTCGGCGACGATGTCCGCTTCTTCCTCCACGATGAATCTCACCGTGCGCTTGCGGCTGGCGCGGACGTCGGCTTTCACAATAACGAGATGTTCTTCGTTGCGCCCGATGATGAACGGATCTTCGAACATCAGCGTCACGGCGTCGCCATCGAGCGTGGCCATGACGGGCGTGAGTGTTTTTCCGGCGTTGGTTTCGGCGTGGATGTTCTGCAAATCCCCTCCCCTTGCGCTGCCGTCGTTGGTGAGACGAAGGGAAAGCACCTGCTGGTCGCGCTCATTATCGGCAGTCAGCCGCATGCGGGCCACTACTCTGTTCGCACCGTAGCGCAGCGTTCGCGGCAGCTCCAAAAATTCCGCGGTCACGCCGCCGACGTTTTGCGGAGCGGTGTTCACATTTTGGCTCTGGGCAGAGGTTTGTATGGTCACCGTGGCGCCTTCTGCCTCTACTCTTTCCAGCGAAAGCCTATGCTCGCCCGTAAAGGCGGCATCTTGGGAAATGTCGGCGAGAATAGTCAGCGTCGCTTGTCCGCATGGGGCGAGTGTCACGGGCGTGAACCGCAAATTTGCCAACTGCGTGGAAGAGGAAAACGACGTCGACCGGGAAATGCGCTTTCCTTCTTGAAACACGTACACGCGAGAAAGATCCGCGCTGTCTCCGCGCCCGCCATGCTTTACCTGCAACGAACGAACGGTTGCTGCGGCGCTGCAATCGTTCTTCAAAGAAAGTGTCAGCATCGGCACGCGCTGCGCGCCGAGCGGCACCGTCTGCGAAAGTGCTGCAGTCGCTTGTACGGTCAGCTCTCCGCTTTGAGCAAAAGTAAAAGCAGGCAGTGAGAGAAGTGATACAAACGCGCAACCGAGAAACAGACGCTTCATAGCAACATCATACGTCATGACAAACCCGAGGTAGAACAAATGCCTCACTTTCCCGTCTACCACTTTCCTCCGGCTCCTCCGCCACCGCCCGATCCGCCGCTGAAGCCGCTGAATCCCCCGCCGCCGCGGCTGCTGCCTCCGCCAAAACCTCCACCCCAGAATCCTCCTCCGCCTCTGCCGCCCTTAGGGTATCCCGTTTTGGAGACGATGTAATCGAAGAGCAGACCTAAGCCGGTGAGCACCGGGATGGCCAGCCACCAGCCGAACATGCCAACCAGGATGAGGCCGCCGACCGCTCCCACCAATCCTCCGAGCCACCAGGATTTGCTGCGGGCGAACATGGCTGCCAGCCAGTTGAAGCCGATGAATAGCGGAAAGAGCAGCCATCCCCCGATACCGGGGCCGTCGGATTCTTGTTCATAGCGCTCTGCCGTGTATTCGCCGCCGATGTGCTTTTGCATCGCTTCCACCGCGCCATTCAAGCCCGCCGCATAGTTGCCGTCGCGGAAGTTGGGCACGATTTCTTCTTCGATGATGCCTTTGGCAACCAGGTCCGGAATGGAGCCTTCCAAGCCGTAGCCGGTCGCGATGTAGGCGTCACGGCTTTCGTAGCCGATGAGAATGAGCGCGCCGTTGTCTTTGTCCTTCTGGCCCACTCCCCACTTGCGCAGGATGGATACCGCCGTATCCGGAATCACCGAGCCGCTGAGGGTTGGCACGATGGCGATGGCGATTTCGTTGGAAGTCTCGCGGCGGTAGGTTTCGAGTTTCGTTTCCAATTGCGATTCCTCCTCGGGCGTGAGCAGTCCCGCGTCATCAGTAACGAAGCCGTCGTTCGCGGGCAATTCGATGGCGCCCACGGAGGGTGCGAAACTGAAGAGGGCGATGGCGAGAAGGAAGGTGCGCATGATGGAAAGAAGAATGGACCCGGCTTCGTCCGCGGACGGAGTTTATCCTGAGCCGCGCCGAAGGGCCGAGGCGAGTAATTACGAAGCGGACGAGGTTTGCATCGCGGGTACGGAAGCGTTGTTGTCGAAGTTCACGGAAGGTGCGTTTTCGGCTCCGGGCAGAGAACCGAAGGGTTCTTCCGGGGCAAAGCCGAACATGCCCGCGAACATCGCTGCCGGGAAGCTACGCACACGGACGTTATAGTCGCGTACGGCGTTGTTGTAATCCATGCGAGCGACGGAGATGCGGTTTTCGGTACCTTCGATTTGGGTCATCAAATCGCGGAACGCCTGCGTGGCCTGCAACTGCGGATAGCTTTCCACGGTCACAAGTAAACGTGAGAGCGCGGAATCGAAGCTTCCCGCCGCGGTGATTTGGTCTTCACGAGAACCGGCTTGCATCCACTGTGTGCGCGCGGCCGTCACCTGCGTGAGAGTATCTTGTTCGAAGGCGGCTGCGCCCTTCACGGTGCTTACTAAGTTGGGTACCAAATCGAATCTCCTTTGATACTGCGTCTCCACCTGCGCCCAGGAGGTGTTCACGTTTTCCTTGAGCGGCACTAATCCGTTATACACGCCCAGCAGCCAGAAGGCCGCAAGAACGACAACGCCGATGACGACGTATTTGAGATACCCTTTGCGTGAATCGGTGGCCATGAAAATGTGGGGGAAAAGACGAAGCGCAATCGACGACATCGTAGCACAGTCCGACCGGATAGCAGAACACGCGAGACTTGCGAAAAAAGAGAGAATATTCGTGACATCCTCCGGGGCCGGCGTAAGGTGAGGCTTCCCCCTGAAGTATGTTCGCTTTTTTTCTCTCGTACCTGCGCGCCGTCGCTGGCGGCTTCGTTCCCGTTTTGCAACCCGTGCGCTTGAGCACGCGGCGTCGCTAGAACGGCTGTCTACAAACCGTAGAGCACGATGTACAGCGTGATCAGCATCGCGTACAGGCTCACTAAGTCGTGCGCGATGGAGAGCAGGAACAATTTGAACGGTCGTCCTTCGAACAAGTAGTGCGGCAAACGCATGCCCGCCACGAACGCTATCCACAGCCAACCCGTGAGCAACATCGCTTGGCCGAGGAAAGGTGTCGTGAGTTGGCTCAGCACGAACGCCACAGCGAGCGCCGCGAGAAAGCTGCCGATGAGCGGCGCCCACATGCCGCGCTTTTTCAATTTCTGCTGCGTAAGCCCCGTCAGGCGCATCCAGGTATTGCCGAAAATGAACGGCAAGTACCATAAAAACCCAACCACCATGTTGACGGCCGCCGCAGCGAAGATGCCTACTAGTAAAAGGAGAAGTTCATTGGTCATGCCCCAACTGTATCACCGCTCCCCTTTCCTGCCAGCGGTTACGCTTGCGTGGAACGTTTGCCCCATGTGCGATCGGCGATGTACATGATGATGATGACCGCCAAAAAACGCAGGAACAGTTCCATGGTGGAAGCTTGGTTCGTTCGTAGCAGTTCCACGAAACCGCCGAGCGGCCACCACAGGAGAAGTGCTGCCGCCGTAATGGCCACATGCGTCCTCGCCAGCTTTCTGCCGACCAAAACACGGACGATGAGGGCGATGCCCATGCCGAAGGCGAAAGCTTCGGCAAGCGATCGGTGGATTGATCGGCCGCGTCGCGCAACCGGCAAGCGCGAGCAGCGCCGGATAGATCGACGGCAGTCCATCGGTCAAGTCTTTGAAGGGCATCCAAAGTACTGGACGCAGGAAGAACGCGGGGACTGCGACGAGAAGGGCGGTGAATTGAGAGGGAAACGATCGCTTCATGGCATTCTCCATCATAGCGTCAGGAGGGCTGCGGTCATACATGCTCCTGTTGTCCGTCTGCTGTTGTAGATCCTATTTTTTTCTCCCCCTTTTTCTATGTCAGACGATTCCTCTTCCTCCGCCATGACCATGCTGGTCGCAATCATCGCCATCGTCGTTATCGCCGGTGTCGGCTATTTCGTGGTTCGCTCCATGAACGGCAACGCCAGCGACGCAACGATCAACGTGGATCTTCCGGGTGGCGACGGCGACGCTCAGTAACAGCCGTCGGCACGGCTTGCTCTTTGGTTTTTCCTTCCATCAGCTTTTGATTCCTTCCCCCCTCATCATGGCCGTTGAAAACCCCTATCATCATGATGACGCCGGCAAAAATTCGTTGGCCATCGCCCTGATCGCCATTCTCGTGATCGCGGCCATCGCGGTCTTCGCCCTGCGCATCCTGCCGATGCAAAACTACGGCTCGGGCGCCGCGGACGATGATACGAATAGCAGGGATATCAATGTCGAGACGCCGGATGCTCCTGCCATGAACGCTCAGTAACACATTGCTCCGAAAAGCCGTGGAAGCAATTCACGGCTTTTTTTGTTTTCGTCAATTATTTCCGTGTCAGATCTTCGGGATATGTTCGTCTTCACAATTGATACAAAATCTCCATCATCTTCGACGCGCAATCGGGCACCTCAGGGGGTGCTCGTTTTGCATAGGGTTCGGCGGGCTCACCCTGACAAGTACTTTGCTTGAACGATAAAAAAAAGCCCGGGATAAGCCGGGCTTTCGTTTAGGAAATATATTCCTAGTCTTAGCGAACCATGGAGTCCACGGAGGCATCGACGGATGCATCGGCGGAGGCCGAAACCATCCACCACACGCCGCCCTCTTCGTCCATCTTGTAGATGACCCCATTCTTGCCAGGCCACTCGCCGCTCGTCACTTCGGCCCAGGTCTTGCCATCGGTGCTCCACCACAGCTTGCCTTCGGCGCTCCACTTGTACCACTTGCCGTCGGTCGCCTTGAAGGTGCCGTCCTTGGCTTCGGCCCAGACTTGGCCGTCGGTGCTGGTCATGAGTTTGCCGTCCACGATCTTGAGCCACTGGCCGTCAGCGTCCTGCCAGGTGCCGGCCGCGTTGGCCTGCCATCCGGCTTCGCCTGTCATGGCGGCGTCGCTGCTCTCCATGGCGGAGCTGGAACTCGACGAGCCGTCGACGGTCGTATCGGTCGCGGGCTTGCAGCCGACGAGGGCAACGCCGAGTGCGGCGGCGAGCAGGAGTTTTTTCGTTTGCATAAAGAAAATGTGTAAAAGAAATAAACGTTACGTATTTTACGGGGGCAAGTGGTCGAGGCAAGAAGTTTAGGGCTTTATGACACGCAGAATTAACATTTTGGGCGAATGTACGGTTGCACAATTAGTATTCTGAGGGTTCGTAGTACTTTTGAGAAATGGCTGCGCCACGTGGCACGTAAAGTTTTGCAGCGCTGCTTTATGTGGTCGGGACGAAAGGACTTGAACCTTCGACCTCTTGCACCCCATGCAAGCGCTC
>CAYTNJ010000056.1:7515-8482 GCA_964439155.1 uncultured Candidatus Peribacteria bacterium | reverse complement strand
CCTTAGGCACAATGTCATTAAGGCAGATTCAAAGATATGGCAATACCCACCTTATTCCGCCATAAAGCCTATTTCACAAAGATTCTCACCCGAAAACCGCCCCCTCAATCTCCTCCACCGCTTCCTGCATCTTGCCCTCGCGGTTGATGATTTTGACGTCGCAGATGTCGGCGTGCTCCAGTTCTTTCTCCATACTCCTTATTCTCCGGCGCAATTCGTCTTCCTCGATAGGGGAGCGCTTTTGAATGTGGGCGATCAGCTGTTCCTTGCTTTCCGGCAAAATGAAAATCGACTGCATGCGGTAGGGGGCGTTTTCTCCGCTGAAGGCCGGCAGTTGGCGGATGGAATCGAAGCCCTGCACATCTACTTCTCGTAGCACCACTTTGCCTTGTTCGATATGCGGCAGGATCTCTTCTTTCATCGTGCCATAACTCGCTCCGGCGTGGACCTTGGCCCACTCGAGTAGTTTGTCCGTCTTCAAGAGTGCATCAAATTCTGCCTCCGTCACGAAATGATAGAGCTCGTCCGTTTCATTGGGCCTTTTAGGCCTCGTAGTGGCCGATTTGGGCACGTGCAGCTCGGGGTGGCGCTTGCGCAGGGTCTTTAAAATGACGCTTTTACCCACGCCGCTGGGTCCTATGAGGAGGACCAATTTGCCGCCGAAAGAGCCCGGAGACGCAGCCATTGGACGCATCCTACCGTAGGGAAGGGCCTTGTCCAAAACCGAGTTTTCCGCTATACTGAGAGGATTGCTCTTTTCACTGCATCGACCAAGCACTCCCACATGGCAGGGAGAGAAGAGGGGACGGCAGACACTCCATATTTGGAGCTTGCCTTCTGCGAACGGTCCCCTCGTCCCTCCCTGCCTCTACGCGGTATTGTGACCACCGCATTCTGGCTCCCTCTTTACCCTGAGCTTGTCGAAGGGCTAAGTGAGGGACCCTACACAAACACAAAACACTGCCTC
>CAYTNJ010000056.1:0-7505 GCA_964439155.1 uncultured Candidatus Peribacteria bacterium | reverse complement strand
TATAGGGGGCCGTCCCGGGCTCAACGGGAAACACTCACACACAAACACGAGGGCACGCTCGAACAACGTGTCGCCGTGGTAGGGAGTTGCAACGGTCACTGCAGTCTCCCGCTCCTCCATTCTCCTCTTAAGGCGTTTAGCCTGAGGGAAGAAGGAGGAGCGGGAATTTTTTTTGTTGAGCTTATTAGCTTTCTAGCTTGTTAGCTTCTTAGCTTTTCTGATGCATCATCTGTCTTTTCCTAATAAGCTAAAAAGCTAACCAGCTAATAAGCTACAATCATCCCATGGCCAGACCCAAAATCGCCGTTCTCTACGTCGGCGGATCCATCGGCATGAAGCGCAATCAAAAGACCGGGCGCATGGAGCATTTGGAATCCATTGAGGAAATCTACCGCTTCATGCCCGAGGCGCAGAGCGAAGTGTCGCTCAAGTTTTCCAAGCTTTCCGATCTTGGATCTTCCGATATCACGCCGGCGCATTGGAAGGAAATGGCGCGGACCATTCAAAAGGACTATGACGACTACGAGGGATTCGTGATCGTGCACGGCACCAACACCATGAGCTATACGGCGGCGGCGCTTACTTTTGCCCTGCAGAATCTCAGCAAGCCCGTCATTCTTACGGGGGCGGTGCTGCCCATCAACGATCTTGCCGGCGATGGCCGAGCCAACATCATCTTCGCCATACGCACGGCGCAGCTCGATCTTGCCGAAGTGGCCATCGTGCTCGGGCCCCGCATTTTGCGCGGCAGCCGGGCGGTGAAGGTGGATCAATCGATCATGCAAACGTTCGACAGCCCCAAATTTCCGCCGCTCGGCGAGTTCAATGTGGGCGTCAAGCTGGATAGCGGACGCGTCGTGCGCCGCAAGCGCAAGCTCGATTGCCGGGCCGAGTTCGACGAAAACGTCGTCTCCATCACGCTGCATCCGGGGCTATCGGATCGTTTTTTCGAAACGCTGCTCGCGGCCGAACCCCGTGGCATCGTGCTGAGAGCGTACGGCCTCGGCATGCTGCCAGAACATCTGTTCCCGTGGATCAGGCGCGTGAGCGAAAGCGGGATTCCCATCGTCATCACCTCCCAGCTCTACCGCGGTGCCATCGACTTACACCTCTACGGCAAGCAGCTGATGCTCGAAGAACTCGGCGTCATCTCCGGCAAAAACATGACCCACGAATGCGCGGTGGTCAAACTCATGTGGGCGCTCAAGCAAGCAAAAACCCCCGCCAAGGTCAAAGAGCTCATGGAAAAAAACCTCACCGGAGAAATGGGGGAATAGCTTATTAGCTTCTTAGCTTTTTAGCTTATTAGGAAGAGATCGATGATGCCTCAATAAAGCTAAGAAGCTAACGAGCTAATAAGCTAAAAAGCTAAGAAGCTCACTCATCATCCTCGCTCGTCCTATGCTTATCCACCAGCTTCTTCCCCACGATCGACGCAATGGCGCTGCCGATGATCAAACCCGCGATCACCTTTTTCGGGATCTTGTGAGGTTTGGCCAAACGGCGTCGAAACGGCCACAGCAGACGAAGAAAACGGAAGATCATGGCTGAGGATCTTATGGTACGGGGCTTGGGGTAGCGCTGTCCAACGTTTGACGAAGGAAGAGCAGATTCCTTCACAGTGACTTCCATGGGCTGCTGCTGCCTCGGCGGAGTCCACAGACGGAGACGGGTCAGTGCGCGGCATCAAAATCCACGTCCGGGTACTTCTCGAAGTGGCTGAGAATCATCTCTTCCACTTCCTTCAGTTTTTCGGGAGTGCGCGCTTCGATACAGATGGAGATGCACGGCGACGTGTTACTCTGGCGGATACCCGCCCAGGCGCCGTCGCCAAAGTCGATGCGCGCGCCGTCGAGGACGTCTACGTCGTGAGTTTTTTGGAAGTGATCGATGACGGAGGAAACGACGCGGCCCTTATGCTCATCCGGCACCGCAGGTCTGCGTTCGGGGGCTTGGTACACGACGGGGAAGGCGTCGCACAATTCACCAAGAGTTTTTTGGGATGCCTTCACGATCGAAAGCGTGCGCAAGGCAGCCACCAATGCGTCATCAAACGCAAAGTAGTCTTCACCGCAGAAGAAGTGTCCGGACTGCTCTCCTCCCAGCAACGCCTCGCTGTCGCGCATGGCGTGCTCTACGAAGGAATGACCCACTTTGCACATGATCGGTTTTCCTCCGAGTGCGGCGATCTCCGTCTGCAAAATGCCCGAGTTACTCACGGTGAACACCACGGGCGAGCCCGGAAACCGCGACAGATGATCCTGCGACAATAACAAAAGAATCTCATCCGCCGTGCGAATCTTGCCCATCTCATCCACCAATCCCAACCGGTCCCCGTCGCCGTCAAATGCCAGGCCGATATCTGCCTCCTCTTCCTTCAAAGTCTTCTGTAACTCCACAAGCGTGGAATGCTTGCTCGGGTCCGCCGGGTGATTCGGGAACGTGCCGTCCGGCTCGGTGTAAAGCTCGATCACATTCGCCCCGCAGGCACGCAGCACCTTGCAGTACAGCGGCCCCGCCACTCCGTTGCCGCCGTCCACCGCCACCGTCAAATCCGATCCGCAGTCGCCAAAGAGGTTTTGCAGGTATGCAACATAGGGTGTCTCGCCGTCAAAATTTTCCACTGTTCCCTCGGCATCGCGCATGCTCCACGCCTCGATGCGCTTACGCAGATGCTGAATCTCCTCGCCGGCAAAAGCCTCGGCGCCGCGCAGCGACAGTTTGAGCCCGTTATCGTGCGCCGGATTATGGCTGGCCGTTATCTGAATGCCGCCGTCCAACTCCTGCGTGCAAATGGTGAAGTAGTTCACCGGGCTCGGCGTCTGGCCGATCCTGAGCACGGTACAGCCGCTCTCCGTCAGCCCGCGCACCACCTGTTCCTCAAATTCCGGCCCGCTCACGCGCGCATCGCGCCCCACGCACACGGTCGGAGCGTCGATTGTATAGCGCTCGCAAAGTTCGGTGCCGAAAGCTTTGGCAATCGCATGGCACGCCTCAGCCGTAAGCTGCTCGTGGGCTCGCCCGCGGATATCGTAAGCCCGGAAGATTTTGTGATCGATGGGTTGCATAGACGAAAATGTGGAACGACAAAAGAGTACCTCATGGAGACGTGGCGCGGAAAAAAGACCGTCGAACGAAGAGGGGATTGATGAATACAATTTTTGATCATAAAGAAAGAACCCAGGGGTGCCTGGGTTCTTCCGTCAGGTGTTGCGTGTGCTTAAGCAGTCTTTACCGCACTGCTCACTGGATGCGGCGACGAGCGGACATGCGTGACTACGATGCCATATTCGACGTGGCAGAAATGCCCGCCGCCGGCCAGTCTGTTCAGTGCAGCGAGAATACGGACATCTTCCTCTCCTCCTTCGAGGATGCAGACGTCTTCCTGCTCCACCATGATCTTCGGTTCCAGCTCGCAGTCCTGCACTACCCAGTGGTTATGGATTCCATGGAGCACAAGAATTTTCTGCTTCTCCATCTGGGGCAACGAAGCGTGCACAGCGTGAACGTCATCTAGATGAAGCTGTGGACGGACGCGCAACAGCCTGTCCAAAACGTGCGGAAAACATGTACCGACTCCCAGAAACACTTTCATGGTTTCTCCTTTCCAGAGAACGTAAGACTTCTTCCCTTCCCCTCGCGCGACACTCGACAAGTGCTCCGCGAGAGGAAGGATGCAACATCCTGAAGGATCGATCAGCACTTGCTGAGCGCAGGAAAAATACAGGAAATACTAAATTTGTCGACTATTTTGTATACAGAAAAATTGAACAAAAAATGTATTCAAAAGAATGTCTCCTCTGTGCCTTGCTACGCCTATCACCCGACAATCATCCCTTTCACGATCCTGATAATCATCACGCTCACGAAGACGATCGCCAGTCCCATAAGCGCGCGCACGATCAGCGTGCGGGATTTTTTGAATTCTTCTTCGTTGCCCATGTTCAGCATCATCAGTACGCCGGCGTAGACGATGACGGCCGTGGCGATGTAGCCGAGGAAATACAGCGCCTGGCTCACTACCAGCGATACCCGCACGATCAGCGCGCCCGCGTCGGGCCGGCCCATGGCTTCGCCGTTTCTTAGGCCAAGGCCCACCTTGATCGCCCCGGCGAGGATAAAGAGCAAGAGTCCGCCCGCTACTCCCATTACCGATTGGCGGATTTTCTGCACGTCGTCTTCCTTGCCGAAGCAGGCCACCGCCTGCAGGCAGCTTGCCACGATCACGGCTATCGCGAGCGGGACCACCAGCACGAGTACCCAGTTGATGATGCCGAGGATTTCGACGGAGAGCACCGTGGCGCCCACGGCGGCGTTGCCCTCGATGATCGTGCCGCCGATCGCACCGGGGTTGCCCACGGTGATGCCGCCGTAGATGGCGTCGATGAAGCGCGGGGTCAAAAACGCGAGCATGATGGCCACGAGTGAAGCCGACATGGTGCGCTTGGCTTTGGAGAGTTTGTCGTCGTCTTGGCTGTTGATCATCTTAATGCCCGAACGCACCAGCACGTACACGCCCGCGATGTAGATGAGCGTGGAAACGCGGTTGATGAAGAACATCGCCAAGTTCACGAGCATGAATACCCCCGAGCCTCCCACGAAGTTGGAGTTCAGCTGTCCTCGCGACACCCTGTTCACGGCTTCCGTAAGGAGTTGTCCGAAGGCGGTGGTGGGCGTCAGCAGGACCGCGAGCGCGCCGATGAGGGAGAAGAATTTTACGCGCATGTCAGTTTAGGGTGAGGGGTCCGGTACGAAGGGCGAGAACGCCGTTGACTATCACGTACGCCACCAGCGCCACCACCAGCGCCACCACCGCCGTGAAGATCGCTTTCTTGGCTCTGTCCTTAAGGCCGTCCTCCTGCGCGAACATCAGGAACACGCCCGCCGCGATGACCGCCAGCAGGCAGAGCGCACCGAGAATTTGTAACATGTAGTTGATAATGCCGATCGTTTCCGTCGCCAGAATATCCGAGTGCGCGCCCGGCATGACGGCCGCGACCAAGCTGTTGGCGAGCAGCAAAATGCCAACACCCAGCAGTCCGTGGAAAAACCTTTTGCGCTGTTGTTCCAATTCCGATTCCTGGCCCTGCAGGATAATGAGACGCACACCTTGAAACGTGATCAGCGCCGTCACGGCGATGGAGGTCATGGCGCGCATATAAAAAATCACCGATCCCAGCGCGGTCGTCACCGGTTCCGGATTGATGATCGTGGGAGCGGCGGCGCGGCCGAAGGCGTCGGCGAGGAGCGTGCAAATGCTCACGAACGCGGCGCCTACTATCGCCTGCGAGTAAGCGTTTTTGATATCGGTGATCGTGCTTTCCTCTTCGCTCTCAAGCAGCAGGCGGAAAGAGTACGCGAAGAACATCACCACCGCGATCGCCACGAAGCCGATGCGCACGGCCGGGAACAGCACCGTCATGCCGTACACGGTCGCGCCCTCAAAGCCTCCGCCGATGCACGGCAAACCCGGAATGCGACAGGGGTCACCGATCTGCGCGAACACCTCTACGGGGGCCAGCCACAAGGCCGGCAGAATCGCCATCCAGAGAGCAAATCGGGTGTGTTTCATAAATCTGTTCAGTATAGCAGAAAACGGGGGTGGGGGGTAGGGGGTGGGCGAAGTACGCCATATGATGATTCACTGCAAAAAAATTGAGAATATGGCCAAAGCGATCTTGTCCAACAAGGTGAGGATGCTACACTGGCGGTATGTCGACTTTTGCGCGGCCCTCCGCCGCCCCTCTGGCTTTAAGCGCCTCTACCGAGGCCCAAACCTACGGCTTGTTCGCCTTCGCCATCGCCATGACCACGGTCGGCGCCTGGTTGGGCATCGTCTATCTCCCGGTCGTGTTCGCCGCCTCGTTGCCGCTGTTTTTAGTCGAGCTGGTGCTCATTCTCACGTCCCAATGGTGGTCGCGCACGGCGCCGCTGAACTATCTGCTCTTCGCCCTGTTCCCGCTCATCTCCGGTTTCACCATCATCCCGTACGTGCTCTCCATTGCGCAGCAGTACGAAAACGGCACCACTATCGTGTTAAGCGCCCTTTCTGCCACTGTCTGCATGGCGCTCGCCGGAGCCGTCGCGGTCAAATCGCTCGGTCTCAAAATGCAATGGATGGGCAGGGCTCTCCTCTTCAGCGTCCTCGGGTTGGTTGTGCTGGGCTTGCTGCAACTCTTCGTGCCGTCGCTGCGCACCACGGGCTTCGAACTCGCCCTTTCCGGCGCCGGCGTGGTCGTTTTCGCGCTCTTCACCGCCTACGACATCCAGCGCATCACCGAACAGGCGAGGCTGGGCGCCAACCCCTTCCTGCTGGCCTTGCGGCTGTATCTCGATATCTTCAACATGTTCGTCTATTTGCTAAGGTTCATGACGGCTCTTTCGGGCAATAGGCGCTAAGCCCAAGCCAGGATTTGCCCTTTACTTCGGCGCAAATCCCCATTACTCTCCGCCTACCTTATGGCTAAGAAACCAGTACCAAAGAAGAAGCGCGCAAAACGCGCAACCCGGCTCCAGCATTCGCACTACATGGAACAAGAAGTGCGCCGCCTGGAAAACCGCCAGAACTCGCCCTACGGCGTGCCTGCGGAGCCCAAAAACAAGGCTGACAAGGCTTTGAAGGGCATCACGCGCATCAAGGCCTGATAGCCGAAAGGCTCTCCCGGTCTGATTGCTTTCTTTCGCCATATCCAGCAAAATTCTTCAGTCTCATAGCTCGTCTTTCACCGCTTTTCACCCATGGCCCGCCGCCGACACCTCTCCCGTATCGCCGTCATGCAGGCCCTCTTTGAGCGTGAAAAACGCCCCGATGCCGACCCCCGGGAATCCCTCGGTCGCAACGCCGACGAACTGGGAGAATTTGATCAGGAGTTCGCCATGGAACTGCTCAACGGCGTGCTCGATCACGAAGACGACATCAAAGCCTCCATCACCGAACATGCGCCGGGTTGGACGCTCGAGCGCATGGATCCGGTATCGCGCTGCGTGCTTTACGTGGGCACGTTCGAATTGGTGCACGGCAATGACGCCCCGCCCGCGGTGGTCATCAACGAGGCGATCGAAATGGCCAAGGAATACGGCACCGACGAGAGCGGCAAGTTCGTCAACGGTGTGCTGAATGCGATGGTGAAACACTGAAATTTTCCGTACAATCACCAGTATGTCTGTCTCGTTTGTCCTGCTGGAGAAGGCCATCGGCTTTCACTTCCGTGACAAGGATTTCCTTGCGCAGGCCTTAACGCACCGCTCCGCAGTGCGCGAAAGCAAGGCCCACGGCCATAACGAGCGCCTGGAGTTTTTGGGCGACGCCGTGCTCGAATTGGCCGCGACGGAATACTTGTTCCAACTTTCCGAAAAGCCGGAAGGCGAGCTCACCAACTGGAGGTCCGCCCTAGTGCAGCGCGAGCACCTGGCGGCCGTGGCGAAGGATATCAAGCTGGGCGAATACCTGTTTTTAAGCCGCGGCGAAGAAGCGAGCGGCGGCCGCGACCGCGATTCTACGTTAG
>CAYTNJ010000055.1:2619-8533 GCA_964439155.1 uncultured Candidatus Peribacteria bacterium | reverse complement strand
GGTAGCACCCGTTGCTCCCGTTCCGCTGAAGCCTGCTCCTGCTCAAACTCCGACACCAGCACCTGTTCCGGCTCCCGTTGCTCCCAAACCTGTCACACCTCCACCCGCACCGACTCCCGCGACTCCGGTCGTCCCCACGCCTGCGCCCGTCATCGCTCCCGCGCCGACTGCGCAAGCACCGAAGCCCACTCAGCCCGCTCCCACACCGGTTGTTCCGACGCCATCACCTACGGCCGCACCTGTGGTTCCTAAGCCGGCCACTCCCGCTCCTTCGACTCCCGTAGCCGCAGCCGTGACGCAGCCCACCCCCGTGGTGGTGCCAGCCCCGAAAATGCCGACGCCCGCTGCGCCTGTCGCCCCGGCTCCCGTCCAAGCTCCGACACCTGCGCCGATTCCCGCGCCGCAAGCTCCGGCCGCGCCAAAATCCGTGGCTGCGCCCTCTCCGATCGCTGCTCCTACTCCGGCCCCGCAAGCTCCTAAACCTGCGACACCTGCCCCCACTCCCGCTGCCCCCGTGCCCACGCCCGTTCAAGCTCCCAAGCCCGTAATGCCGCCTGCTCCCGCCCCCAGCGCCCCCCAGGCTGTACCGGTTCCCGAAGCTCCGGTCGCCCCCAAGCCGGTCGAAGCCCAACCGATTCTTCCGGCGGACGAGCCCATCGCCTTCATCCGGGCCGATAGCTTGGATCCGCCGCCCGTTCCACCCAAAGCCTAAGATCTTCAGGGAAAAGCCCGGTCCTCCGGGCTTTTTTTTAGTCTCATAGGTGGTACTATGCCCCGGCCTGGAAGCAGGCAACCGTTCTTTATGGAAAATCACCGATCACCACACGAAACATGGCGAGCGTAGCTCAGCTGGTTAGAGCATCAGGTTGTGGTCCTGAGGGTCGCGGGTTCTCCGAAGAACAACCAATTGGCCGTCGCGTCTTTTGGTCTTACCATTCTTTTGCATGCAATTCCTCGTCATCTCCGAAGACTTCAAAGATCCTTCGACTCTTGAGCGGCGCGAAGCCGTGAAGGTGGAGCACACTGCGCTCGCGATAAAATTAAAGGAAGAAGGCCACGGCTTATTCGGCGCGGCGCTCACGGATGCGGACGGCAAGATCGTCGGGTCGGTGTACATCTGTGACTTTCCTTCGCGCGAGGCATTGGATGAGTACCTCAAAGCCGAGGCTTACAATCGGGAGAACATTTGGGAGCACGTCACCGTGCGCGAGTGCAAGGTGGGGCCGCTGTTTGCCAAAGGATAATTTCTGCTTCTTTTTGACTGTCGTTCTACGCCTGGATGGAACCATTTTCACCGCTGTACGAAAACAAAAAATTGACTATGCAAAAGATAATGTTTCGAGCGCCTTTCCTTCGAATTTTTGTAGGCGTACTCTCGAAAGTCCCATGGCACATCAGGACGACGACGCACCGGCCACGAAGAAAGATCTGCGCGACTTGCGACAGGAGATAAAGCAGAGTTTTGCGACCAAGGAGGATTTGAAGAGCTTTGCCACCAAGGAGGACTTGAAAAGTTTTGCCACCAAGGAGGACTTGAAAAGTTTTGCGACCAAGGACGATTTGAAAAGTTTTGCGACCAAGGACGATTTGAAGGAATTCGTGAAAACGTCTGACTTGTCTTATCTTTTGCAGAATATTCTGACTGCCATGGCGGATATGGAAAAGCGCCAGGACGAAAAACTCCTGGCTACCGAAGGACGCCTGATAGTGCTGGTAGAACACTGGCGCAGTGATCTCGTTGATATCCAGAATGATCGTTTTTCCCTGCATGATAACCGCCTTAAGCGCCTGGAAATCCATACCGGACTGGAACCGGTCTCCGCAGCTTAAATCCCCTTGCGTGAGCGACTGACTTTTCCGTACGCTTTTCTTCGTTGCAGCACCATTGCTGCATCGCCCATTCATGGTGGATCTTTTGAAAGGAGTCTGTGTCGTGACGCAAATTTCCGACCTTTTGAGGTCTGATGAGCCGAATGTGCTTGTTCTTCCACAGCCAAAAGAGCAATCACAGCCGCAGTGCAAGGGCACGTTTCAGAGGTATGAATGCCCAAAAACCACATGCCGTGCGGTGCATTACAGCCAGAATCCCGAGCAGACCTGCTTACGATGCAAAAGCGAAGAAGAGGCTCGCCGCAAAGAAGAGGCTCGCCAATGAATGCCCATCCCCGGGGCCAAAAACCCCGGGGATCGCCCTTTTCGCTTGGGGCAAAGCTTGCTATACTTTGCCCGATTTCGCCTGTTATTCATGTCTCAACCCCTGTTCCGCACACCGAAAGGCACGCACGACGTTTTGCCGCTGGACCACCAGTACATGACGTATATCAAAAAGGCCGTGCGTCATCGCGCCCGTCAGGCGGGTTATAAGCGGATAGATACGCCTATCTTCGAGCAAATCGGCGTGTTCAACCGCGGCATCGGGGCGCATACCGACATCGTTGAAAAGGAGCTGTATCTCGTGCAGGCACAGGCTAAAAAAGACGAACCCGCGGAATTTGTGCTCCGCCCGGAGCTGACGGCCGGCATCTGCCGCTCATACATCGAAAACGGCATGCAGCAGCTGCCACAACCCGTGGAACTCTATGCCATCGGCCCCTGCTTTCGCCACGATCGCCCGCAAAAAGGCCGCTACCGCCAGTTCCACCAGTTCGACTTTGAGATCATCGGACTCAAAGATCCTTCTTTGGACGCGCAGATGATATACATGGTCCACAAAATCCTTGAGGATCTGCGCATCCTTCCGCGGCTCACCCTGCAGATCAACAACATCGGCTCGGCCGACAATCGCAAGGCTTTCGCCCTTGCGCTCAAAGATTTCTTCGCGGGCAAAGAGCGCCATCTGCCCGAGCTTGATCGCAGCCGCCTGGAGACCAATCCCCTTCGCTTGCTCGATTCCAAGGAAGAAGACACGCGCATTTTGCTTAAGGGCGCGCCCACGCTCGAACAGTGCGTGGACGCCGAAAGTCGCGAGTATCATGCCATGGTGCTCGATTATTTGGATGAGTTCGGCATCAAGTACGAGAAAAACCCGACCCTCGTGCGCGGCCTCGATTACTACAACCAGACCGTGTTTGAATACTGGGACACCTCCACCGGCGCGCAGAATGCGGTTGGCGGCGGCGGACGCTACGACGGACTCATCGAACTTCTCGGAGGCAACGCCACTCCGGGAGTGGGTTGTGCGTTCGGCATCGAGCGCATCATTTGGCAGATGAAAGAAGCCGGCGTGGAAGCCCCGAACAAAGATCAAGTCGACGTGTTCGTGGCGCAGCTCGGACCCGAAGCCAAGAAGACGTGTCTCAAGTTAATCGCGGAATTGCGCGAGCGCGGCGTACACACCTTGGGCGCCCTCGGCGAAGCGAGCCTCAAGAGCCAAATGCGTTTGGCCGATAAATTCGAAGCGCGTTACACCATGCTCATCGGCAAAATGGAGGTGAAGGAAGGCACGGCCATCCTGCGCGACATGAAGGCCGGCAAACAAAAGCAGATCAAATTCGCCCAGGCGATTCCGATGCTGCTAAAACTCCTTGGCGAAGACAACCTGGACGCCTACACCGACCGCGACCAGTTCCCCACGGATGAAGACTGATTTGCCGAACGTGGCACTCGCGACGACCGTTGATATAAGTTTCGTGCTTCCCGCTTTTAACGAGGAGGAACACATCGGCGCTTGCATCGAATCCGTTCTGCGCGAAATGGACGCAAGCTCCGCGCGCTGTGAGATCATCGTTGTCAACAATGCGAGCACCGACAGGACCGGCGCCACTGCCTCTCGCTATCCGCGGGTGCGGGTGGTCGACGAGCCGCGCAAAGGATTATCCCAGGCCCGCAACACGGGATACCGGCATGCAAGCGGCTGGCTGATCGCGAATATCGATACCGATTGTCGTCTTCCAAAAGGCTGGCTCAAACGGGCGCTTTCCTCCTTCGCCGTGCGGGAGGATCTGGTGGCTCTGAGCGGACCCGCGATCTACGACGATCTCCCTCGCCTAACGCAATTACTCATTCGCGCTTGGTACTTGGTCCTTCGTGCCTGGCTTTGGCTGCAACGGCAGTGGACGAAAAAAGCCGGGATGATCGTGGGTGCGAATACCGTAGTACGCAAAACCGCACTCGATCAAATCGGCGGCTATGACACATCTATCAATTTCTATGGCGAAGATGTCGACTTGGGACGCAAGCTCGATGCTATTGGCCTCGTGAGATTCGATTTCTCGTTCTCCATTTTCACGTCCGGCAGGCGGTTCGCCAAAGAAGGCTTGCTGCGCACGGCCATCCGCTACACCATGAATTACCTGAGGGGAAGGCTGTACGGCAAGCATTTCACAGAGAGCCACGCAGACATCCGTTCTTAGCCGTTGTTGGAGGTGAGCGTTTCCCAGCCTTCCATGATGGCGCGACCGGCTTTTAGGGAGAGCGAGTCGGGCTTGCGGCTTTTCTCGAAGCGGCGCCTTGCATCGGCGTACAGTTCTTCCAGGCGATCGACGTGTTTTGCGACCGAGTGTTCGTTTGCGCGCTTGAGTGCATGCGCGGAGAGCTTTTTCGCAAGTGCCGGAGAATGGAGCACCTTCTCCATCGCCTCCGCCATGGCCCGCGGATCGTCAGCTTTGATAAGCACTCCCGCCCCATCCACCAAATCGATCATGCCCGCCTCCTTCACGGCCACTACGGGTAAGCCGAAGGCCATCGCCTCCAGCACGGCCATCGGCTGATTTTCCGATTTGCTCGCAGTCACAAAAAGATCGGCGGCGGCGAGGATGCCCGATTGCATGAGTGCATCGTGGTCGATCGCTCCGGCGAAGATCACCGAGTCTTCCACTTTCAAGCGGCGGGCGAGCGATTCGAGCGCGCTCCTCGCGGGGCCGTCGCCCACTATCAGCAGACACCCGGATACTTGGGATTTCTTGAGGACGGCGAAGGCACGCAATAAGACATCGATACTCTTTTCCGGCGACAATCTTCCGAAGTGCAGTATCACTTTTCCCTCCAACCCGTACGCGTCGCGCACGTCGGCTCGCAACTTTTCACTCGCGCTGTGGGCGATGGCCACGGGGTTCGGCAGGTGGATGATCGACCGTTTGTAGCCGTCTTTGCGAAAATCCCGGATGAGCATTTTCGAGGGCGTAAGGCGCAAATCGGCGGCGTCGAAGATGGCGCGCGCGGAGGCGAGCGAGGCACTGGAGAGCGCTTTTAAGACGAGGGCATTGCCATTGATCGACCGCAGAAAATCGGCGTTCTCCTTGGTAATAAACACGTGATTGGTGGCGGCCAGGGGTTTATGGAGCATCTTCGCCGCGACGATGGCATGCAGACCCACGGTTATGGGTGTGTGCAGATGGATGAAGTCGGGATCAAATTCCCGCAAAGCCGCCAGCACTTTGCGAAGAGCAAACATGCTGATGCGAAAATCGGGATACACGAAGGACGGCATCGACGTTAATTGCACGATGTGCACGCGAGGCGCCTTAAATGCTTTCTCCGTCCCCTTCTTGGGCTTAGGCGTGACAATAAGTACGTCATGACCGCGCCTGCCAAGCTCGCGCGCCTCATTGGCGATGCAGGTAGCCACCCCGTTTATTTGGGGCAGAAACGTATCCGTGAAGAAGGCGATGCGCATGCTGTATCAGACGTCGAGGTTCTTCACTCCTTTCGCGTGGGTCTGGATAAACTTGCGGCGTGGGGCGACTTCGGCGCCCATGAGGGTGGTGAAGATGGCGTCGGTCTTCTCGGCGTCTTCCATGGTCACGCGCAGCATCAGGCGGTTTTCGGGGTCCATGGTGGTTTCCCACAACTGCTCGGGGTTCATTTCGCCCAAGCCCTTGTAACGCTGGCGGCCCACGGCGCTTTCGGCCTGCTGCATCAGCCAGCCCATGGCGGCGCGGAAGTCGCTGACCTTCTGCTCCTTCATCTTTTCGCC
>CAYTNJ010000055.1:1026-2609 GCA_964439155.1 uncultured Candidatus Peribacteria bacterium | reverse complement strand
ACTGCTCGGGGTTCATTTCACCGAGACCTTTGTAGCGCTGGATCGAGACCTTGCTTGCCTTCTTGGCCGCGGCCTTCTTGGTCTCGGCTTCGTTTTCTTCGACTTCCAACTCTCCCTCGGGGGCTTCCTCCACTTCCTGCGTGTCGGCGTCCACCGCACCCCATTCGGTGAGCGTTTCGTTCTTCTGCTCGTCGGTGAAGGCGTAGCGCATTTCCTTGCCCCTCTGCATTTTGTAGAGCGGCGGCTGGGCGATGTAGAGGTGGCCTTTTTCGATGAGCTCGGGGAAATAGCGGAAGAAGAGCGTAAGCAAAAGCGTACGGATGTGTGCGCCGTCGACGTCGGCATCGGTCATGAGCACGATACGGTGATAGCGCAACCTGGAGATGTCCTTCACTTCGCCGACCCCGATGCCAAGGGCGATGATGAGCGCCTTGATTTCGTTGTTGCCAAGCATGCGGTCGAGACGGGCTTGTTCCACGTTCAGGATTTTTCCGCGCAGAGGCAAGATAGCTTGAAACTCGCGGTTGCGGCCTTGCTTGGCGGAGCCTCCGGCGGAGTCACCCTCTACCAAGTACAGTTCGCACTGCGACGGATCGCGACTGGAGCAGTCGGCCAGTTTGCCCGGCAGCGTCATGCCTTCGAGCGCGCCTTTGCGGATGACGGAATCACGGGCGGCGCGGGCGGCCATGCGGGCTCTAGCGGCAAGCAAACACTTTCCTACCACTTCGCGGGCTTCACCCGGGTGTTCTTCGAGATATTGCGAGAGCTTTTCGTTGACCACTGTTTCCACGGCCGTCTTCATTTCGGCGTTGCCGAGCTTGGCTTTGGTTTGTCCTTCGAATTGCGGTTCTTTGAGGCGCACGGATACCACGGCCGTGAGTCCTTCGCGCACGTCGTCGGCGGTGAGGTTTTCGTCTTTCTCCTTGAGCAGTTCGAATTTGCGCGCGTGGGCGTTGATGGTGCGGGTGAGCGCGGCTTTGAATCCCGTGAGATGGTGGCCGCCTTCCGTGGTATGAATGTTGTTGGCGAAGCTGAGCACGCACTCCTGGAAGGCCTGCGTATATTGCAGCGCCACTTCCACCTGGCCGTCGTCGGTGTCCTTTTCAAAGGCGATCGGCGAGCCGATCTTTTCCTTGGATTCATTCAGGTGAGAAACGTACGCGCGAAGACCTCCTTCGAAGGAGAAGCGGTACAATCTGGGGAACACCATGTCGGCCTCGGGGCGTACGGAGCGGGCGTCGATCACGCCGAGGGTGATGCCCTTGGTGAGATAGCACTGCTGGCGGAAGCGCGTAAGGAGTGTTTCCAGGCTGAATTCGAGGGTGTCGAAAATTTCGTCATCCGGCAGGAAGGTGATGGTCGTTCCCCTCTTCTCCGTCTTACCGACCACTTTCACGTCGGCCACGGGCTTTCCCCTCTTATATTCCTGCATGTAGAGCTTCCCGTCGAGGTGCACCTCGGCCTTCATTTTGACGCTGAGGGCGTTTACCACGGAAGAACCCACTCCGTGCAGACCGCCGGATACTTTATAGCCGGACTCGTCGCCGCCGAATTTACCACCCGCGTGCAACGTGGTGAGCACC
>CAYTNJ010000055.1:0-1016 GCA_964439155.1 uncultured Candidatus Peribacteria bacterium | reverse complement strand
TGCTGATTTTTTGAACTTCGGGTGCATGTCGACCGGAATACCGCGGCCGTTATCCTCCACCGAAATGGAACCGTCGTCGTTCATGGTCACCACGATCGTATCGGCGTGGCCGGCCATGGCTTCGTCGATGGCGTTATCCACGATTTCCCACACGAGGTGATGCAAACCACGCACGTCGGTGGAACCGATATACATTCCCGGGCGCTTTCGCACGGGCTCCAGGCCTTCGAGAACCTGAATTTGTTGCGCTGTGTACTTGGAGTCTGCTGCCATAGGTAGAGGCAGTTTAGAGCAGGCTTGGAACAATTGGAAGCGGCGGGATTAGGGGTGGGCGGCGCCAGGGGGGCATTTCCCCTTCTTCAAGGGTCGAAAGCGAAATTCCCTTGCATCCGCCCCTTTCGTCCCTTAGGCTCTCTCCACCTTATGGCTATCCACGCCCACAAACGCCCGGAAGAAAGCAACGACCGCCTGCAACAGCGGTTCAAACAGCAGTTCCAGAAGACGGGCCTGCTCAAACTTATGCGCGAGAGAAACGTCCATAAGAAGAAGCCCAACAAGCGCCTGCAGCGAAAGCGCGCCCTTAAGCGCGAGGATTATCGCGGGCAAAACAAGAAGAAGAAGTTTTACTCGAACATGTAGTTCTAACCTGGTGGTTGGATCGGTGTGTTTTTGTGTGTGCATATTTAGGGCTTGTCTAAGGCACCGGGTGAGAGGAATTCAGACATCGGACTCTGGGAGACAACCCACGGTGTGTTACTTTCTTGTATGGCCAAGAAAGTAACCAAAGAAGGCCACCAAAAATGAAGCCGCCTCTTCATGCCCCTCCTCCCTGGCCCAAAGGGCCCCCTTCGGGGCCGCATTTTTGGACGTTCCCTGCCAAGCAACCTGTCCTGAATGTTGTGGGAACGTTGAACGAGAAGAATCTTCTCAAACCTCTGAACCCTCGTGGGGTGGTCCCAAAGCCACCCGACTTCGCCTCTGGGCTACGCCGGGCAAGCGGGGGGCCTGCCCCGCGA
>CAYTNJ010000054.1:6930-8679 GCA_964439155.1 uncultured Candidatus Peribacteria bacterium | reverse complement strand
CCCTATTGCCTAAATCCTCAATCCGTACAACAATCCTCCCCAATGCGCCGCTTCCTCGCCTCCGCCTGGTTCCCAATTGTCGCTTGTGCCCTGCTCGCGGGAGTCACCGCCGGTGCCTTCGCGATGCTGAAACCGACAGGTGCCGACGTAGGCAATCAGCAAGTGGTCGACGCCTTCAAGATCGCCGGGTGGGCCGCAGGTCCGGCCATCGGCCTCGTCTCTTTGATCTTGATGTTCATTCTCAACGGCATCCGTCGCATCCTCAAAGTCCGCCGCGTGAATCTCCTGCATCCCGTCGTAGTCCTCGTCGGCATCCTCCCCTGGCTCTGTCTCGCCTGGGCCATCACCGGTGAACCGCGCTTTACGCCTTTCGCCCGCGCGGCGATCGACTTCGTGGCGCGCCCGATGCTGTGGGGCGCGCTCGCTTCTTCCCTCTTCGCCATCCTCGGATTCGTGCCAACGTTCTTCCCGAAAAAGAAATGAAAAAGCTCCTGCTCCTTTTGCCGGCTTCGCTCCTCCTCAGCGGCTGCTTGGGAGAACTTTTGAGCATGAGCTGCGGCGCACTGGAAGACAGCGATCATTGTTACCAAGCGGCGGCCGTGCAGGAAGGCGACGCGGAAGACTGTAAAAAAGTCACGGGCGCGGGCTTTACCGGATCAAACCCGCCGCAGGACAAGTGCTTCCTGCAAATCGCGCAGAACACCGGCGACCCCTCCGTGTGCGACAGCATCGAAGGCGGCTTCATGAGTTATTCCAAGGAAGAATGCCTCGCGAACGTGTGGAAGAATCACTCGGTGGACGAGTGCAAAGACGCGAAAGACGAAATGTCCTGCCGCGCGGCCTACGCGCAAAACGGCAAAGGCTGTGGTGAAGGCTACGTGTTAAACAAAGAGAAGAATACCTGCGAGACGCCGCCCAAAGTGACCGCCGAAGATTTCGAAGACAAAGTAGGCGAGGACATCAAGAGCCTGGGGCAAGCAGCGGGCGGCAAATATATGGAGATGTTGGAAAAAGCGATCGAGGATGAAACCGATCCGAACAAGCTGGCGGGCCTGCAAAAGTACAAGGAATTCTTGGACCAAGCCGGCGAGAAGATGGACCAGGCGACCACCACCATCGACACGCTCAAGGAGCTCAAGAAAATCTTCCTCGACGCCTACGACCCATCGATGAACGTGGAGAACATGCGCGTCGACAGCATTCTCTCCAAGGGTTTGATGGACCGCCTGAAAGATAAGCTCTTCGGCGGACCAGAGCCTACCGGCATCGCCAAGGAGAACGCCGATGCCGAGGATGCGCTGACCGTGTACGAGAAGATGCTCGAGCGCCAGGGCGAGATCGACTACCTCAAGAAGGATCTCAAGGGCCGCCTGGGCGAGACGATCACTTCAAAAGCAAAGGATGAAGCGACGGGCAAGTTGAAGGAAACCGCCGAAGGCATCGCAGAGGGCATCGCCGGCACGGCCTTCTCCGCGGTCGGCATCGTCGATCACGCGCTCTCGGCCTTCCAGGAAGAAGCCAAGAAGACCATGTTCATCGACCTGGCCAAAGCCTACAACCGCCGCCGCGATGATTTAGCCGCCAAGCACCCGGACATGGAACCCGAAAAACTCCACGAGCTCACCGTGCAACAGGTAAAGGACGATCCGTATCAGGACAACGCCAACACGGGCTTCGTGAAGTTCGGCAACTTACTCGAGAACAAAGACTGCCAGGACGAGAGCAATCCCCTCTGCATCGACAACAGAG
>CAYTNJ010000054.1:0-6920 GCA_964439155.1 uncultured Candidatus Peribacteria bacterium | reverse complement strand
TGTTTGGTGGACAGCTATGGATAAGACTTACAAGCACTCGCACAAACTCTGACAGCAAGAGGTTTACTCTGAGCGAAGTCGAAGAGTGGACGGCGATGGATAAGACGTATAAGCACAGCCGTAAATAACCTGGTCCGCGAAAGTTTTTGCGCTACCATCAAACCCCTTTCTTTCCCCTTTTTTCATGAACCTTCGTTCCCCCCTCTTTCTCGCCGCGTTGACCGTGCTCACGGTCGGCTGCGCCTCTTCCCAGCAGCAAGAAGCGCAGAGCTACGCCGCGCGCGTGCTCCCGATCGCCGAGTCCCTCAGCACCGAGGCCGATGCGTTTGACGTGGCAATGTCCAACCCCGGCGCGCCCGATCAGGCAGCACTCGGCTCCATCCGCGGCAGCCTGCAAAGCTCCGTCGACGCACTCAACGCCATCGAGATCCAAGACCCCGAAATCAAAGCCGCGCACGCGCACCTTATCGCGGGCGTGGAACAACTGCGCGACACCGTCGACATGGTCATCGCCGCCGTCAAAAACCCCGCCGCCGCTCCCGCCGATCTGGAAGCCCAGGTGGACGCGATGGTGCAAAAGGCGAACGTGGAAATCGACACGTGGCAGGCGAACCTGGAAAGCCTCTTCCCCGAGGAAGAGACCGAATCGAATTCCTAAACGCGGGTTTCACACCCGCGGAAAGTGGGTTTCAAACCCGCGAAAAACCGCGCCCAGCCTCATCCGAAGGCAGGCGCGGTTTTTGAGCATTCCATTATTGCCACAATCCCACGATCAGCGTTATCGCCAAAAACAGCGCCGCGTAGTACGAAAGATTGAAGAGGTACAACTCCAACTTCCGGTTCTCCCACAATACGCCGTTGAGGTGCGTGGTCACGATGAAGCCGAGCCACAACCAAAAGGCCAACTGCACTGCGTCCATCGCGCTGGCCACTCCCAGTGCGCCCGCGAACAGCGCGATCACGTAGGACAGCACCAGTTGCTGCACGAACGCGGCGGCCATTTGCGGCAGCATGTTTTTCATCTGCGCTTCTTTCATTTGTTTTTGGGTGATGCCCATCATCTTCATCCATACTTTGCCGAACAGCGGCCCATGCCACAGAAAGCCGATGACGAATCCGGCTATGGCCGCGACCAGCACCGGGAGTAAATAGACGCCAAGAACCATAAAAAGGGAGAAAAAATACGGGCAAAAGCTAGCGCTTCGCCGGGGCAGACTCCTATTGCGCATTCGTCAAAGCGTGATCTCCTATGCGCGATCGCCGGTATACTTTCACCCGAAATCACGAGTATGACTCCTCGCATCCTCATCGTCGGCAGCGGCTTCGCCGGAGTCACGGCGGCCATGCGTCTTGCGAAAAACGCAGAGGTCACCCTCCTCACGGACAAGCCTTGGCTCGAATATTACGGCGTGCTCTACCGCATTCTTGCTGGCAAATCCCCGGCCGAAGCGTGTATTCCGCTTGCGATGATGCTGCCGAAAAGCGTGCGGGTCGTCACGGATTGGGCGATGGCGATCGATCCTCAAAAGAAAACCGTCAAAGGAAAAACCGGAAACTATGCCTACGACATTCTCTTACTCGCACCCGGCAGCGAGCCCGCGTACTTTGGCATTCCCGGCATGCAGGAACACTCCGTCGGCATGAAGAGCATCGCCGACGCACTCGCCCTGCGCCGCCTCGTGGAGCATCGAATACTCTCCATCAAGTCTGCAAATGATGACCGTCAGAAAAAAATACTCGGGCGCTTCAGCGTAATCGGCGGCGGCCCCTCGGGCACAGAAGTGGCGACGGAAATTCTTCCCTACGCCAAATCCCTAGCAAAAAGAAGCGGCGTCGATCCATCCCTCATCAGCGTGGATTTGATCGAAGCCCTGGACCGCGTACTCCCGATAACGGAACCCAAAGCCTCGGTCAAAGTGCTCCGCCACCTGCAGGCGCTCGGAGTAAACGTACTGCTCAAGCAGGCCGTGGCCTCGATCGATGCCCAAGCCATCCACCTCAAAGACGGCCAAACCCTGAGGACGGCGACGATCATTTGGACGGCCGGAGTAAAGGCGAGCTCACTCATCGCGACCATCCCCGGAGTGGAATTGGACAAGCGCGGCCGCGCCGTGGTGGATGAACAACTCCGTGCCAAAGGACAGAACGATATTTTCGTGATGGGTGACGCCGCCTCGACGCAATTTGCCGGCCTCGCGCAGACGGCGGTGGAAGACGCCGCGTTCGTCTCACGCGTGCTCCAAGCGGAATGGTCCGGCAAAACGCCGCCGGTCTATCGCCCGACTCCTCCGGCCTACGCCATCCCCGTCGGCTCCAATTGGGCAGCCGTGAAGTACCACTTCATCCGCGCTTACGGCCTGCCGGGGTACGCGCTGCGCCGGGCCGCGGACGTGCATGTCTACATGATGCTCGTCTCTTGGCACCGTGTCCCGGCGCTCTATTGCGGAAAGATCTCACTCGAAAAATATGGCATTAAATTCGAATAGCGCCTTAAGAAAAAATTGCCAAAACCACCGCGCGTCCTAGGATGAACAGCATGAAACGTCTCTTGCCGCTCATCGGTCTTGGCTTGATGTGCGCCGGCTGCTCCGCGCAAGCGATCAACTACAAGGAAATGACCGATTGGCCGCTGCCCAGCTGCATGCAGTACGCCAAGAACACGAGCGACGACCGCACGCTCATCAAAACCGCAAACATCAAGCACCGCCTCATGCTCGAAGCCTGCGCGCTGAACCCGCAACCCGAAGAAGGAGAGTACGAAGGACCCATCGCCATTCGCATCATCAACGTGCAAACCGGGGAAGTGTTGAAAGAAGAAAAGTGGGAAACCTACCAATCGCCCGTCAGCGCCGGCAATCAAAACGTGGATGGCCAACTGACGTTCACGTTCTCCGGTGGTGCCCGCAGGTTCTCGTGGAGCGTAGATACCGCGAGTATCCCCTCGTCGTCGCCAACCGCGCTGCGCGTACTCGATTACCAAAACTGCACTACGCAAACGACGTACGCCAACATGCAGGGAACCAAAGCCTACGTCTTCGAAGGCTGCTACACGGCAGCGGAAGGCTCCCCAGGCGTGCTCAGACTGAGCGCCTATCCCGAGGGCAAAGAGCTCAAAGTGCAGACGGTCAAAACTCTCGCCCTCAACAACATACACTTCCTCTACGACGAAAAGGTGCTGCGCTTCGAGAACGCGGGGCAAACGGTCACGTGGGAGTTGGCGAAATAGATCGCAAAAATGCGCTATGCTGCTCGCATGGAATACGCCCAACAAGTGGCAAGTTTTCTCGCCACCCTCACCGTCGCGGGGCAGTTGATCGCGCTCGCGACGATCGTGGAACTGCTGCGAACGGCAGGCGGCCGCAAGTCGTCCCGTCTGTTGCAATTCATAGGGAAGCGCGGCCTCGTGCTCATGCTCACAGTCGCCCTCACGGCAACCCTCGGCAGCTTGTACTTCTCCGATATCGCCGGCTGGACGCCCTGCAAGCTTTGCTGGTACCAGCGCATTTTCCTGTACCCGCAGACGATTCTACTGCTCGTCGCCTTATGGCGAAAAGACCGAACAATCGCCGCGTCGATCTTGGTCCTCTCAGTCATCGGCCTGCTCATCGCCTTCGGCCACTACACCGAGCAAGTGAACGCGGCCCTGCATCCCATCGATCCTCTCGTCCCTTGCGACTCCACTGGCACCTCCTGCGCAGCCACCCCGTTCTTCCGCTACGGCTACATCACCATCCCTATGATGGCCGCCACGGCGTTTTTGCTGAATGCGGTGGGGAGCTTGGTGATGCTTAGAAGAAAGGTATAGCAGGTAAAAAATGATGATTGACAATAAAAATTTATGTTAGTATTTAGCCATGTTGGAGCAACGGGATTTCTTCACCGCCAGACCGAACCAGCTGCCGGAGATGGTCGACGCACTGGGCTTGGAAGAGGCGCTGCAACGGCCCGGAGTGGGCGCACTGCTGACCTATTTTCAGCGGTACTTTCCCATGAAAATCCAGCGCGCCCTGAACGCGCACTTCGCGCCGCTTTTAGAGAGCGCCGACTCGCTGCCGTTTTTGGATGCATTACCCGAGCACGAACGACGGTGGTTCATGGAAAACTGTGATGCGATCCAGCTGACTTACGGCTGCAACGGCGGCTGTGAGTTTTGCGGTTTCGATGCGGTGCCCGGCAAACGGGAATCCCTGCCCTTTCCCCTAGTGGAAAATCTCCTTAGAACCTATGCCCACGAACTGAGAGAAACATCGACCGGCTTCTTCTACGCGTCAGACCCGCTCGATTATCGTTGGACAAACGAGCAGGGAGACACAAAAACCTATGTGGATGTTGCCAAGCTGGCCAAGGAAATAGTGGGATATGAAGGATACATCTCCACCGTGGTGCCCCACGGCAGCGAAGACGTGCTCTGGAAGTTGGTCGATGAAAAGATCGCCATCGACCGAATCAGCGTGAAGAATCAACGGCACCTTCTCCAATTGAACCTGAAGGGCATGCTGGGACTGGGGAAAAATGCAGTCGAGATCGAATATCACGTGCCAGTCGGCAACTTGGGGCTTTACGGCGAAGGAAAGACGAATGAGGAAACACCGTGGCACAATAAAACCGGCATCGGCTGTTTCAACGGCACGTTGGTCACTCCCCGCGGTATCTACTGCGTAGCACAGAATCCCGGCATCGACCCGGCGACCCCGCAGCGACAATTCGTAGTACCCTATCTGGGCGCCGACGGCAGACTGCCCGAAGTCGACGATGACGTGCGCGAAGTACTGGCGCACAACGTGCCGTTCTTGGATCACTCATTTGCAGTACACGATGTCTTTCCTAGCCACGGCATCGATCACGATGCGCGCGACGAGTACTCCTTCCTCATCAGATCTTCCTCGCCGGAACATCCCGGCGCCTACTTGATCACGCACAAAGGAACGATGGTCACACAAGTGGAGAACTGCCGCGACTATCACGATGTGACCATGCTCTATGCGCGCGAGAAATTCGTGCAGCGAGGCAACAGGGTGCCCATGGGCCTGGGCTACGCCTGCACGATGGCCAAATATGCGACCGATGCAGCGGAGGAAGCGGCGCTACGGCAGCCACCGGATGAAGGCAGGATCGAAGACTACGTGCTCAGACGCAGCAAAATTGGAGAACGACGAGCCGTCATGGACATTCTCTTCAGCAACCCCGCCTGGGTAATGGCCTACGTCCGACTCTATCGCAAGCATTATCCTGATGCGCTGATTAGCTTCGATCCGGCCAAAGAGAACGTCCTTAAGCCTTAAGCAACGTAAGGTCAAAAATGCAGCCATAAATTTGCAATATTTATCCATTTCACGTATAAATAGCCATTGTAAAAGCCACTTACCCCAAGCCCTCCATGCCTATCACCAAAACCAAGTGCGGAGTCGAGGGATGTACGGCACAAACGCGCGGTAGGCACTACTGCGCCAAACATTTGCGGGAGAAGCGGTTGCCCCAGGTGATTTCCAACGAAGCGAGGCTCACCATGCGCTCCAGCTGCTGCAACGCGGCTTGCGTGGAAAAAGAGGGAGAAAAGCATGAGTACGGCAAGCAGTTCTGCTCCAAATGCCACGAAGCCTGCCAGTGGAAGACGGTCACGAAAAGTCGCATTTGATCTTCACATAACGGAAGGCTTGAGAGTCGGATCATGACTTCACACGATCACATCACAGGCTGGATTCCTCCCAACCCCTACACCAAAGAAGCAGAGGAACGCTGGGGCAATTCCGACGCGTACAAGCAATCACAGGAACGCACCAAGAAGATGACCAAGGAAGATTGGCAGTATTACGGTGATCGCAGCGATCTGCTGATGAGAAAAATCGTCGCGGCTTCGGATGCCGACAAAAACCCCGCGAGCGCCGAAGTACAAGAACTGATCGCGGAACACTACGACAGCCTGCGCACGTTCTACGAGCCAAACCTGGAGATGTACCGCGGCCTCGGCAGCATGTACGTGGAAGATTCCCGTTTTTCCGCGACCTACGACAATTATAAGCCCGGCTTGGCCGTGTATATGAGAGATGCGATGCACGCGTACTGCGACGCTCAACAAAAAGGATGAGTTGCCTGTAGAATGGCGGCCATGCTTAAACTCCCATGAACAAAACCCGCCTCGAAGCCTTCAGCGACGCCGTCATCGCCATTGCCATGACTATCATGGTGCTCGAACTCAAAATCCCCGAAGGGCACGACTGGGCGTCCCTCCTGCCGCTCGGCCCCGTGTTCGCCGGCTACGTGCTCAGCTACTTGTACCTGGGCATTTACTGGAACAACCATCACCACTTGCTGCACGCCACCGATCACATCGACGGACGCGTGCTCTGGGCCAACCTGCACCTGCTCTTTTGGCTCTCGCTGATCCCCTTTACCACAACTTGGATGACGGAAGGCGACTTCGAGACGGTGCCGGTATTCGCATACGGCGCGGTGCTCCTGTTCTGTGCGATCGCTTATTTCATCCTATTCACCGCGATCGTGGCGCACGACGATGCCAACCAAGAATTACGCGAGGCCATCGGCAAAGACCGAAAAGGCCAAGCATCCTTGGTGCTCTACCTGCTGGCCCTCCCGCTGGCGCTGCTCAACCAATGGTTCGCCCTCGGCGTCTATGCCATCGTCGCCCTCCTATGGCTGGTACCGGATAGGAGGATCGAGAAAAAGTTGGGGCACAGGAATCACAAGTAAGAAGATGACGCCGCGGCGCGCTTGGGGTACAAAGAACCCATGAAGCACCACGCCATCAACTACGTCGAATTCGGCGCCACCGACATGGAAAAGACGAAAGCGTTCTACACCCAGGCTTTCGGCTGGAGGTTTGTGGATTATGGCCCCGACTACGCGGCATTCAAAGACAGCGGACTCGAAGGCGGATTCACGACGGAAGCAAAACCGGGCGC
>CAYTNJ010000053.1:8129-8732 GCA_964439155.1 uncultured Candidatus Peribacteria bacterium | reverse complement strand
ACTCGCTGCCTTACGAGGACGAGAGCTTTGACAAGGTGTTCGCCGTGAACGTGTTCCACTTTTGGGCCGATCCATCAATGGAACTTGCGGAGTGCAAGCGCGTGCTCAAGCCCAGCCCCAAAGGGGGCCCTTCGGGCGCGGGTCGCGTCGCGTTCTTCATGAGCTATCCCGCCTCCTACCGTCCGGGCTTCCGCGAGAGCGGCATCTTCATCGCGCGCGAGCCCACACAGGTCGAAGAGCTTTTGCGCGATGCGGGATTCACGACCGTCCACAGCAAACCCTTCACGCTTGGCGAATTCCGGGGATTTGCGACGATCGGGGAAAAAGCCTGAGGCAGGCTTCGCGCCGCGCTTAGAAATTCTTGTACGTGATCGTCAACTGCAAGCAGGTGGCAAACAGCACCCACAAAAAATAGGGAACTTGAGCGTAGGTGATCCACTGTGCATGCGGATAAATGGCGATCATGGCCCACGCGAGCGTGCCTAGTACCAGCAGAATATCGGCGCTGGCGAGCACGTTGCTTTTCAGGCCGAACTGCAGCGGAGTGAAGGCGGCGTTCGCGGCTAGGTTGAGGATAAACGGCAGGGCGACGAGCCAGGAGAT
>CAYTNJ010000053.1:7400-8119 GCA_964439155.1 uncultured Candidatus Peribacteria bacterium | reverse complement strand
CCACACCAACCACGCCGACACCGCCATCGCCGCGTACAGCACCGTCCACACCGGGCCGAACAGCCAGGAGGGCGGAGCCCATGAGGGTTTGGAGAGCTGGGCGTACCACTGGGGAGTCGTTGTCATGAGGGCAACATACCGCGGTTTCAGAGAATGGGCTATGATCCTTGCATCTTTTTTCTCCTCTTATGACTTCCCGCACCCGCCAAATCATCGGCTGGATCCCCGCAATCTTGGTCGCGATCTTCCTGATCCTGGCTTCCGCGCTGCCCAAGTTCTTCGTGCAAGACGGCACGCCGACGGCGGACTTCATGAAAGCCCTTGGAGCGTGGAACATTCGCTACGCCATTGGTGCCTTGGAAGTCATCATCCCGATTCTCTTCGTGATTCCCCGCACCTCCACATTCGGCTTCATCCTCATAGTCGGCCTCCTCGGCGGTGCGACGGCTACCAGTCTCACGCACAGCGTCCCCGGCAACTGGCCGTGGTTCCCGCTCGTGATTCTCGGAGTGGCGATGATCAGCGTGTACTTCCGCAATCCGGAATTTTTGAGCAGATTGCTCGGCAAGAAGCGCTAACGTCAGATCTTCCGACTATCATACGCCCAATGCAGCACGGCTTGCCTTTGCCTGGGCCTGCAGCTCAAGTCTCTGCGATCACAGTTTTTTCTTATCTGCGTAATGTGCCGATTGATCGCGAGCCAACGCCGTATTTGCCGG
>CAYTNJ010000053.1:0-7390 GCA_964439155.1 uncultured Candidatus Peribacteria bacterium | reverse complement strand
CGGTCGTCTTCCTCCGGCATGCGCCTGCCCATGTAGTAGCGGCAATACCACTGGAACCAACCGCGCGGGTCGGCCGGGTGGATCCAGCCTTTTTTCTTCCAGACCGAAAGCGGCTGGCTCGCGTTCACGCCGAAGCAGTTCAATTTGGGATCATGCTTTTCGTGGCACAGCTTGGCCTGCGTGAACCAGTCGGCTGGGAATTCGTCCCGACAATCGGTCATGTACTTGCCGCCGAATACGCCGAGCACCAGCATCTCTTTTGGCGTTAAATCAGGCTTAAAGCGCTCGTCGAAATTCTTGCCCATAGGTTCCGAAAGCGTGTACTGCGCGGTCTGCATGCTGTCATGCACACGTACCACCCGCTGCTTGGAACGGTCGTTAGCGATGCGTCCATGATACCAGGGGCTGTCTTACGCGTACGCCAAATATCCGTTACACTCCCCGGCATCCTTCCACTCCCTTTTTCTCTCTCTATGAAACTCCGTCTCAGTTCCGTCATCGGCTGGCTCTGCGTCGGCCTCGTCGCGGCGTTCCACGTGTTCGCCATCGTCATGAAATTCATTCCCCTCGCGCCCGGCTCCGAAGGCGAAGAGTTCGCCAAGCGCCTTGGCACCTACGGCCTCGAGTACCCTCTCGGCGTGATGGAAATCCTCATCGTCCTCCTCTACGTGATCCCGCGCACCTCCACGGTCGGCTTCGTGCTGATGGTCGGCTACATGGGCGGGGCGCTCGCCACCAACCTGACGCACGGCTTTCCGCTCGCGGATTGCACCCCCCTCTTCGTCCTCTTCGCACTCATGACGTTGGGTGCTTACTTCCGCAACCCCGAGCTCCTTACGAGGATCCAGGGGAAGAAGGCGTAAAGAAGTTTTTCAAAGATCGCATTACTTCACTCTTCTGAGAAGTTCTGCGATCTTTTTGCGTGTGCGCTCGCCCAAGGGATTGCCGATGACCTCTTCGCCGCCCTTCGATTCGTCACAAAGTTTTTTGGCGCGGTGATGCACTTCTAAAAGTCTTTCCAAGGCGACGATTCCTGCTCCCTTGCCCACGCTTCTACGCAATTTATTTGCCAGTTCTCCGGCATACAATCCCGTATTCAAGGAAACAAGTAAGCGTAGGGGAGTCGATTTACCGCCGAACAGCGCGGTGGATACTTCCGGCGATAGCGTATGGCGGATGTTATACAAATAAACGAAAGCTTGGGTGGTAAGAAAATCTTTACGCACTCCGCAGATATTCAGCAGTCCTTTCAGTGAAAGAATATAGCCCGCCGCTTGTCGTGTCGGATGAATTTCCTCACGGGCAGAGCCATTGCGCATGACCCAAACCATGCCGGGTCTTTTAGATTCGCCGGTGATGCTGTCCCATCCTTTTAATTCGATGATGGATGCGGAGTGCTGGCCGAAAATGTTTTGCCCGAGAATCAGCGCATCCATTCGCGGAGGCTGGCCGTGTCTATCAGCCTTGGGCAAAGAGTATTCCAGAAGAATGATTTGCTTAGTCAGGCCGGCTTGCCGCAAAACCGAGGCGAGCGCGACAAGAGATTGCTTCCAGTGCATTTGCCTATCCTGGTCCATTGGTTCTTCCGTCTCATGATCCATCTGTCTTACCAGCGACGGCATCAAGGTATGGATATTCCGCACGTCGTCGCAGAACCGCTCCACAAAATCCACGTACACGCATTTGTGCAGCAAGGCGGTTCGCATCTGCGCAAGCTTTTGTGCCGATGTAGTGTCTGCTTCTTGCCTCGAAGCATGTGTGCCGGCGGCCATTACTGCATTGATCATGCACAGATGGTATCCAGGTGACGTAAAAACGAACAACAAGTGAGTCACATGATGTGTATTAAAGCCGATATTTGCGCTGTATGAAGAGAAAAAAATAGGATAGGCATAACGGGTGGAAAACACGTTCTTCCTCCGCCTTACATGCGTATACTTCTTCCTCATGCCCATGCCCGTCCATATCGCCGCCAGCTACGCCTTCTTTCCTTTAAGCGAGGAAGAAACCGTGGCGCTGCAACAAGAATTGTCCGCGTTCGGCGAGGAGCGGAAAATGAAAGGATTGGTATTGATAGCGGAAGAGGGGATCAACTCGACCGTGTGTGGCTCGCAGCAAGCGATCGCTCAGTGGAAAGCGCGCATTCGTCAGCTGCATCCGGAGATGGTGTTTAAAGACAGCACTGCGGAGGGTGAGGTATTTCGCCGTTGGAGCGTAAAGGTGAAGAAGGAAATCGTGACGCTGCGCAAACCCGGCATCCGGCCGCAGGGCACGCACAAGCATCTCAGCCCTGCTGCGTGGAACGAGATGCTGCAAGACAAAGACGCCGTCGTGATCGATGCGCGCAACACCTTCGAAGTCGCGATCGGTAAATTCCGTGGGGCGGTGGATCCCGGCATTCGCTACTTCCATCAATTCCCAGACTTTGTTCGCGCCTCCAACCTTCCCAAAGATCAAAAAGTTTTACTCTATTGCACGGGCGGCATCCGCTGCGAAAAAGCCGTGTTGGCCATGGAAGCGGAAGGCTATGAGAATGTGTACCAATTGGACGGCGGCATTCTGAAGTATCTCGAACAGTTCCCTGAGCGGGAGTTTGAAGGAGAATGTTTCGTGTTCGATCATCGCGTCGCGGTGGATCAACAATTGCAACCGTCAAAAACGTTCATCCTCGATCCGGTGACGGGGGATCCGTGCAGGGTGGGTCGGTAGCCCAGCTACTCCTTCACCACCGCCACGCACCGTCCTTCGTCGCACGCGCAGCGCCCCTGGCCGCTCGTGACAAAGTTGCCGCAGTCGCAGTCGCTGTCCGCCTTGCATACAGCGGGTTCGCCCTGCTTGATCGGAGGATCCAGGTTTATCGAAGCCATCGGACACACCACCGCGCACTTGCCTTCCATGCACAGCGACGTGAAGGGGCAGCTGGAGCGGATCAGGTAATCCATCGGCGTCACGCAGTCTTCGTCGATGGTACAGCGTTCGCCCGCGTTTCCTTCCGGTTGCGGGTTCTGCACGACGGGCGCGTCGAACACGGGCTTGCACTGATGATCGATGCAGTCGACGCGATTTAATGCCACGCAGGAATACACGCATTGCGACTCGAAGTCGTCCACGAGGGTTTTGATTCTATCGACTTCGCTCTTGTTCACGAAGACAAAGCAATCGAACGGGCACTTGCCGCCCGCATCCTCGCAGTCGTCGGCGGTGTCGCAGTAATTGGCTTCGGCGATTTCTTGTTTTATCTGCGCCTCGGCGGACATGCAGGCGGTGAGAACCAGAACGGCCAGGAGAGGGGAGAGGTGGCGGAGGGTGGTCATAAAAGGAGTATACGAGCAAAACGGTGAAAGGTTACGACAATTTCCGGTATTCTCGGCGCATGCCCATCGAACGCACCGATTGCTACAGCATTTTCCTTCTGCCGCCGCACAATGAAGAAGAGGACTTTCGGCGCGTCATCGCGCATCTTGCAACCAAGTACGATGCGCCTATTTTCGATCCGCACATCACCCTCATCAGCGATCTGCACGGGGCGGAAGAAGCGTTGTTCGATACGCTGAAAAACGCGGCTGCGGATTTGCACGCGATACCGGTCTCACTGATCGCCCTTGAATCCCGAGACATTTGGCATCGCTGCCTGTTTGCTCGCGCCGAGCTGACGCCGGAATTACAGAGGATGCAAGAAACGATCGCGAAAGCCTTCGGCAAAGAACCGCTGCCGGATTTTCTGCCGCATATCAGCTTGCTCTATGGCGATTATCCCCTGGAGCAAAAGCCCGCGATGGCGATGGAAGCGGGAACCTATCCGCACACCTTCGTCGCAAACCGCCTGGCCCTCTGCCGCGGCATCGGCTGGCCGAATGAATGGAGAAACGTGGGCGAGTGCGAGCTTAAGCTCTGACATCAAGGTGTTCGGCGGCCGTTTTGACATTGCTTCCCGCGTGTTCTGCGATAGAGTCTTGCCATGACCACCCCCCGCACCCTCGCCATCCTCGCAACGCTTTCCTTGCTCGCCGCCTGCACTCCCGCTCCGACGCAGCAGGTCAGCCAGCCTGAAAAAAAGACCATGACCTTTGCGGAGCTGCGCACGCTCGGCGGCGATTACACCTGTGACTTCGAAGACACCGACGACATGGGCAACCGCACCGCGGGCACCATGCACTTTCAAGAAGGCGGCAAGAACATCCGCGGAGCCTTCACCGTCACGCAGAAAAACGGCGAATCGCAAATGGCCAACATGCTGCGTGCCAATGACACCGTATACCTGTGGTCCGACGAGGAGCCGCAGGGCATGATGATGAAACTGGACGCCGAAGATATCTCGATGTTCGGCGAGCAGATGGAAGGCGAAACGGCTCTCGACGAAGAGGGAAAGACGGAATTCTCCTGCGCCAAGTGGACGCCCGAGGCAGCCATGTTCGTGCCCCCCGCGGAGAAAACATTCATCGATCTACAGGCCCAAATGCAGATGATGCAGCAATCGGGCATGCCCGATGACGCGAAAAAGCAGATGTGCGCCGCCTGCGACCAGGCGCCCGCCGCCGACAAGGCCCAGTGCAAAAAGGCCTTGGGGTGCGACATGTAAGCAAAACTTGTCAAAACAAGGGTCTCGTTTACACTGGGTGTAGAGATCCTTTTTTTTCGCAACGGCCAGTGAAAGGAGCCGTCATGGAAAAGCCGAGTTTTTGGAGCGTCGTCTCCCTCTTCATCATTGCGTTGTCAATCGGCGGCGTGCTGACCTGGATCAGCACATTTTTGCCGCACTGACCGATCTCTGCCCGTTTCTCCGCGCTCAGGGGAAACGGGATTTTTGCATGCGAGGTCGGGGGTCGCGCGATGGCGACCCCCTATGTTTTCTGTTTCCCAATGCCGCTAGTAGTGGCACGGGACCGATTTGATGGCCGAGATGACCTCTTCGTCACTGACTTCTTCCGCGGTACCCGCGAACGAGGTATCGCGGCGATCCATAAGGATCGCACGATCGCTCTCCGCGTTGCCCCGCAGGGCATTGACGAGTTGGCGCCTCTCAAGCTCATTGAGCGGACGGAAATCCACGGGACTTCCTCCTCACGGTGGAGTGAAAACATACGGCGCATCGACAACGTTAGTCGACGCTCTGCACCTACGATAAACGCGCCCGATGCCGGAAGCAATGGGCGCGAAATTCTCGAACTCACCATTGCTCATATCCATCGTCCTCCTCGCGCTGTCGCACTGCACTCACGCCCGAGGTTTCCACTTCCAACTTGGCGGGTTCTTGCTCGTAGTAGAGGGAGCTGTTGCCGGAGGCTTCGCCCGTGATCTCCTCGCTCGCGTCGATCATCGCCTGACTGACGCCGCTTAAACTCACCACCGCCGTCTTCACCGAGAATGCCGAGGCGCTCAGCGTGGAATTGCCGCTCAGTACGGACATCAACTTGGTGCCCGTTCCCTTCAGGCTGATATGCGAGACGCCGCTTAAGTTTATGTTCATGGTCTGTGCGTCGAGCGCGGCTTCGATATACGAGTTGCCGGAGGCCGAAAACATCGCTTCTTCTTCGGAGAAACCGTTGACTGTCGCGTAGGCGACGCCGGACGTTTCCAGTTTTTGGAGCGACGGCATGGTCACACGCAACGTATGGCCGCGATCGCCGCAAAAGAAGATACAGCGGTCGTTTCGATGACTTCTTTCCAGCGTGAGTATGCCGTCTTTGACCGCCAGGTTGATCAGCGCCACGTCGTCTTTCGCGCTTTCCAGTTCCGCCTTAAAGGCATCGCCTTTCGTCACCTCGAGCCGCGTGATGCCACCGACTTCAATGACCGTGAAGTCTCTTAGATCGAAAGGAGTGGTTACCATGGCATGGTGCTCGGCTTCGTAGCGCTGTACCGCCGTTTCTATCTGTGGCCCCACCGTGAACGCCGTCACGCCACCGACTACCAGCATGAAGAACCACACGCTGCCAAGCGCGGTGACCGCGGGCATCGTGAAGACATTGCGGAGACTGACGAGGCTGGCGCCAAACAGGATGACAAAGATGAGGGGCAGGATCACGGCCGCATACGCCGAGAGCAGCAGGGTTACATAGCTCCAGGCGCTTAAGCTGGCGGCAAGCGGGAACCCGATGTACGGCGAAGTCGGATTAAAGAGCAGTGCCAGCAAGACGAATGTCATCATCGCGATGGCGAACGAGCAGGCGACCAGGATCAGCAGGCCGAGCAGGCGCCCGGCCAGCGGAAAAAGCACGCGCAAGACTCGCCCGAGCGCGCGGAGAACCGTGCCGATTATCGCGAAAGGGAGCGTGAAAAGGGTATTCAACATGCTTTTGCGCTTCTCGGGAGGCAGTGTTGCATCAATCCGGTTTTGAATCGCGCTCAGCGTCACGCGTCCGCCGGTCATCTCCACTTTTTCGGCCGTGGTCCGGGCTTCGGGGAGCAAGATCCAGAGCAGGATGTACAGGATGACGCCGAACCCGCCGAGCAGCAGAGACAAGCCGAACGCAAGGCGAATGATCAGCGGATCTAGACCTAAGTATTTCGCGATGCCCGCGCACACGCCGCCGATGATCTGATCGTCGGCGTCGCGGTAGAGCTTAAGTTTTTTCCAGGGAGGCAGCGCGTCGTCTCCGCTCTTTCTGTCGCCGGCCGGCACGTCGGCGTCGAATTGTTGAAAGTCTTCGATCGTACCCATGGCGCAGATCACGTCTTCCACGTCTTTCATCAAAATCACTTTCTTGCGCACGGAGAGCGTTTCGCTCAACTCTTCGCCGATGCGGTCTTCGATGTCGGACAAAATCTCTTCCGCGTCGGGCGAGGAAGCGAAGTGTCCGCGGATGGCCTTTAAGTAGGCGTCCAATTTGGCGTAAGCGCTTTCTTCGATGACGAAGAGCGAAGCGCCGATGGAGACCGAAACCGTCTTATGCATGGCGGAGGAGGGAAGTGATGGACTGGCTGAGGGAAGACCAGGTCTTGATGAGATCTTTCAGGGCGGTTTCGCCCTTTTTCGTGATCATGTAGTACTTACGGGGCGGCCCGTTTTTCGATTCCTTCCATTCGTAGGAGAGCAGTTCCGCGTTCTTCATGCGGCTTAGGAGGGGATAGAGCGTGCCTTCCACCACGAGCAGGTCGGCTTCCTTGAGGCGCACCAAGATGTCGGAGGAGTAGGCCTCGCCGTCCGCAACGATGAGAAGGATGCAGAATTCCAGAATGCCTTTGCGCATCTGCGCCTTCGTATTGTCGGTCGTGAATTCCGTGCTCATGCGGCCAGAGTAGTACACAGTACTTGGTTATGCAAGGTACTTTGGGGGGGAAATTTAAAGATGCTCTAAAAACGCGTTGAACGTTAAGAAAAACTTCAGGACAGGGCAGCGTGGAAAGGAGTCGTCCACGGCGGCGGTGGGGGTGTTGCGGCCCCGAAGGG
>CAYTNJ010000052.1:0-8812 GCA_964439155.1 uncultured Candidatus Peribacteria bacterium | reverse complement strand
GACCGTCTCGCTGCGCTATGCCCTCTCTTGGGATAACAGCCGTCCCGCCAAGGCCATGATCTATCTCATCCATATCCGCTGATTCCCCCATGCATCATGATTTCTTTCGCTCCATCTTCGCGGCAAGGGAAATGCAGCCGAACGCGAGCCTGCATGAGAGCGTGTCACGTACATGCGGACAAATGGGGCTTGCACGGTCGATTCCTTCCGGTGCATGGACGGTGTTTCCCTGAACGCTCAAGCGAAAGTCCGCGGAATATCTCGGATGTATGGTCCTACGGCAAGCGACATCCTGCGACCGCCAAAGCGTTGGCGTATCATCGTCCCTGATTTCCTCCCCTCATGCATGTTCAACCTCTACGGAAAAATTGCTTTGGTCACGGGCGGCGGCACGGGCATGGGCCGCACGGATTGTCTGCTCTTGGCCGCACAAGGAGCGTCGGTGATCGTGACGGGTCCGGATGGCAAGATCTGTGACGACGTCGCGCGGGACATCGTAGCCAAAGGGGGAAAAGCGACGGCGCTCGCGCTGGACGTAACCGATCCTCTCGCGATCGAGCGAGCGTTCGACGAAGCTGTCGATACTTTCGGACGTCTCGACATCCTGGTGAACAACGCGGGAATCTTCAAACCCAAACCCGCGCTGGACCTGACGGACGCGGACTGGGATGAAACGCTTTCCGTGAATCTCAAAGGGCAATTCCTCTGCGCGCGGCGAGCCGCCAAGGAAATGCGAAAGAACGGGTGGGGACGTATCGTCAACATTTCGTCCATCGCCTCGGGCGGAGCGGGCATCGGCTTTGCAGGCGCGGCACACTACACGGCATCGAAGGGCGGCATCATCGGCATGACCGAAACGCTCGCGGCCGAATGGGCCCCGTACGGCATCACCGTAAACGCCGTCGCACCTGGCGCCATCGATACGCCCATGGTCGGCGCGGCGCATATGCCCAAAGAAGCGCTCGAAGCCACGCTCGCGCATATTCCCCTCAAGCGGATGGGCAAACCCGAAGAAGTCTCCGCCGCCGTCGTGTTCCTCGCCTCCGAGGAGGCGGGATACATCACCGGCTCGACGCTGTATGTCGACGGCGGCTGGCTGGCCGCATGACTCATCGCTCATTGCTTACTTTTCCTCCACCTCCCATGGAAAAAATCCGCATCGAACACCACTCGGCGGCAGGCGGCTTCTGGCTGGCTTCCTGGCTGTTCACCATCGGCTTCCTGCATCTGGGATTTTGGAAAGGCGTGCTGGCGTTGATCGTGTGGCCGTACTTTCTCGGCGTCGCGGTCAGTGATCTTCTTTGACAACAGTTTCTCACTCCCTTCCCTTCCTTCCCATGACCTCCCGACACTTCACCGCCGACCAGGCAGGCACCGTCGCCAAGCAACTCAAGATCGATTGGAGTAAGAGCCCGTTCGACCTCGAGCAATTCCGACGGGGGATGGAGGTGGAACTGGAGCACGGCGCCAAGGACCCGCAAACCAACGTGACCGACGACGATCCGCTCATCACGGGCAAGATCGCCCTCGCCCACCTGCGCGAGTTCGCCGACTACTACACGCGCCTGGCGGCGATGGAGGCGGAGGCGGAAGCAGCCGGAAAAGAAGTCTGAGGGCAGTGGGCCTCGTTTTGTCAGATAAATTGAAAAACAATATATTTTTATTGTAATTCGATAAATCCTGTGCTTTCCTGTGCGCACATTCGTTCACTTCTTCTCCATGAAAACCCCTCTCAAGCGCGTGTCTACCTTCTTCCTCAAAGCGGTCATCCTGCTCATCGCCGTCGCGGTAGCGGCACTGTGCATCTTTTTGCTCCCGGAAATCTGGCGGGTGTTGCTGCGAGAATTGCCGGAGTTCAAGCGCTCGGTCTATCCCGCGCTCGTCGGGCTCTCTTTTACGGCCGCGCCATTTTTCTTTGCGCTCTATCAGGCATTCAAATTGTTGCACTACATCGATAAGAACAATGCGTTCTCGGAAGCATCCGTAGGGGCGCTGAGGATGATCAAGTACTGCGCGATCGCCATGAGCGTCGGCTACGCGTTCGGCATGCCGCTGGTGGTCATCTTTTGCGAACTCGATGATGCCCCGGGCGGCATCGTCATGGGAGCCGCGATCGTGTGCGCCCCGCTCGTGGTCGCCACGTTCGCGGCCGTCCTGCAAAAGCTCGTGCAAAGCGCCATCGATATCAAGGCGGAAAACGATTTAACCATCTAACTTCGACCCCATGCCCATCCTCATCAACCTCGACGTCCTGCTGGCCAAGCGCAAAATGAGCGTCACCGAACTCTCGGAAAAAGTGGGCATCACCATGGCCAATATCTCGATCCTCAAAAACGGCAAGGCCAAAGCGATCCGCTGGTCCACGCTTGAGGGAATCTGTGAAGCATTGGAGTGTCAGCCGGGGGATGTTTTGGAGTACAAACCTGAGAAGAAAAAATAACCTACTTCTTTTTCTATGAGACGCGTCATCACGACATTCCTAAGAGCAGTCATCGTGCTCATCGGCATCGGCGTTCTAATCTTCCTGCTGGTGGAACCCCACTTTGAAGGAAGAAATGTAAATGCCACGTTCTTTGAGATCTACTTCAACGATCCGTTCTTGGCGTATGCCTATGTGTCATCGATTTTCTTTTTTGTGGAGCTCTATCAAGCGTTTCGCTTGCTCGGATACATCGGCAACAATCAACTGGTCTCCCCGCAGTCCGTGAGAGCATTACGGATAATCTACTATTGTTCCATTGCCCTTGTCGTGCTGATTGTGCCGGCAATGGTTTTTCTGTTCATCGCCGTCAGCGGTACGGATGATATTGCCGGAGGGGTTGCGATGGGTCTGTTCGCGATACTGGTCTCCGTCATCATCGCTACCGCCGGGAGCGTGTGTGAAAAATTCGTGCGCGGTGCCTTGCATAGGGAATTCGAAAACGAGCTGACGGCTTAAGCCCGCAAAATCTTCTCCATCGCCTTCCCCTTCGCCAGCTCGTCGATCAATTTATCCAAATAGCGAACTTCCCGCATGAGCGGATCTTCGATGTCTTCGATCCGCACGCCGCAAATCATGCCCGTGATCAGCTTGCGCGAAGGGTGAAGTTTTGGAGCGTCGGCAAAGAAGGCTTCCAGGGTCGATTCTTTCTTCAGTTGGCCTTCCAATCCTTTCTGCGTATAGCCCGTCATCCAATCAATGATTTCATCTACCTCGGCTTTCGTGCGCCCTTTTCTTTCGGCTTTCGCGATGTACATCGGGTAGACCCGCGTGAAGGTCATGGTGTAGATGCGGTGCTTTGTGTCGGGTGCCTTATTGTCCATGGTTACTTTATTTTAGCACGACGTGAAATGGGATCGGGGTGGTTGAGGCGGTTCAAATGAGCAACCATGCCATTCTGCAATCCGCCAGCCCTTGGTTATGAGGCTTCCTGAGTCTATTCTGATCCACTATGTCCAATGCCCCGAAGTATCCTCAGTCAGAGTTTTACGGCTATTTGCTCTTCGACGAGCCGGACTGGTGGCACGACTTCAACATCACGAAAAAATGTGCTCGATACATTGAGGAATTCCGCCACGCAGTCATCCCTCTCCAGTCTTGGAACGGAGAGGATGCGCACGCATACGAAGCGACAATCCGGCAGCTGTGGGAAACGTCGGAACATGTCGTGAATCACATGCAATGGCACACAAAAAGAAACATCGCCGTGTTGATCGCACTTGCTGAGCTGTACGAAGAATGTACCGACTGGATCACGCCGCTCAGCTTTCGCACCGAATTCATTCGTTATAATCTCAACATAAAAGCCATGTGCATCCGTTCTTCGATCGCCAGGATGCACGATGTCCATTGTTGCAATGACTGATGTATTTGGCTCGACTATCCCTCGCACGTGAAGCCGAAGCGCTTCTGCAGGCGCTCATTCACGCGGTTCATCATGGTGGCATTGCCCGAAAAAAGCCTAAGAACACGGGTGCAGGTGCGCACCTGCAACGGGCTGACGGAAGGATTCGCCTGGGGAGCGGCCGGATGCGTAGGCGCATCTTTCGACCGCAGGGACAATGCCTCACGAATTTTTTGCGTACTGCCGCCCCTGCTTCCGCCGTTGCTCTGACGCGGCGTTTCGTTCGTCGCGGCTGTGGTAACAGTCGCATTGGCCGCCGTGGAAACATTGCCCGCGGCGTCGATGGCGAAGACGCTGAAGTAGTGCGTGCCGTTCGCGAGACCGCCGTCGGTCCAACTGGTTCCCGTGAGGCCCGATGTGACGGATGTTCCATCGGTGATGCCCGTGGGATAGGACGTGGTTGAGCGTCGAATGGTGACGGAGGCGAAGTCGTCGTCCGTCGGATTCGTCCAGCTGAGCAAGGCATCCGCGCCGTTCGCCGAAGCCGTGAGACCCGACACGGGCGACGGAGCCGTAAGGTCGGCCCCGACGATCACATACCCCGTGTTATCGCTTCCCGTATAGCCGATAACGAACGTTCCGGCACTGAGAGCGGAAGCAAAGGTGAGGCCCGTATTCGAGTCATAACTGGTATCCGTTCCGGCAGTGACCGTCGTGCCGTTCATCGTCACGGACACGGCATGATCTTTGTAAATGACTACCCCATGCGTGGGGTCCAGGACCACGGTGGCGCCATAGCTTGTCGACGTGCTCGCGTAGCTCACGGAGGTTCCAAGGGAGATGCTCGTCCCCGAGACGACGCCGATGCGCGCTCTGTCGGGATCCACCGTGGTATTAAGGAGGAAGTGCGTCGCATCGATTTTGCCCAAGAACGGCGAACCGCTGTCAATGGAAACGGCGCTTCCGAGCGTAATGGATAGCCCGCTCACGCTTCCGGCTTGCACCTGGCTCTGGCCGCTGTTTGCCAAAACGAAGTGCGTGGCATCAAGGGCGGCAACGCTCATCGCGCCCGGATTGTCCTCCATGAACGTTGTCGCCGATCCCATGGTGATGGATGTCCCGCTCACGCTGCCTATGACGACATAGCCGGTATGTTGGTCCTCCTCGTCCATTTCCCTATCGCCTTCAATGGATGTTTTATAAGACAGCACGAAATGCGTCGCATCGAGTGTTGCGATACCGTAGCCGTATCCGACGCCGTTATCCGTATTAGTCGCCACGCTGACCGGGGAGCCGAAGGACAGCGCGCCGTCAGCAATGGTGGCGATCAGTGCGGTTGCCGTTCTATCGTTGTTATAATCGTTGTAGACGATGACCGCGTGCGTGTCGTCCAGCATGGTGACATTCGTCATGGCAGCATACGATGCGCTGTACTCATACGCACTGCCGAGGGAGACGGAGGTACCGCTGATGGTCGCGATGCGCGCGTATCCCTTATTCACGATCGAATCGCCGTAGACGATCAGGACATGCGTTGCATCAATTCTCGTGACAGCGCTCGACTGCGGATTGCTCGCATGGAATTGCACTGGCGTGCCGAAGGTGAAGATACGCGCGCTTGCCCCGTAGGGAACAAGCAACAGCGCCAGCAGGAGAGAAGAGAAAAAATGTTTCTTCATCACAAGAAAAATGACAACCGAATGTTAACGATTGTTGACCGCAAATGATATTGCAGAAATGACGGAAGACGGGATGCATGAAGTATCTTATATAGACTGCACACCCACTCTGTCGGTTCTACTTCGACTCACACTCAATCGTCCATTCAATGCCGTATTTGTCCCGGAACATCGCAAAATAGGAACCCCACGGGCTTTCACCCATAGGCATCTCTACTTCTCCGCCTGCGGAAAGTCCGTTGAATAATGTTTCCGCCTCCTCTTTGCTTTCCGCGCTGATCGAAATCTTTGTTCGGTTTTCATTTTCGCTTACCCGCCCCATGACTTCTGGAACGTCGTTCGCGATCAACATGTTTTTGCCGATAGGCAAAGCAATGCGCATGATTTTATTTGCCTCATGTTCCGGGACCGGAAATTCAGCGCTTGCGATGTCCTTGAAGCGCACAATTTTTGCGAACTCTCCGCCAAAGACGGACTTGTAAAAGGTAAATGCTTCTTCTGCGTTTCCGTTGAAGTTTATCCAAATGTTGATGAGGGGCATGATTTAAAGTTAAACAACACCGAGCTAAAGGGCAAGGTGTTTTGTGGTCTTACAATTGGCTCGGCGTAGTGCACGCTGTTCGATTGTACAGATCAGGATCATGCCGATTCATTGTCTATCGGTGAAACGTTTAGTGTTGTAGTTCCGGACCCGCTCTTGTAGTTGCCGCTTGCAGCCTGTGTGGAGATGATCGTTGTTGTACCGGGACCGACAAGTGTAACTGTCCTTCCCGAGACTGTTGCAATGCCTGTATTTGTGCTTGTGAACGAGAATACTCCGGCGCTGTTCGATGTGGGATCCGACAAATCGAACGGTGGATCGGTGGAACTCTTTGTAATGGTGATGAGTGCCGTGATTGTCGGTGTGATGGGATTGACGGTGAGGTTCGCCGCCACCGTTCTTGGCTCATAATTTCCGCTGGCGGCTTGCATTGCGGTAATGGTTGTTGTCCCTGCCGCAACAATGGTAATGGTATTGCCGCCGACTGTTGCAACGGATGTATTGCTTGATTCAAACGTGAAGGCGCCATTACTGTCGGATGTCAGCGAGGGGGTGAAGCTCGTGTCGCCATAATTCTTCGTTATGGCATTGAAGGTGATCATGGGTGTGACGAGCGAGCTGGCACTGCTCGAACTTGCCATCGTGCGCTGCCCACTTCCGCCACCGCCACGGCGTTTACTAAGGCGGAATGCCTCCCATGACACATAGGGTAACGAAGATACTGAGGAATGCGACGTTGTATCTCGTCCGATTATCAAAAGCTTCCTCTTCAGCAATCGTGCGTTTCGAAGCTGTGCTATCTTTCCGCTCGAAAATGATGCTGCTTCAGATTGTGCGTCGTTCATCATGGGTATTCCGATCATCGTTCCGATGATGACGATTACAAGAAGACGGCGCGACATATGGAGATTGTATCGTATCAGCAGAATTTTCAGTTTCTCATGAGTGGCAGAATATTACGCAGTAGTAGTGAAGTATCTGTTCAAAAGAAAGAGCCGGCTTTGTGTTCCTTTGTTGCAGATGTTAATTGTTTTCGTCGGATTGTTTTCCTATGTCGAGATGGCTCGACGTGGTTCAGGTTGTTCGAACGGCTCTCATCGCTTCGCCGCAGGTTGCGACTCATGCCTACGCGCATGCATCAGGCAGATACACGTCACAGAAGGTGCCGGAGTAACAGTCGGCACAGTTGCATTCTCCACCTGACACAGATGCTTCGCAGATCCCACCATTGAAACAAGTACCTCCGCCATGATCAGGGTTGCAGAACGAGTCTGACAATTCACATCGAACTCCGGAATATGGAACGACGCATGCGCAGGAAAACCCATCGCCAATATTGGTGCATGTGCCGCCATTTCGGCAGAATCCTGCCTGCAAACATTGGTTCCGGTATACCCGCTGAAGCATTGCCGGGCTTGTGCAGCTGTTGAAATTCGTGTTTCCGCCATAGGCTGCGGTGAGGCTTCCCGTTCCGCGCTTGAGAGTGGTCAACGTCAGACTTCCTGAGTGATGTACGACGGATCCGCTCCCCAGAACGAGGGACCCGCTGTAGAAGGTCACGATCCCGGTAGTGCCGGACGTCAGCGATGCCGTCAGCTTCACGCTTTGGCTGAATTGGCTGGGATTGTTGTTTGAAGCAAGTGCTGCCGAACATTCCGCTTTCGCAACCGTCAGTGTCGCAGTCGTCGAGCCGGCTGCGTAGTCGCCGGACTCTGCCTGCGTGACCGTGATAGTCGTGGTGCCCGCACCGACGATTGTGATGGTATTCCCTGCGACGGTGGCGACATCGGTATCGCTCGACGCGTAGGTAATGGTGCCTGCGCTATTGGATGTTGCAGTGACGACGAATGCACTGTCTCCGTATGTCTTTGTCAGATTGCCCAGGGAAATGGCAGGGGAGGAGAGCGCACGCTGACCGCTGCTATTCGCGTTCCCCTCGGCTCTGTCGCCTCCCGCACCTCCGCCGCCCCTGCGCGGACTGGCATTCCCGAGCAGGGTGCGGATGCGCTCGCTCGCGCTAGCCGCACGACGGGCTTCCTCTGTCGCGCGCACGTCCGCCGTTTGCGGTGCGGTTCGCACATCTCTGCTGCGCATCGCACTCTCGATCAGACCGCTTATTTTCCCCCGAGAAACGTGCTCTGTAATTCCCAGCCGCTCACCGGTTCCATCCAATATCCCCACCGTGCGCGCAATCTCCACGTACGGGGCGTACCAAGCGGTGGGATCGATGTCATTGAACGGAGCCGAGAATGACGACTGCGCAGATTCGTAGCCGTATGTATTCACGATCATCTTGATTGCTTCCGCTGTATTCACCGGAAGTTCCGGGTGAAACAATCCATTCGCATATCCCGAGATCCATCTCCGTTCTTTCGCATAGCAGACGTATGGCGCGAACCACTGCCTCCCCACATCCGGAAAACAGTCATGGAACTCATCAGCCGACGCTTGCGCTCCAATGCTGCCGATGAGAACCTTCAGCAATTCCGCGCGGTTCACTGTCTTTTCCGGCCTGAAGGTGTCATCAGAGTAACCTGTCACTATACCTTGATTGTGGAGGTATTCGATCGCCTTCCTATCGGCATTCTCCGAAATATCCGACAGAGTTGCTGCCATTGCGAACGGAATAGCAACCACAATCATAAGTAAGACTCCAATGCCTACGGAGGAACGAAGCCGCATCGGATGGCATTATATCTTAACCATGATGGTTCCATATCTCTTGCGTATGAAAGCAGTCGCAACTTCAAGAATGGCCAGTTGGCTCC